>DASTBQ010000195.1:0-35853 GCA_035711995.1 Acidimicrobiia bacterium | reverse complement strand
GCGTCCACCTAGTCGACGGGCGACTCCATGCCAGGGCGACCACGACCATCAACAAATACGAGAAGAGGACCGGACGGGGAACGATGAAGCTGATCAAAACCAGCACGTTCAGGATGCCCACGAAGGCGGCAGCCGTAACACTCTTGGAGTACCGATAGGCCAACAAACCGGCGCCAAGGAACACGAGCCCACCCACCAGCAAGATCATCCACGGAACGAAGCCAAGTCCCCCGGTGAACCCCTCGGCCGCCCCATAGAACAACTCAACGAGCCACGCCTGGGTCAACCATGACTCCCCGCTCATGGTGAACGAAAATGGATCGGACTGGAGGACCGACCCGAGTTCCCGTTGCAGCGTGCCGGCTCGAATATGCCATAAGAAGGAGTTGTCCCCGATGGGCTTCCAGGCGTCGATCACCAGTGCGATCCACGGAAGGGCCAGCGCCAGGTGAGCTAACGAGACCTTGCTCCGGCTGGTGGCTCCCGCCACCGTGGTCATGTCGAGGCGAAGGCGTCGGCTATTTGGATAGCGGCAGGCCCGAGAAGGACGATGAAGAGCGCCGGGAAGATGCAGAACACCAGCGGGAACACGAGCTTCACGGGAGCGGCGAAAGCCTTCTCTTGGGCCCGCTGACGACGCTTCACCCGCATTTCGTCGGCCTGCACTCGGAGTACTCGGGCGATCGTCACGCCAAACGCTTCCGCCTGGATCATCGCCAACAGGAAGGAACGGAGCTCGTCGAGGTCAGTGCGGTCCATGAGATGACGCATGGCGTCACGTCTGCTCACACCTACTCGGGTCTCCTGAAGCATCCTGAAGAACTCCTCAGACAACGGTCCGGGGACCGTCGCCACCACCCTGGCGAGGGCCGAATCGAAGCCGAGACCGGCCTCCACAGAGATAACGAGAAGATCGAGGATGTCGGGGAGAGCGCGAAGCATCGCCTGCCGTCTGTCGTCGACCTTGCGCTGCAACCAGGCGTCAGGACCAAAGAAGCCGAGAGCGATTGGCAACACGAACAAGATCAACCGCTGCATCGTCGAGGACCCGAAATCGATCAAGAACCAGCCGGCGACGAGACCCACGATCGACGTCAGCAATTTCACGACGACGAAGGCGGGGGCATCCAGATTCCCCGGGTAGCCCGCCAGCATCAGCTTGTGCTGCTTCTTCTCCAGATAGCCGGTGGGGGTGAACCGTTTCAGGAAGTTCCCCATTCGGATCACGACTGGCCCGACGGTTCTCTGCGCTAACGGCTTGGTCAGTTCGTCCTCACGAAGCCCACCGGTGGTCGGACGACCGTAGACCTCGAGACGCTCCGCCATGTCCTCTCGGGCTCTCGACACACCCATCCCCGCCCAGATGACGACGAAGAGCACGAGGGCGAAGACTGCGACGACTGCCAGAACCAACGGATCTATTGCTTCAAACATCTCTATATCTCGATATCCACGATCTTCTTGAGCCAGAAAATGCCACCTGCCATCAGAAGCAATCCGGCGCCGATTGCGATACGACCAAATGTGGCATCCAGGAGGGGCTGCAGATACTCACGATTCGTGAACCAGAGGAAAGCTGCCATTGCAAAAGGCAACGCCCCGAGCACGATCGCCGAGATCCGACCCTCAGCGGTGAGGGCCTTGATCTCTCCCTGGAGACGGTTTCGGGCCCGCATCGTGTCCGCAACGGTGGTAAGGACCTCGGCGAGGTTTCCACCCACCTCACGTTGGATCTCGATGGCCATCACCGCCCACTCGAAGTCCTTGGACTGTGTGCGTTCCACGATGCCATTCAATGCGTCGCTGACCGTGCGACCCAACCGCGCTTCGGCGATAGCCCTGCCGAATTCACGAGCCGTAGGGTCTGGCGCTTCCGAAGAAACAGCCTCGGTGGCCTGGAGTAGTGAATACCCAGCCCGGAGTGAGGTCGACATCAGGGTAAGAGTGTCGGGAAGTTGCTTCTCGAACCTTTTTTTCTCCCGGTTCCCGGCATACCTGAGGAAGAACACGATCAGGAGCAGCAGGACGCCAAAGGTGATCAATCCCCAAACCAGACCGTTGAAGATGAATGCCATGATCCCACCGACCAGAGCAAGACCGAACATGGCGAGGACTGCCTCGCCCGGTGACATGGGGATGTTGGCCTGTTCCAGGGTGGAGTTGACCCCGGAGAGAAGACCACGCTTCCTGACCTCCTCCTCGGCCGCCTCGCTGAACTTGCTCAAGAAAGGAAGACGAGCGACGAGACCTTTCTTCTCCTCCTCTTGACCACCACCCCGGCGTCCATAGGCCTGGAGCCTCTTGGCGAAACGACCCGGGTCGTCTTCGTCCTCACGACCGAAGAGAATGATGATGAAGAGGAAGATTGTGAGCCCGATTCCGGCTGCGCCGATCAGGATGAGGGTGCCCACGTCGAGAGGGGCGTTGTTCTCCACCACGATCGTCGTCAAAGGCGCCAGCGTCGTCGTCGTGGTCGACTCATCGGGCGCCAGTGTCGTCGTGGGGGCGAAACCCGACACCGCGAAGGTCTGACTGGCGGAGAGCTCGCCGTAATTGACGTCGAAGACGACATCACCCGGCGTGGAGACAGGTGACTGGAACCGTGCCACGAGAGTGTTCGATATCTCCTGGCCGATCTGGGTGTACAGCGTGGAGAGCTGCGCGGGATCGGGTGTCGACAGGAACAGTCCGTTGCCGGCGGCTGCGATCTCCGCCACCGGTTCGGGGTTGAAGTCCGACCCTTCCAGCGCAACACCGAATGTCCGCACGTCCGAGTTTGACACCGAGGCCAGGGCATCGTCGAAAGATGCGTTGGACGCGGTGTCTGCGCCATCGCTGAGCACGATCATGTTTGGAAGCAGGTTGTCCGAGCTTGGCTCGTCGAACATCGCCACTCCCTGGATCACACCGTCGTTGAAGGCGGTCTCTCCATCGGCGACGATGGCGTCGACAGCCGCGTTCAAGGCGTCCTTGTTGTTGGTGAACCCCGACAACACCTGGACGTTGTTCGCAAAGGTGACGAGTGCCACCCGGTCCTCGGGACGAGCCTGTGCGATGAAACTCTTCGCCGCGGCCTGGGCCGATTCGATGGGTTCACCAGCCATCGAGCCCGACGCGTCGATCACCAGCACCACACCCACCGGGACTGTGGAGTTGCCGATCGGCTCGACTGTCAGATTTGTGACCTCCTGACCGTCAGCAGTGACGGTGAGCGCTGCAGGGTCGAGCTCGCCCTGAACGTTTCGAACCTCGACGACCATCTGGGTCTGACCCTGCTCTGGATATCGCGACCCGTTGATATCGACTATCTCGAGCTCGGGCTCGGTGGACTGAGCCAAAGCTGGCGCGGCCAACAGGAGGATCGCGGCGACCAGCGCCAGGACTCGCTTCATCGGCGGGCGAACGGTTCGGGGTCGAAGAGGTCGGCGGGAAGCCGGATGCCCTGGTTTTCGAGGTCTTCTGAGAAAGTGGGTCTGATCCCGGTCGCCTTGAGACGACCCTTGTAGCGGCCGTCGTCGTCGACACCCATCCCGTAGTCGAACAGGAACAAGTCCTGAAGCGTGATGATCTCGCCCTCCATTCCCTCGACCTCGGTGACGTGGGTGACACGACGTGTCCCGTCCTTGAGACGAGCCACATGGACGATGAGATCTACGGCAGAGGCGATCTGCTCACGAATCGCGCGCACCGGGAGGTCGAATCCGGCCACGAGCACCATCGTCTCGATACGAGACAGGGTGTCACGTGGCGAGTTGGAGTGGACGGTGGTGAGCGAACCGTCGTGACCCGTGTTCATCGCCTGCAACATGTCGAGGGCCGCGGCGTCACGAACCTCACCGACGACGATACGGTCGGGACGCATACGAAGTGTGTTCCTCACCAGGTCTCGAATGGCGACCGCACCCTGGCCCTCGATGTTTGCCGGGCGGGACTCGAGCGTCAGGACGTGCTCCTGGTGGAGCTGGAGCTCGGCGGCATCCTCCACGGTGATGATGCGCTCGTCATTGGGGATGTACGCGGACACGACGTTGAGGGTGGTGGTCTTCCCGGAACCCGTCCCGCCGGAGATCAAGACGTTGAGACGACCCCTGACACACGCCCGCAGAAAGTCGGCGACACGTTGGGTCAGAGTCCCGAAGGTGATCAGGTCGGCTTCCTGATAGGGGTCGACCGCGAACTTACGAATCGTGAGATAAGGCCCGCCGATGGCGAGAGGATGGATGATCGCGTTGACACGGGACCCGTCGGGGAGACGGGCATCGACCATCGGGGTTGCCTCGTCGACACGACGGCCGATCTGTCCCACGATCTTGTCGATGATGCGACGCAGATGGACCTCGTCGACGAACTTGACGTCCGACTTCAGGATGCGGCCGGACTTCTCGTAGTAGATGTCGTAGGGCCCGTTGGCCATGACCTCGGTGATATCCGGGTCGTTGAGCAACGGATCGATCGGGCCATAACCAAGGACATCGGACGCAATCTCGTTGAGGAGGGCGCGACGGTCGGCCGAGGTGAGAGGAAGACCCTGCTCCTGGTCGACTGCCCACTCCAGCATCTCGAGGACACGAAGACGCAGCTCCGCGTCTGACATGCCGCGGTCATAGAGCGTAGGGCCGAGTTCCTCGACGACTTTGAAGTGAAGACGCCCCCGCAACTCGCTCATGGCGTCGGTGCGGTTCAACGAAGTGTCGGCGACGTCTGTCTGTCGAGCCGCTGCGACTCTCTCTGATAGTGATGGCATGGTGTGGCCCCCTTACTTCCGACCGAATATGCCGGACTTGCCCGTGGCCTCCGGAACTTTTCCTGCGATCAGTTCGGCCACCGATTCATAACCTTTAGCGACTTTGGACTTCGGATCACTCTCGACGACCGGTCGTCCTTCGTTGACCGAGGCCGCGACGATGGCGTCCGAAGGCACCTGTGCGGAGATCGGCATCTTCAACGCACCTTCGATCTCTTTGTTGTCGAGCTTCGCCTTCGAGTTCGATCTGTTCAGCACCAGTCTCACGTCGGAGGTCGAGAATTTGAGAAGACGCATCGTCTCCAGCGCCAGCTTGGCGTTCTTGACCGATGGGAGGTCCATGTCGACCACCATCAGGATGTCGTCCGACTTCTCGATCAAGGACAGAATCAGCTCGTCGAGCATCGCCGCGGTGTCGACGATGATGTAGTCGTAGTTCTCCTTGAGGACGTCGAGCATCTGCATCAGACCGGCCGTGGTGATGTCGTCGGCGAAGGCCGGTTCGAGAGGAGCGGCCAACACCTTCAGCCCGGTCGGATGCTCGGTTAGCAGCGAGTCGAGTAGCTCGGCGTCGAGTTGGTGGAGCTCGTGCGCTGCATTGACCATGGTGAAGCGAGGTTCGAGTTGAAGCACCAGGCAAACGTCACCGAATTGGAGATCGGCGTCGACGAGACACACTTTCCTGTCGGGAAACCGGTTCAGGACCAGCGCCAGGTTCGTCGCCAGGACCGTCTTGCCGCTCCCCCCTTTTGCAGAAGTGACGGTGATGATCCGACCTTCACTCCCCTTCTCCGGACTGGGAGGTTCGCTCGGACGTGCGGCCGATCGCCGATTTAGGACGTCGTGGGCGAACTGCTCGATCGCTGCCTCGATCTTGGTCTCGTCGAGCGGTGTCTCGATCACGTCGGAGACCCCTGCCCTCATGCCCTTGCGGAGCATGTCGGCTGTGACTTCTTCGGCTACGAGCATCAGAACCAGCGAGGGATCCTGATTGTGGAGTGACCTGATCTGATCCATCGCCTCGTCACCTGCGTACGACGGGCCGATGAGGACCATGCGGACGTCGCCGGACGACACAGTCTGGCTGGCCTCTTCGAGAGACCGGGCGATCGGGAGACTGCCGTCGAACAACTGCTTTGCAGCGTCGACGAACTCGTCATCCTGGTCGACCACCAGAAGGTTGTTCTCGGCGAATGACATCGTTATTACCCCTCGGGGAAGATCGCGTCCACTAGATCGCCACCGAAGAGGTTGTCGATTGTGACACCATCGGTCTCGATCTCCACGAAATCTTCGGGGACCAGGGTAAGCCAGATCGAGCCATTCTCGAAGGCGTAGACGATGCGCTCCGCCTGGTCCGGGGTCACCTCGAGGGTGAAGATCGTGGCGTTACCAACCTCTTCCTCGTCGGGAGTAGCTCCCGGGACCGTGGTACCGGTGGTTGCGGGTTCCTGATCTGCGTCGATCTCGCCAGTCTGGTCGCCGTCGTCCTCGACCCGCACGTCGCGCCCGGTGGCCAACACGTTGAGGCCCTGGAGCACGTAGCGGGTGTAGGTGACCGTGACCGCTTCCTCCTCCGCTGCCGGTGTCTCCTCCTCACCGGGGTCGGGTTCGGGGAGGGTGGGCAGACCCTCGACCGGGATGAGGTCGAATTCGATGTCGACCGTGATGATCATGTTGATCCGGTCACCGGCCTCCACGAAACCGTTGACACCCTGGACATCGGATGTCGAGATGGTGATCGCCTGGTTGCCGGATCCGATCTGCTCGGCGAGAGGCACCACGTCGACAGAAATCTCGGTCCACTGTGACGTGGTGAGGATGCTGTTGGCGGAGATTGGGCCGGCGGCCACTCTGTTGGCAAGGATGCTGCGCAACTCCTCTTCGCTCTGGATGGCATCAGGAGGGGTGTCCTCGAGCTCGTCGGTGCCCGAGACTATCTGACCGTCCGGAGCATCGAGAGTCGTCAGGGCGATAGCGCCCTCGGTTCCTTCTGCGATACCACCAGACCCGGCGCGAAAAACCGTGACCTGTTCCTGGCCTTCGATGGCGTCGTCTTCGTAACTCTGGAGAAAGCTCCAGACGGCCCAGGCGGCCAAACCGGCCAGCACCAGGGCCACCAGAAGAACGATTGCTCTCCTACCCATTGAGTCCCCTTCGGTTGTCCCCTTCCTTGATCCCCACAGTCGTGGCGAGGGGGAAGGGCATAGTACCGGCGAGCCTCAGCCCGCCGTGGTTTTCAGGTTCAATAACCAAGTGATTGTCGGACCTGTCTCGGACAGTCTTGAGTCTTTCGCACCATAAATCTATGGGTTGATCGGCCTACTGCAGCAACCGATCGGCGCGACTCGGCCGACCCGAACCGTGGGGCTCAGCGTCGGCCGATCCCCCGCTCCTTCAGTTCCTTCAGGATTGCCTCCAGAGACGCGTCGACCGGCATCGGCGGACGCTCTTCTGCCTCGGCTCCGAACTCACGCTCGAACTCGCGCTGGCGCTTCGGCTTCTTGGGGCTTGCGCTCTCGGCCTCCGCGGTGCGCTCCTTGTAGTCGGGCAAGGCCTGCTTGATGGACAGAGAAACGCGACGACGCTCGTCCTCTTTCTCGGTGATCTTGACCTTGACCGGCTGTCCGATCGAGAGCTCGAGCTCGGGAGACTCCACCCGGTGCACCGCGATCTCAGACACATGGACGAGACCTTCCACACCGTCGGCCACCGAGACGAACGCACCGAACGGCACGGTCTTGGTGACGACACCGTCGACGACGTCACCCACCTCGTTGGCGGATGCGAAGACATCCCAGGGGTCTTCCGTGGTCTGACGGATCGACAGAGATATGCGCTCCCGGTCACGGTCGACCTCGAGAACCTTCACTTTCACCTCGTCGCCCACTTTTACCAGCTCGCTGGGATGGTTGACGTGCTGCCACGACAGCTCGGAGACGTGGACGAGACCGTCCATGCCACCGAGGTCTACGAACGCTCCGAAGTTGACTACCGACGAGATGGTCCCGTCCCGGATCTCACCCTCGTGGAGATTGTCGAGGAACTCGGTGCGCTCTTCGGCGAGAGCCTCTTCGAGGTGAGCACGACGGGAGAGCACGACGTTGTTCCGCGCCCTGTCGAGCTCGATCACCTTTGCGGTGATGGTGTCCCCGATGAACGGATCGAGGTCACGCACACGACGAAGATCTACGAGAGAGGCCGGCAGGAACCCGCGGAGACCGATGTCCACGATGAGGCCACCTTTGACCACTTCGATGACGGTGCCTTCCACGGTCCCGTCCTCATCGGCGACCTTCTGGATCTGACCCCACGCTCGCTCGTACATGGCGCGCTTCTTGGACAGTATGAGACGACCCTCGTCGTCCTCTTTGTCGAGGACCACCGACTCGACACGATCGCCGACGGCGACCGTGTTCTCGGGGTCGATGTTGTTGCGGATCGAAAGCTCGCGAGTAGGGATGAACCCTTCGGACTTGTAGCCGATGTCCACCAGGGCGCCTTCGGAGTCGACGTTGACGATCGTGCCTTCGACGATGTCACCCTCACGGAACTCGAGGACGGTCGCTGCTATCGCCCTTTCGAAGTCGTCGCCTATGTCGTCGGGGAGGTCACTGAGGTCGGGAGCGACCAGGGCTTCCCGTTCCACGAACCTGGGCCCGGCCCCGGCCGGCTCGTCTTCGCCGGCACCTGACGCCGGGGCGGTCTCTTCGGCTGCGGGGTAGTTTTCGTCGCCGGCCGGTTCTTCGCTCGCGGGGGTCTGTACGGCGGGAGCCTCGAACTCGGGAGTGGTGGCTGCCTCTTCGGCAGCGGCCGTCGTCTCCGACGGATCGGTGTCGGGCGTCTCCACCGTCTCCTCGTTTTCGGGGACGGCTACGGACGCGTTGTCTTGGGGGTTGGACATGTGTGGGTGATTACCTCTTGGGAAGATACTCTGCCGAAGCGCAAGGCTGGCAGGCTCCCGAATTGTACGCAGAACCTGGTTTTTCCGCCAAACGTTTTTGATGGGCGGCGGTTCGAGCCCACGTCGGAGCTGCACGCCGTGGAGGCGCGGCGTATCCAGCGTCTCTCTCCCTCACAGCTTCACTGACGCCAGATCCGGCCCCCAGGCGATATCCACCCTGAGCGGCACATCGAGCCCGGTCACGCCCTCCATGGTCTCGACCACGAGCTTCTCAGCAACCACCTTCTCGTCCTCGGGCACCTCGAGGATCAGCTCGTCGTGGATCTGGAGCAGGAGTGTCGACGCCATCTTCTCCTCACGCAGAGCGGCATCGAGGTCGATCATCGCCGATTTGATGATGTCGGCGGCCGTTCCCTGCACCGGAGCATTCAAGGCCATCCGCTCCCCCATCTGTCTGATCCTGAAGTTGTCCGACTTCAGCTCGGGCAGATAGCGACGTCTCCCGAACAGGGTCGTGGTGTAGCCCAGATTGCGGGCAGTCGTTACAACCGACGACATGTACTCCTTCACCTGATGGAACTGGGAGAAGTACGCGTCGATGTGCTCCTTCGCCTCATCACGTCCGATTCCGAGGCGGTCGGCCAACCCGAAAGCCTCCATCCCGTAGAGAAGACCGAAGTTGATCATCTTGGCTGTCCGACGCTGGTTCGCCGTGACCTCTTCCGTAGGTAGACCCCACACCCGGGCAGCAGTGGCGGTATGGATGTCGAGACCCTCCTGGAACGCCTCGATCAGGAAGGGGTCACCACTCATGTGTGCCAGGACCCTCAGCTCGATCTGCGAGTAGTCGGCCACGAGGAACTCACTGCCATCCCCCGCGATGAACGCCCTCCTGATGGTGCGACCCGACTCCGAGCGCACCGGGATGTTCTGCAGGTTGGGACTGTCGGAGGAGAGACGCCCGGTAGTAGCCGCCATCTGGTTGAACCGGGTGCGGATGCGTCCGTCAGCGTCGATGAGCGGGAGATAGCCGTCGACGTAGGTTGAGCGAAGTTTCTCCAGCTCTCGATACTCGAGCAGGGCGTCGACCAGCGGGTGGTCCATCTTCTTGAGCACCGAAGCATCTGTCGAAGGCTTCCCCGTAGAGGTCTTTTTGAGAACCGGTAACTGGAGCTGGTCGAAGAGGATGCTTCGCAGCTGGTCCGTCGAGTTCACGTTGAACGGCTCCCCGGCCAATTCGTGGAGCTTGCTCTCGAGGGCGGTGAGTCTCTGTCTGAGGTCTGCGCCCATCTCCTCGAGATACGTCCTGTCGACACCGATGCCGGCGTGCTCCATCCGGGCCAAGACGGGGACCAGAGGCAACTCGTATGTTGTGAACAGATCGAGTTCCTCGCGCATCTCGAGTTCCTCGTGGAGTGTCTGCACCAGGCGGCGCACAGCCTCGACCCGTTTTCCTTCCTGATCGATGTCGGGGCCTTCGTCGAAAGGAAGCATTCCGTCGATGTCGGCGGCGTCAGGTGAGTCGAGCTCGAGTCCGAGGAGCCGTTCGGCGATCTCCTCGAGGTCGTAGGTGCGCTGGCTCGGATTGATGATGTACGAAGCCAGGGCAGTGTCCATGGCCGGATTTGTCAGGTCGTGGCCCAGGTCGAGGAGGGTTCGGGCCAGGCTCTTCAGATCGTGCCCCGCCACCGCCACCTCCCCTGAGCTCACCCGATCGAGGATCGGTCCGGCCGACTCGAACGGGACGACGGCCGCAGTGCCGTCCCCGGTGGAGACAGCGAGACCGAAAGGCTCTCCCCCGTCCACGACAAGCCCCAGCACGAGTTGATCACGCTCGGCGAGCGCGCCGACCCGGTCTGCGGTGGTGACCAGCTCAGACTCGACATCGAGGACCTCGGTGGCGCCTCCCGACGAAGGCAGAGCCGCTTCGAGGTCGCTCCACATCGTGTGGAACTCGAGCGAGTCGAAGAGGTCCTTCACCGTCTTCTTGTCCCACTCCCGGGTTTCGAACTCACCGGTCCCCCGTTCCAGGGCGAGATCGTCGACCAGCACCATGAGCTGACGGTTCAAGAAGACCTGATCACGGTGGGCCGCCAGGTTCTCGCGGAGTCTCGGTGTCTGCTGGGCGACCGAGGCGAAGACACCCTCGATGTCTCCGTAGTCGGCGATGAGTTTCGCCGCCGTCTTCTCCCCGACGCCGGGAACGCCGGGGAGATTGTCGGAGTTGTCGCCGCGCAGGGCCGCGTACTCCACGTACTGACCCGGCGTTACCCCGTACTTCTCCATCACCCATTCGGCGTCGGCGAGGACCGTGTCGCTGATACCGCGTCTCGTGTAGAGGACACGCACCGGACCTCCTACCAACTGGAAAGCGTCACGATCGCCGGTGACGATCAGCACGTCCCAGCCGTCGGCCGTCGCCTGTCTGGTGAGTGTGGCGATTATGTCGTCTGCCTCGTAGCCCTCCACACGGAGCTGGGCGATGTTGAGCGCCTCCAGCACCTCATCCATCAGTGGGAGCTGGCTGCGGAAGTGATCAGGGGCTTTGTTGCGGTTTGCCTTGTACTCCGGATACGACTCGGTGCGAAAGGTCTGTCGCGACACGTCCCATGCAACTGCGACGCCTTCGGGGTGATGATCCTTGATGAGCCTGATCAGCATCCGGGTGAACCCGAACACGGCATTGGTCACTTGCCCCGACTTGGTTGCCAGGTCTTCGGGGAGTGCGTAGAACGCCCGGTACGCGATCGAGTTGCCGTCTATCAGGGCGAGTGTCGGCACATCCCGACGGTACTACCTCGCTGAGACAGATCTACCCGACAGGAGTCAGCCCATCGTGGCGACGAGATGGTCTCGTTTCGCGACCAGGTCGTCGCGCCTGGTGCGGAGTTGGGCGATCGTCTTCTCGAAACGACGCACGTCGGCGGCAGTTGCCCCGGCCTCCTCCCGGTCGATGTAGTTGCCAACCGCGGCGTCCCGCTGGGCGTCCTCGTTGATCGACCGGTGGTACTCGAGCTCGGCTTCGGCATTGGAGATCTCTGCCTCCAGCTTCGAGATCTTGTCGCTGAGTCGGAAAATGCGGCGATGGACACGTTTCAAGCTGGGTTCACCGTATCCCCAGGGATCACCGACACCTTTCACGATCCCAAAGATGGCATATGCCTGTCGCTGTGTCAGGAGTTGACGACAGAGCCGTCGTCGACGGCGGCGAGTGCTTCTTCGACCGTCTCGAGACGAGCGGCGAAGAGCGGTTCTGGAAACACGAGTTCCAGCACCCTTCTCACCTGAGGCGACGGAACCAGGAAGATGCGTATGCCGTCGTCGTGCACCAGCCTCTTCCCTTCGATGAGAGCGTGCAGACCCGTTGAGTCCATGAAGGTCACTGCGGTGGCGTCGACGATCATGTCGGTGAGACCCTGCCCGGCGCACAGCGCGAATTGGTCGGTCACGATGCCAGCGGACGACAGGTCGATCTCGCCCTGCAACCGCATCAGCACCACACCGTCGCGAAGCGTCTCGAGGCTTGCCTGAAGGATGCCTTGGGAATTGCCCTCTGTCATAGGATCCCGGGATATCTCCAACACTGGCGCCCTTCATCCCGTTGGGCTCCTGCGGATCAGGCTAGCAAGCCGCGGGTCACAGGGAATCGGCCACCTCTGCGACTTCGAGGGGCAAAGAGAAGGTCAGCCGGGTGCCGTCGTCGTTCGTCTCGTATACGAGGTCCGTAACCAGCTTCTGCATTATCTCGATGCCCATGCCAGGCCCGGCAGAGGCGGGCGAAGGCGGTACCCATATCCCCCAATCCCTGACTTCCACATCAGCCCGGGCCGGGCCCCGGACGATGGTGACACCGACCTCCCCCTGAGATCGATCGGCATAGGCGTGACGAACCACGTTGGCGCAGCTCTCCCCGACCAGGATGAGCAGGTCGTCGCTCACCTCGGCGGCGAGCCCGCAACTGCGGCACCACTCACGCACTTCATCACGGATACGGGAGAGTTCCTCTGGGCGGGCCGGATAGCGGCCCGAGAACACCGAGGATGAGGTTGGGAGCAGCTTGGCAACGAGGATCACGACGTCGTCATCGCGTCCCCGATCGATGCCGAGACTGCTCGCCAGGTGGTCACAGATCTCGGAGGCCGGCTTCCACACGAGGTCTGGAACGAGGTCGGCCAGCCTGGCCAGGCCGTCTTCGAGTGGCTCGCCACGACGCTCCACCAGTCCATCCGAGAACAGCACGAGGGTTCCCCCGCCAGAACATTCCACGATGGCCTGGCTGCGTGACTGGATCGACCCTGAATAGAGAGGTCCCGTTTGCCCTTGGTCGAGCCACACGGGTTCGCCGGTCGATCTGATGAAGAGAGCCGGTGGGTGACCGGCTGAGGAGTACGTGATGATCCCCGCGGGGATGTCGACCATCGCATAGAAGACAGTCACGTAGTCGGTCCCGTCCGGGCTTCGTATGAATCGCTCCACTGACGTGAGCAGACCGGCGGGTTCGGGATCCTGTAGTGCTAGGGCGGCGAACGCGGTACGGAGACGCCCCATCGCGGTCATCGCCTCGAGACCGTGGCCCACGATGTCGCCCACGGCCAGGCCGACCCGGCCCTCGCCCAAGTCGAGTGTGTCATACCAGTCGCCCCCCACCTCGAAGGCGTCGTCCGCCGCCTCATACCGAGCGCCGAGGTCTATCCCGTCCACATCGAGCAACCGATCAGGCAGCAGCCCTCGTTGGACCTGTACCGCCAGCTCCCGCTGTCGCTCCCGTTCTCGAGCCTGGTTTTCCGCTTCGGCAGCGGCGAGGACCGCGACCGAGGCGGCCAGGTCTCTCTCGTTCGACTCGGCGGCCACCAGCAGACCGGTCATGGCGAAGGTCCCAACCTGGAGTTTGATGAGGACCAGTGCCGTGGCCGGTTCCATGCCGACGATCAGCACATCCGGACCCGCGACCAGGATCAGAGCGACGGTCATGGCGATGGCGAGAGAGGTCATCACCACCGCTCTGACCCCGAACAACGCTCCGGCGACGATCACCCCGATGAGCACCGTGAAAACGAGCGGCAGGTCGGTCGCCGCCACCACCAGGACCGTCATGGTCACCGAGGCCATGATCAGCACCACACCCCATGGCGACAACAGCCGTTTTCGGTCAGGGCTCGACCCCCAGGCCAGGATTGCCCCGCCGACCAGGATCACCCCGAGAGCATCACCCAGCCACCACTGCCAGAAGGTGGCGAAGAACTCGTCCCCACCCAGATACCTGTCCGCAAACGCCCCGATGGCGGCTCCAACCAGTGGACCGACCACGACTGAGCCGAGCGTGAACCAGAAGAGGTCTCGTCTCCTCGCCAGGTCCAGATACTTGATGGCCCTGGTGGCGATGAGTGCCCCGACCAGAGGTTCAGCCGTGTTCGCCGCGGCAAATCCGAGTGAGGCGAGACGTGGGAGCTCGCTGTTGACGTCCATCGCGAATTCGGTGACGGCTGCCGCCGCCAGGATGACCCACCAGCCCCGTCTTGGGACGCGAAGCAGAAATGCGGCAGTGATCCCGGCGGGAATGAAGAAGACACCTTGCAGGTCGGACGCCTCGGCAAGACGAATCGCCAGGATCGACCCGATCCCGTAACAGACCGTCACCAGGACGAAGAGACCAACGTACCCGCGTATGCCGTTGCGGACAGGCCACCACCACCAGGGAGCCTCCGATTCGGAGACGCCGTCGTTGGTCTGATCCGCGGTTGGTGTCGTCACTGGTCCTCGGCAGGCAAGTTATCCGAAATCGTCCCACCCGTCCCATACGGCGGCGAGATGAGCCCGAGCCGATCAGGCCGCGCCCTGATCGACCTACGGGTCAATGATGACTGGCCTTTGTCGGACCCAAGTGCTGACCGGTAGAATCGACTGACCGCGGGAGTGTTGAAACTGGTAACCAAGATGGTCTCAAACACCATTGCCCGAAAGGGCTTGTGGGTTCGAGTCCCACCTCCCGCACTGGTAGGGCCCCGGGTTAACGGGGCCCTGTCGTAGGAGGTCAGCAGAGCCTAGGCCGCCGCCACCACCGGCTCCCGCCGCCGGTAGATGGTCAGGGAGAGGGCGTAGAACACCACCAGGATCCCGAAACTCCACGCCAGCGCGGCCCCGGCGTGATCACCGGGGGTGCCCTGAGTCAACAGTGAACGCATCGTCTCGACGATGGCAGTGATCGGCTGGTTCTCGGCGAAGCCCTGCAACCAGGGTGACATCGACTCGGTGGGGACGAAAGACGGGCTGAGGAACACGAGCAGGAGCAGGATGTAGGCGAACCCGCCTGCGCCCTCCGGGGTCTTGGCCAAGAGGCCAAAGAACACGGCCATCCAGGTCGTCGCCAGTGTGAACAGGGCCAGCAGACCGACGAACCACAGCCAGGCCCCGATGTCGCCCACCGGGCGGAACCCGACCAGGAACGCCACTCCGAGCACGAGCGCCGACGAGAACATGTTCGACAGGGTCGAGGACATCGCTTGTCCGCTCAGGACCGAGGACGGGGCCACCGGCATCGTTCGAAAACGACCGATGATCCCCTTCTGGAGATCCATGCTCAACCGCAGGGCGGCGTAGGCGATCCCGCTCCCGACGGACATGACTATCAGTCCGGGCGTGATGAAGTCGACGTATTCGACCGACCCCGTCTGCGTTCCAAGTGCGTCACCAAATACGTAGACGAACAACAGCAACAGGGCGATCGGCGTCAGCACAACCGTGATGATCGTGTCGAGACTGCGAGTCGTGTGCCGGAGGCTTCGCTTGGTCATGGTCCACGTGTCACTCAGAGCTCGCATAGGAGTTCTCCCTCTTTTCGCCCAGGATCTCGAAGAAGACATCTTCGAGGGTCGGGGTCTGCTTGGTCAGACGGGTCGGCTCGATTCCGGCGTCGCGCAGCCGGAGGAACATGTCCGCCATCTCTGCCACGGAACCCTTGGTGGCAACGACGAGCGTGGAGTCAACGCGGTCGATGTCGTAACGGCTGTCTAGCGCCTTTTGTGCTGCGTCCAACTGGTCAGGCTCGACGAACTCCAGTTCGACTATGCCCGCGGGCAGCATCGTTTTCAGTTCATCCGGTGAGCCCTCGACCACGATCCGGCCCCCGTGCAGGATGGCTATCGAATCGGCCAACCTGTCGGCCTCCTCCAGATACTGAGTGGTCAGGAAGACGGTGGTACCGCTCCCTGCGAGCTTCTGGATCGTCTCCCACATGTCGATACGACCCTGCGGATCGAGCCCGGTCGTCGGTTCGTCGAAGAAGATGATCGGGGCGTCGCCCACCAGGCTCATGGCGATGTCGAGCCGGCGTCGCATCCCGCCCGAGAAGGTGAGGAGGCGCCGGTCCGCCGCGTCGACCAGGTGGAACTTCTCGAGAAGCTCGGCGGCGGTCTGCCTGGGGTCGGCGACGTGTCGCAGTTCGCCCATGAGAACCAGGTTCTCCCTGGCCGTGAGGACGTAGTCCACGGCGGCGAACTGCCCGGTGACACTTATCTGCTCGCGCACTTCCGCAGGCGAGTCCGCCACATCGAACCCACCCACCGACGCAGTGCCACCGTCGGCCCTGATCAACGTCGTCAGGATGTTGATCGTGGTCGTCTTGCCCGACCCGTTGGCTCCGAGAAGAGCGAAGACGGATCCCGCTTTGACACTGAAGGAGACGTCGTCGAGTACCGACAGGTCCTTGTAGCCCTTCTCCAGGTTTCTCACCTCGATTGCGTTGATTTCGGATCTCATGTGTCTCCTATCGACTTTCTGCAGCGGACGAGCGATGGATGTCGATGTCGCCGAACGCTGTACGGGCACGAATTTCCACTTGCTCTTCCGAGCCCGGACCCGCAGTCGGTTCGAGTCCGTTGCGAATGCTTCCGTACTGCGTGCCGGCATCGACGAAAGCGGACGTTCCCTTGGCGATCCCGATGTCGATGGAGCCCGAAGCTGTGGCCAGGGTCACAGCACCTCGAATCACCTCGCCGATCACGATGCTCCCGTTCGCAGTACGACTGTGAAGGTCACCGTGGGCACGTTCGACGACGATGTCACCATTTGCAGACCTGACTTTGAGCGCGCCGGTTACATCTTCGATGTGGGTCCTTCCGTTGAGATTCTTGACCTGGGCCGAGCCATCGACCCGCCCGATCTCCATGTCGCCGGCCGTGGTCAATTCGGTGTCGCCATACGACCCATTCAGCGTGAGTCGCCCTGCGGCCGAAACGAGGCGACCTCCCCGGATCCGATCGACCCGAATGTCACCTGCGGCGCTCTTGAGGCTCACGACTCCGAACTCGCCATCGGCACGCAACGGACCGGCACCAGACCTGGCGTCAACTGCCGAGCCTTCGGGTAGTTCCACTGTCACATCTACCAACCCCCAGTCGCTGAAGCTGATGTAGGCCATAAGCCGGCCTGGTTTGGGAACGACCACCGAGAGCCGATCAGCGGAGAAGTCGACCTTCGCCTTTTCGGCGGCCTCGACGTCCTTTCTCGACCCTGGATTCATCGGGTTGACGGTGACCACGGTTTCAGTGCCATCCCCGGCAATGAAATGGATGGAGCCCGCTGCGACATCGACGTCGGCTCCGATGGGACCTTTGGTATCAAACGACCAGCTCATCAGCGGATCCACCCGGTGTATCGGTCGCCTCCGCTGGAGGTACGACGCGTGGCCGGAGTGTCCAGGGCTGCGGATGCGGCCCGGATTATCCAGGTGTTGAGCGATAGCCCTTCGATGCCGGCGGCTTGTTCGATCCGTTGCTTGAGTGATTCGGGCAGCCTCAGATTGAGTCGCGCCGTCGAACCCTCGGCATCGTCGGCATCCGCTGTGGTATCGAGAGGCCGTTGGTACTCGCTCTCTGTAGGTGGCTGAGTGACCACGAACTCGGGCTCCCCACCTCGAAGCCTGACTTCGACACTTCCGGGAGCTAGCTCTCCGGTGATCTCCTCGGCTGCCTGCGACAAGACGTCGAGGAGCACCAGACGGGTGGCCGGATCGAGCGCAACGGCGAGACGCCCGCCGAGGGCGCTGGTCCCCTCTTCGTATATCTCCATGGCTATCAGCTGTTCGACGAGCTTTTCCACATGTGCCGTCAGATTCATGGTGCCAGTATGGCACAGACTTGGCACCACCGCAACACCATGCTGGCACACCTACTGTGCCACGGTCGTCGACATCTACTCCTTCTGCTTCCATGACTCAAATGAGTCCTTTGACACTCCTCCCCGATCGGGTCTTCGATTCCCTCACCGGCGAGATGCTCGAGGGACACGCGATCGTCATCACCGACGGAACGATCAACGCGGTGGTCGATGCCGATCGCGCAGACTCCCCCATCCGACTCGTCGGTCAAAGCGTCGTCCCCGGACTGATCGACGTGCACACTCATCTCACAGGGCCGGAGGACGAGGGGCAGGGCTACGCCCATCTGGTGATGCGAAGCGGCGCCCAGGACGCACTGATCGGGGTCAAGCATGCCGCAGCGACCATCAGGGCCGGGTTCACCACCGTTCGGGACATCGGCACGTTCCGTGCTTTCGTCGATGTCGCACTCAAGGAAGCTATCGACGAAGGTTGGGTCGTCGGCCCGCGGATGATGGTTGCCGGCGCCTACGTGACGTGCCCGGGTGGCGGCGGCGACATCACAGGGCTCGCGGTCGATGTCGATTCCGTCCTCCCCAGGGAGTTGCGTTTCGGTGTCACGAGTGGCATCGACCAGATGCGCAGCAACGTCAGACAGATCCTTCGCTACGGGGCCGACTTCATAAAGATCCTCGCCACCGGTGCGGTTCTGACCAGTGGCACCAACCCCGGCGCCCCCGAGTTCACCGAGGACGAGTTACGGGCGGGGGTCGAGGTCGCCGCCAGCGCCGGAGCGCACGTCGCGGTTCATGCTCACGGCGCCGAGGGGATCAAGAGGGCAGTCCGGGCGGGCGCCAGGTCGATCGAGCACGGTTCCTTGATCGATGAGGAAGGCATCGAGCTGATGGCCGAGATGGGCACCTATCTGGTCGCGGATCTCTACGACGGCGACCACATCCTCGAGGAGGGCCCCGGTCGTGGTTACAGCGAGGAGGTAATGCGAAAGACCGAGATGACGACTGAGGCTCAGCGCGACGGATTCCGCAAGGCAGTCGAAGCGGGGGTCCGAATCGCCTACGGGACCGACTCGGGGGTCTATCCCCATGGAGACAACAGTCGCCAGTTCGCCCTGTACGTCGAGCACGGTCTTTCCCCCGCCGCTTCTCTCCAGTCGGGAACCCGGTGGGCCGCGGAATTGATGGGCTGGGAGGACCGGGTTGGTTCGATTCAGCCCGGTCTACACGCCGATCTGGTGGTCCTGGACGCCAACCCACTGGACGACATCACCACCCTGGAGAGACCAACAGGGGTCATGAAGGGTGGGAATTGGGTCATCGATCCAACTCCACCGTGATGGTCGTGCCCTCCCCCGGGGCCGAGGTCGCGACGACCGAGCCGTGCATCCTGGCTACGAGACCTTCGACGATGGAAAGACCGAGGCCGGTGCCTTCGTTGCGGAGCGAGCGCTGCCGACCGACGAAGTGCCTGTCGAAGACGTGGGGCAGGTCGTCGGGGGGGATCCCGGTCCCGGTGTCCTCGACCACCAGACGGACAACATCGTCGGTACCGGTGACCCCGACGCGCACCCGACCGCCCTCGGGCGTGTGGCGTAGAGCGTTCTCGACGAGGTTTTGAGCGATCTGGGCGAGACGATCGGGGTCGGTCTCGATCACTAGACCCGGCTCGTGGTCGACTTCCAGATCGACACCGAAGCCGTCGGCGCTTCGTTTGAAACCCTGCACCACCTCGGCGACATGGGCCCCGACATCGACCTGCTCCGTCCGAAGCCCGAACTCGCGGCCTTCCAGACCGGCCAACGTGGTCAGGTCCTCGATGAGCCTGCTCAGCTGCCGGCTCTGCACACCGAGAACGGCTCCGATCCTGCGCTGCTCGGAGTCGTCGAGAGCGCCCGCCTCCATGGCCTCGGCGTAGCCGCCGATCGTCGTGAGTGGTGTTCGCAAGTCGTGCCCGACGCCGAGGATGAACTCGCGTTCTCGCTCTCTCGTCTGTTCCAGGTCGGCCGCCATCTCGTTGAAGGCGGTGGCGACCCGATCGAGCTCGGGATCGGCGAGGTCCGGGACCCGAGCTGTCATGTCACCCCTGGCCACCCGGTGCGAGGCTTCGGCGAGCGGGCTCAACCGTGCGGTGATCTGGCCGGAGAGCACCCTGGCGAGGAGGGCGGCGAGAAAGACGACACCGGCGGTCAGCAGGAGCAACGCCCCAAAATGATCTCGCACCCGGACCACCGGTGCCTCCCGGGCGATGGCGACGTAAACGGTCGCCCGGTTGTCGACGAGCTGGACACCTGTCGACTGCACCGCGACGAGTTCGTCACGGTTGGAGGTCGTCGTCTCGGTTCGACCTTCTTCCATCTCGGTTGGGTCGAATGTCAGCCGCTCGAAGAGCGGGGAGTTGCTGTGGACGGTGCCATCGGGACCTACTGCCGCAAATCCGATCTCCGAGCTACCGGCGGCGCCACGGATCGCATTGAACAACCGTCCGTACTCATCGCCCTCGAGGAGACGGAGGAACTCGACGGCAGCGACGATCCCCGGCCCCCGGTCCAACGAATCCTGGATCACCGTCACTGCTTCGTTGGCGGATTGGGTCAGCTCGCGGTAGGTGGCATCGATCGCGGCCCGCTGCGTGGCGTACAGCGAAGCGCCCAACACGAGAACACCGGTCAGGGCCGCCACCCCGGCAATGGCCCAGAACATCCTGCGACGCATCAGCGGCCCAGGCGATAGCCGACGCCCCAGACGGTCTCGATGGGGATCCCCTCGATCTTCTTGCGAAGCTGGCGGATGTGGACGTCGACGGTCCTCGTCTCACCGAAGTACTCGTAGCCCCAGACCGCCTCGAGTATCTGGTTCCGGCTCATCGCCAGACTCGAGTTCTCAGCGAGGAACCAGAGGAGGTCGAACTCCTTGGCAGTCGGCTCTACTGAATCCCCAGTCGGGGTGGTCACACGTCGCCGCCCACCATCGATCTCGTAACCGTCTACCTCGATGATCCGGGGCTTTGCAGGGGGCTCTTCCGACCTACGTAGGACCGCCTTGACCCGGGCCAGCAACTCTCTCGGTGAAAACGGCTTGGTCACGTAGTCGTCGGCGCCCATCTCGAGACCGAGGACCTTGTCGATCTCTGAATCGCGGGCTGTGAGCATGATCACCGGCGTCTTGGTGAACTCCCTGATGCGCCGACAGGTCTCGACACCATCGATCCCGGGGAGGTTCAGGTCGAGGAGGATCGCCGACACTGGTTTGATCCGAAGACGTTCGACGGCCTCCTCACCGGTGAGGGCGTGGAGGAAGCGATACCCGTCGCGTTCGAAGAACGTGCGAAGCATGTCGGCGATCGCATCGTCGTCTTCGACGAGCAGCAGTGACTTGGGCGCGGGCGACATCGTCACCAGTTTGACTCAGGGTTGTAAAGAAGTGGTGAACTATGCCGTCGGTGTTCCAGGGAGCTCTTTGACCCTTCCCCGTACCCCGCCCACCTCAACTGGGTCGCCAACCGCCACCTCACGACGCAACATCGCAAGCCCCACTCCCCCGATCGCAGACGTGACCACCCCGACTTCACGGTCCTCGCTCGTCACGGTTGCTCCGCTCCGTATCAAGCCCTCCTCGACCTCGACGAACCTGAGGTGACGTGGCGTGTTTGCGCCACGGCTGTCGATCCGGGCCACCAACTCCTGACCCAGGAAACATCCCTTGTCGAAGTCGACACTGACCGGCACCAACCCAGACTCATGAGGGATGGTCCCCTCGTCCACATCTACACCCCAGGCCGGCTCCCCGGCTCTGATCCGTTCCTCGTTGTACTCGTCGAGACTCCCCATCGGGTAGGACGGCTCATCTCCTACAACAAGGGTGCGTCGGACACCGGCCCAGGACACGTCATATCCCTCTGTGGCACCCATCACCAACGCAACCGGCCCCGACTCGGGTTCGATGCTCACGTCGACCCTTATTCGGTACCGACCCAGGTATGCGGCCAATTCCTCTCCGCGACCCGGGTCGGTCACCAGCCCGAATCTTTCGCCGTCCCGGATCACCCAGAGCAGGAACTCGAGCTTGCCTTGTGGCCCGAGGAGGAACGAGCGGCGGGTCTGCCCGTCTTCGAGGTCACCGATCTCCTGACTTATGAGGTCGTTGAGAAAACGCAGCGCATCGTGGCCCGAGAACCACACGACATCGGGTGTCACCGGAGCGAGCCAGGTTCCGTCAGACATCCTGGAGGCCACGGAGAAATGGTATTGAATCGAAGAGGTTGACGAACCACGCCGAGACCTGACCGAGGTTGTTGGTAACCATGACCACACCGAACAGAGCCAGAAGCACTCCGGACACGATGTTGATGGGTCTGAGATATGGCTTGAGTCGGCCGAAGAACTTGAAGAGCCCGAGACCGGCGAGAAGGAAGGGAACGCCGAGACCGAGCGAGTATGAGATGAGGAGAAAGATCCCCTGCCACACGCTGTCCTGGGTGCCGGCAGTTAGCAGGACCACCGAGAGGATGGGACCGATGCAGGGTGTCCAGCCGAAGGCGAAGGCTGCGCCCATCACGGGAGCCGCCCACCTCCCTAGCCGGGACGGCCTCACATGCACCCGCTTCTCGGTGTTGAGTGCGGACAGAAAACCCCGATTGGAAACCGCCATCGCAACCATCAGGACACCGAGGACGATTATCACGACACCGGCAATCCGCGTGAACACCGTGATATTCGACCTGAGGAACTGGCCGATGCCTGTTGCGCCAGCACCCAAGGCTGCGAAGACCAGGGTGAAACCCAGGATGAACAGGAGGATCACACGAGTCATGCGTCCTGTGGAGACCTCGCCTTGCTCCAATTGGGCCGCCGAATAGCCGGACATCATCGATAGGTAGCCGGGGAGCAGCGGGAGCACACACGGTGAGATGAACGAGACGACACCGGCGCCGAAGGCAACGATCAGTTGGACTATGTATGTGGCATCGCCGAAGTTCTCGAACATGATCCGGTCTCACTCAACGGGGTCTGGGTCACCGATCTTCCCATGCCCTGGGTTTACGCTCGATAAATGCGTCCCGCCTTCCGCCGGGCAATCGATCCCCTGCTCCCGGTCGGACGGTTCACCAAGCTCGACCGTCGCATAGTCGTCATCATCTGGCTCGGCGGAGTCATGCAGGGTTTCGCTCAGTCCGCGGCGAGTGCAGGTCTTCCATTCACCCGCGCCGGTCTCGGTCTCACCGAGGGCGAGATGAGTCTCTTGCTCGGTGTGGCCCGGCTTGCCGCCTTCGCCGCACTGCCCCTGGGGTGGCTCGGCGATCACCGGGGCCGACGTCGCCCATACCTCGTGGCGATGACGCTGATCCTGGTCGGCGGCACAGCGGCAGGATTTGCCTTCGAAGCGTGGCAGTTCGGCGTCATGCACGCCGTGTTGAGGACAGGGACGGCAGCGGTTTCGGCGCTCGCCGTGGTGATACTGGCCGAGACAGTCACACCGACGATCCGGGCCTACTCGATCGCCTTCTACGGGGCAGCGGTGTCTCTGGGCAGCGGCATGGCATTGATGGTGCTCCCCCTGGCGGACGGTGGAGGCGAGTCGTGGCGCATACCCCATCTCCTGACCGCGGCCGGGTTCTTGTTGCTCCCATTTCTCATCAAAGGCGTTCCCGAGAGCATCGTGTTCCGAGAGTCGCGTCATGACGGGCACTGGGGCCAGCTTCTCGGCGGCCCGTGGGCACGCAGATTCTGGACGGTCGTAGCTGTCAACTTCCTGGCGTCGGCTTATGGAGCCTTCGGCGCTGCGTTCTACACCGAGCGTCTCATCGACGACGTCGGTGTTGGCACCGGGCAGGCGTCGTTGATCCTTCTGGCAGGAGGCACGCTGGGTGGGATTGGCTTCTTCATAGGTGGCCATCTCGCCGATTCGTGGGGCCGAAGGCGCACGTCGATCCTGGCGTTGCTCCTCACCGTGGTGGGTGGAGTGACGCTCTACTCGGTCACGTCGATCCCGCTGATCATCGCCGGTGCGATGGTCTCGGGGTTCGGGACGTTCGCATTCGTCCCATCGGGTGGCTCACACCGGGCCGAGTTGTTCCCCACCGAATTGAGATCCAGCGCCAACACTGCAGCCACCAACTCGGCGGTCGCCGGCTCGGCCTTCGGGCTGATCTCGGGCATCTGGACCATCGATGCAATCGGTCTCTCCAACACCGTGTTCCTGCTCGCGATAGGTGTGGTGGTGGCAGTCTTGCTCACCGGGACGCTTCCCGAAACCCGAGGTCAGGATCTCACTGCTGTGAGCACGGAACGGCGGTAGCCAGCAAGGAAGACCAATCCCCTCAAGACGAGGAAAACACCCAACGCCCACCAGATGCCCACGAGAGACTCACCCAGGGGTGACCACTGCATCAGTGAGATTGCCGCCATCGAACCCAGAGCTGTGGAGAGTGCCATGGTGCCGATGGCCAACAGACCCACAAAGATCCCGTCCGCAACGAACACCATGGCGGCGATGGGCTCGAGCAGCGCCGCGACCCCTCCTGCTCGAACCGCGAGGTCGCCAACCGCGTCGTCGCTGGCCAGGAATCTCAACCCGTACCGCCCGAGCCCTACGAAAACGAGAAGCACCACACCGACCAATGCTCCCCAGCCCAGCAGACGTCGGGAGAGTGCCTCGATAGACCCGACATCACCACGTCCCGTCTCGTCGGCCACCATCGCTTGGGCGGCAACTTCGAGGGCGTCTGCGAGCATCGCGGAGAGAAGGAACAACTGGGCGACGAGTTGGTGCGCCGCGATCTCGACCACACCGAGCCTGGTGGCCGTCGACGCCGCGAAAGTGAAAGCGGCGAGCAGGAACGCGGTGCGAATGACCAACAACCCTCCGTTGCGTCCGAGCACCGTCAGAGCGGGCAGGCTCTCTCTCAACTGACGGGGACGTCGCGCCATTTGTCTCTTCACGATCAGCCGGAGAAACCAGAACGCACCCACCCATTGGGCGATCACCGTGCCGATCGCGGCACCCTCCAGACCCCAGCCGACAACGAAGATGAGGATCGGGTCGAGGATGAGATTGATCCCGTTGACACCGAGGGCAACCTTGAACGGGGTCTTGGTGTCCTTGTGGCCCCTGAAAGCTCCGTGACCGGCCGTGACGATCAGAACCGCAATCGTTGCAAGGGCTCTGATCCGCAAATAGCTGACCGCAGCATCGGCGACCTCACCTTCGGCACCCATCAGACTGACGAGACCTGGTGCCAGCGCCTCGACCAAAAGGGTCATCACCACCCCGAGACCGACTGCCAACACCAACGCAGTAGAGACGTAGTGACCGGCGACCTCCTCTTCACCTTGGCCGAGCGCCTTGGCCACGAGGGGCGTGGTCACGAAGGAGAGGAAGTTGAACCCGAAGAAGGCGAGACTGAGGATTGCGGCGTCGACACCGAGGGCGGCAAGCTCGACTGTGCCGAGACGGGCGACGAAGGCGGTGTCGGCAAGCGTCAGCAGCGGGTCTATCGCAAGGGCGCCTAGAGCCGGTACCGCCAGACCCAGAATCTCCCGGTCTACGGGTTTGATTCGATCGGTCACCTCGGAGGTCTGCCTGCGGCCTCGAACCTTCCTGGCCATTCGCAGATCTTGAAGAGCTCGCACTCCCCGCAGAGGGGGCGCAACGCGTCGCAGGTGTCCCGGCCGAATTGGATGAACCGCATCGAGATCCCCGACCAGCTCGCCACCGGATAGAGGGCTTTGAGATCGGTCTCGATCTTCTCCGGGACCTTCTGACGGGTGAGACCGAGACGTGTCGCCACCCGCTTCACATGGGTGTCGACGGCGATTGCCGGCATACCCCACATCTCGGCGAGCACCACCGATGCGGTCTTCCTGCCCACACCGCGCAGCTTCACCAACTCATCGAGATCTGCTGGTACCACACCCTGGTGGATCTCCTCGATGTCCTGGGACAGCTCGATTATCGATTTCGTCTTTTGTCTGTAGAAGCCCGTGCTGTAGATGATCTTCTCGACGTCCTCGGGATCCGCCTCGCCGAGGTCCCCAGGTGTCGGATACCTTGCGAAGAGGTGGGGTGCCACCCTGTTGACGTTCTCGTCGGTCGTCTGCGCCGACATCACCGTCACCACGAGCAATTGCCAGGCGTCCTCGTAGTCGAGGGCGGTCTGGGCAACGGGGTATCGGGCGATCAGCCTGGTGAGAACCGAACGTGCCTTTCCCCTCTCGCTGGCTTTGGGGACTGAACCGTCTGCGAAGGCTCCGGGCATCCGGCAAGAGTAAAGCCGTCTCACGGTGCCGGGTGATCAGGCGGTGATGTGACCGGCCCTACGCTGCAGTCGGTGATCCGCGGACGTGAGGGACGTGCTGTCCTCGCCCTTGTCGCTGCCTCGTTCCTGTTCGGCGCCACCTTCGTCGTGGTCAAGTCGGCACTCGACGACATCCCTCCCTTCGACTTCATCGGATGGCGGTTCCTGATCGGAGCGCTGGTACTCGCCGCTCTGGGGTTCCCCAGGGGGCGGGACATCTGGATACACGGCTCGATCTGCGGATTTGCGCTGTTCGCCGGTTACGCCCTCCAGACCAGCGGTCTTCAGTTTGCGACAGCATCGACCTCTGCCCTGATCACAGGGCTGTACGTCGTGATCACACCATTCCTGGTCGGGGTGGTGACCCGACGGCTGCCTCGGGCCTGGGTGATGGTCGGTGCGTTACTCGCCTTCCTCGGCGTCGCCCTCCTGACAGGGGTCGACGGCTTCACTCTCGGTGCCGGCGAATGGCTGACCATTGGATGTGCTCTCGCATTCGCATGCCACATCGTGCTCCTCTCCCATTACGCACGTCGGCATCCGGTGATCCCCTTCACCATGGTTCAGGTCGCCCTCACGTCGGTCCTGTCGTTCCTCGTCGCCCTCTTCGCCGAGGGCGGGATCACGATCCCGGGTCGGTCGGTATGGGCGGCCCTCGCCCTGACCGGTATCGGCGTGACGGCGGGCGCGTTCGTGCTGCAGATATGGGCGCAAACGGTCGTCGGGGCAAGTACCGCCGCCGTAGTGCTCGCTGCGGAACCGGCGTTCGGGGTCCTTGCGGGTTGGGTAGTCCTCGGAGAGCGTCTCGACCTCGCAGGATGGATTGGAGCGGTGCTCATCCTGGTGGCGATATACCTGGTGGTCACCAACCAGCGAGACCAGGCTTCAAGAGAAGCAGAAGCGGTCAGTCTCGCTCACTGACTGACCTGATACCTGTCGTCCTGGAGACGACGTGCCAGCCGGACAAGCATCCGAATTCCGAAGACCACCAGAAAGAGGGCGATGGTGAGGATGACGATCAGCTCGGCGCCAGTGGAGTAGGGCCTGTCACACAACTCGAGGCCACCGGGGCAGAGACCCCAACCGGTGCCTCCGTCGAGGAGGTCAATGAGCACCAGGATCGGCACCACCCCGATGGCGACTGCAGCGACCACAAGGACGAACAGACCTAGCTTCACGAAGAAAACAGCCACGTCTACAAGGTAACCCAGCCTTCACACAATCCGGGAGCACGCCTGCGCGCGAACTTCACCCCTTGGTCGGTTCACGCCCTCTCGTAAGTGACGAAGGAGACTCCGTCGCCCGGTTCACGAGCGGTCTCGACCCACTGCTCCCACTTCACTTCCGGGAAGTAGGTGTCACCGGCCGGCTCGGCGTCGACCTCGGTCAACTCGATCCTGTCGGCGACGTCCAGAGCCGCTCGATAGACCTCCGCTCCGCCTGCCACGAACACGTCCCTCCCGCGACCACCGGCCGCCTCGATCGCCGCTTCCAGCGAAGCGGCCACCTCTACACCCTGAGCCGACCACCCGGGTCGTCTCGTCAACACGATCGTGTCGCGACCAGGAAGCGGACGACCTATCGACTCGTACGTGGAACGGCCCATCACCAGTACGCCACCCATCGTGATCGTCTTGAAACGTGCCATGTCCTCAGGAATGTGCCAGGGAAGTCCCCCGTCGACGCCGATGACTCCGTTGCGCCCCACGGCGGCGACGATTACTACCTGCATTCGGTCAGACGGCGATGGGCGCCTTGATCAGCGGGTACGGGTCGTACCCGATCACCTCGACGTCTTCGATGTCGAACTCGTCGAGTGCTCTCCGCTCCGGATTCAGCCAGAGGGTGGGCAGTGGCCGCGGCTCCCTCTCCAGCTGAAGCCTCGCCTGATCGATGTGGTTCATGTAGAGGTGAGCGTCACCGAGGGTGTGCACGAAGTCGCCCACGCCCAAATCGCACACCTGGGCGACCATGTGAGTCAGCAGGGCGTAAGAGGCGATGTTGAACGGCACACCGAGAAAAACGTCCGCCGATCGCTGGTACAGCTGGCAACTGAGCTTCTCATCGGCAACGTAGAACTGGAACAGAGTGTGACAGGGAGGCAACGCCATCTCGTCGACGTCGGCGACGTTCCAGGCGCTGACTATGTGACGTCTCGAATCCGGGTTCATACGGATCGACTCGACGACCTTCGCGATCTGGTCGACGTGCTCTCCATCTGGTGTCGGCCATGATCGCCATTGGTAGCCGTAGATCGGGCCGAGGTCGCCATGCTCGTCGGCCCACTCGTCCCAGATCGTCACTCCTCTGTCCTGGAGCCATCCGACGTTGGTGGACCCCCGCAGGAACCAGAACAACTCGGCAACCACTGAACGGAGATGGATCTTTTTGGTGGTGACCACAGGGAACCCCTGGGACAGGTCGAACCGCATCTGATGGCCAAACACCGAGAAAGTCCCGGTCCCGGTGCGGTCTGTCTTTTCCACCCCCTCGTCGAGGACACGGGTCAGGAGGTCGTGGTACTGCCGCACCGGGCCATCGTAGGCACCACCCACGTGGGCCCGGCACTTTGTCGGATGTCTTTGTGGCATACCGGGAGTTAGGGTTTGGCCATGGCCAAGTTCGACGTCGATGCGATGCTTGAGCGCTACCGGGAGAGAGCGCAGGCGGTGCGCGATCGCCCGCTTCCACCCGTCGCAGGTGAGGAACGACAGAAGTTCATCAACCAGGCCCAGACCGACTTCACCGACTTCGCCCTGGTGGCCAACGCCACATGGGAGATAGACCAAACCCACCTAGTCCTCAAGATCCCTCTCCAGGGGACCTGAGCCGCCACCGGATGCTCGACAAGCGTCTGGTCCTGGTCTCCGGCAAAGGAGGCGTCGGCAAGTCGGCTGTGGCGACCGGTCTCGCCCTGCTGGCACAGCGTCACGGCCTCCGGGTCCTGATCATCGAGATGGAGTCAGGGGGAGGGCTCTCCGCTCACTTCGGGACGGGCCCACTGGCTTTTCAACCCACCGAGGTGAGACCCGGCCTCCATGCCATGGAGATGGTCCGCTCCGAGGCTCTTCTCGAGTACCTCCAGCTTCAACTGAGACTGCCCGGGATGGGCCGGTTCGGTTCGGTGGCCCGTGCGTTCGACGCCCTGGCAACCACGGCGCCTGCGGTTCGAGAAATAGTCACGATCGGCAAGATCCTCTGGGAGGTCAGAGAGGAGAAGTGGGACCTGGTGATCGTAGACGCACCACCCACAGGACAGATCGGCAGCTATCTCCGCGCTCCGCAGAGCATCTCTGAGCTGGTGACGACGGGACGGATCCGGGCCCAGGCCGACTGGATGGCTGACACGCTCGCCGACCCTGAACGCACTGCACTCATACTGGTCAACCTGCCCGAGGAGCTTCCGACCACAGAAACGCTCGAAACGATCGACTGGGTGGCCAAGACCGAAGTGGTGGGTGCGCCAACTGTCATAGCCAATCGGGTTCTCGGCGAGCTCAAGGCGAAGGTCCCGGCGTCGGGTGTGGTTACCGAGATGGCTGCACTTCACATCTCGTTGTGGGCCGAACAGCAGAAGTGGCTCGAGAGACTCCCAACCGACCTGACTTTGCCCTACATGTTCGGGCTGTTCACACCCACCGAAGTCGCCGCCCACGTCAGCGATGAGCTGGAGGCATTGAAGTGACTGAGACCGTGCTGGTGACCGGTGCCGGCGGTGTCGGAAAGACCACCTTCTCAGCTGCGCTCGCCGTGACCTGTGCCCGACGCGGCGCCCGCACCCTCGTGGTAACGGTCGACCCGGCGCGCCGCCTCGCCACGGCTCTGGGTGTGGCCGATCTCGGGTCAGAGCCCCAGCCCCACACCGAGGAGCCGAACCTCTGGGCCGCAATGCTCGACTCCGCTGCATCGTGGCGTGCAGTGGCGATGCGCCACGCCGACCCCGAAGTCGCCACCAGACTCGCCGACAACGAGTTCTTCCAGGCTGCCTCCGAGCACTTCCCCGCGTCTCAGGCCTACGCCGCAGCCGATCAAGCGGCCACCTTCGTTCAGGCGCGCGCCTGGGACATGGTGATCGTCGACACCCCACCGTCAGGTGGCGGCATCGACTTCTTCACCGCGCCCGCGCAGATGGCCGACCTGGTAGGTGGGCGGCTTCTTCGCTGGATAACAGGTGGGCCGATACCGGGCCGCCGCTTCTTCTACGACCGTGCCGCGCGACCGATGCTGCGAATCGCCGACACCATCCTCGGATCAGGTCTTCTCGAGCGTGTTTCCGAATTCCTCCTCGACCTCCGAACCACGTATGACGGTGTGGCCAGTCGTGGACGCGAGATCGAGGGTGTCCTCAGGGAGGCTTCGATACTGGTGGTCACCACGGCCGATCCCGCACCCGTGACCGAGGCAATCAGGTTCTACCGTCAGCTACCTGCGCTGGCATCGACCCCTGCCGCCGTGGTCTTCAACCGTTCACTGCCGGAGGAGTGGGCAACTGCGGTTCCCGACTCGGGCATGTCCGCAGACGTCGCCCGCCTCGTCGGTCAATGGAGCGCAGAGACACTCCGGCAGGCAGACGCCAGAGAGGAGTTCTCGACCCGGTACGGCGCCGCGGTTGCTTCGGTGCCCTGGCGTCCCGACCCGCCGACCGATCTCACCGGTCTGGCCGACCTGATCGAGCAGTCGCACGGTCTGCCCTGGGACCGTCTGCTCCCGGCCGAGTAGACCAGTCCTGTCTTCTGGATAGTCTTCTCACATGGCTTCGGCAGCGGCTTTCTTCGACCTGGACAGAACTCTGATATCGGGGGCCTCGGCGTTTCCGTTCGGGGTGGAGGCCTGGCGACAGGGTCTGGCGACTTCGGGTGACATCGCCAAGTGGACTGCGGAGGCCGTCAGTTTCCTGATCGCCGGCGACAAAGGAGATGGCGCCACTTTGGACCTCCGCACCGAGTTCCTCCGGCGGATCCAGGGGTCTTCGGTGGCGGATCTGGACAAGATCGGTCAGGCGGTCCTGCCCAGGCTGGTTGCCAGGGTCAGGCCGGAGTCGCGAAAACTGATCACCATGCATCATGAGGCGGGTCGTGACACCTGGATCGTGTCTGCCAGCCCCCATGCGATCGTCGAGCCTCTGGCGACATCATTGGGGATGAAAGGGGCGATCGGCACGCGTGGTGAGGCGATAGCCGGGGTCTACACCGGAGAGCCCGACGGCCCGTTCATCTATGGACCGGGAAAGGCAGAGGCCATCGAGAAACTGGCAAGCGACCGTGGGTACGACCTCAAGCTCTCCTACGCCTACTCCGACTCGGTGTCTGATCTTCCCATGATGGAAATGGTGGGGCATCCGGTCGCGGTGAACCCCGACTCACAGCTCGACTCGATCGCACACGAGCGGGGATGGCCGATCGTCATCTTCTCCCGTAAGACCAAGAGGGCCTTTGCCTTCAGTGGGGTGATCACCGCGTCGCTCACCGCCGCCGTTCTTGCATACGCTCTGGGCCGACGACACGGTCGCACCGCCGCCCTCGCCTCGGTCACGAAGTCCGCGCTGCCCTAGCCCGAAAGAGATTGATCCAGGCTTGTTCGCATCAGACGATGGCCCGTGGGCCCAGCAGTTCCTTGAGCTCGGCGAACAGGGCGGAGCGGGGCTCGACCTTGTGGTCATCGCCGAGACGGAGGGTCTTGGTGTTCCCGTTGTCCCGCAGGTCGAGGACCACAGTGGCAGAACCTGGATGGTTGCGAAGGATCGTCTTCAGGTCGGAGACCACCTCCGGCGTCAGCCGTTGTGCGGAGACGTCGAGCCGAACCGTGGTGTCGTCACGGACCGCCAGTTCCTTCAATTCCCGGGCGACGATCTTCACATCGTCACCACGGTTGTCGATCTGGCCTGAGACCACCAGCACTGCGTCCTCGACCACCAGCGACCCGTAGTCGTGGACGGTCTTGGGGAACACGATGACTTCGACCGAGCCCTCGAGATCCTCCAGTTGGAAGAAGAGCATCGGGTCACCGTTTCGGGTCCATCGGCGGGTGATCGCACCGACGATTCCGCCTACGGTCGCTGAGCTGCGGTCGACGAGTTCGGGCAACTCGGCGACCGTCGTGGTAGTCACCGCAGCCAGCGATGCTCCGACACCCAGCAGTGGGTGATCGGATACGTAGAGCCCGAGCATCTCCTTCTCGAAGGCCAGCTTTATCTTCTGTGACCACTCGTGTTCGGGTATCTCGAAGTCGTGGCTGTCCTCGCTCGACGTCTCTCCGGCGAACAGCGAGTACTGGCCCATTTCCTCGTTGCGTCGGCGTTCTACGGTGGCGTCGAGGACCACTTCGTGCATGAGAGTCAGACCCTTGCGGCTGTGCCCGAGCGCGTCGAACGCCCCAGCCTTTATCAAGGATTCCACGGTGCGTCTGTTGAGCGCCGACACGTCCACCCGATTGACGAAGTCGATGAAGGACTCGAACGGTTCGTCGGCCCGAGCCTCGACGATCTTGTCGACAACACCTTCACCAACGTTTCTGATCGCCGAGAGCCCAAACCGGATCCGGCCATCTGCAACCGTGAAATCCGTTTCGCTCTCGTTGACGTCGGGGACCAACACCTCGATTCCCATCTGACGACACTCGTTCAGATAGATCGCGGTTCGATCCTTGTCCCGTTTGGTCGCGGTGAGCAGGGCCGCCAGATACTCGGCGGGGTAATGGGCCTTGAGATAGGCGGTTTGATAGGCGACGAGGCCATAGCCGGCGCTGTGCGACTTGTTGAAGCCGTACCCGGCGAAGTGCCCGATGAGCTGGAACATCTCGCGCCCGGTCTGCTCGGAGTGACCCTGGGAGATGCAGCCGGCCACGAACTTCTCCTCTTCGGCCGCCATCACCTGCTTGATCTTCTTGCCCATCGCCCGGCGCAAGTTGTCGGCGTCCGCCATGCTGTATCCGGCCAACTCCTGGGCGACCATCATCACCTGCTCCTGGTACACCATGATCTGATAGGTGTCCTCGAGGCTGGCTGTCACCGAAGGATGGAGGATCTCGACCGGGGCACGGCCATTCTTCCTGTCGGCGTACAGGTTGTGCATGTTTGCGCCCATCGGTCCCGGCCGGAACAGGGCGTTGACCGCGATCACGTCCTCGAACCTGTCTGGCTTGAGTGAGCGGAGCAAGGCACGCATCGCGGTGCCTTCCATCTGGAACACACCGATGGTTTCTCCCGACTGGAAGAGCTCAAACGTCTTGGCATCGTCGAGTGCGATGTTGTCGATGTCGACCACTTCACCCCGTTGCGCCAGGAGCTCGAGACAGCGCTCCATGATCGAGAGGTTGCGTAGACCCAGAAAGTCCATCTTGAGCAAGCCGAGATCCTCCACCCCGTACATCTCGAACTGAGTCACCGTCTCCGCACCCTCTCCCTTGCGTTGCACAGGGACGATGGTGTCGAGAGGCTCGGGTGCGATGACGACTGCGGCGGCGTGGATCGAGTCCTGACGACGGAGACCCTCGAGGCCACGGGCGACGTCGACCACCTCCTTGACCGCGGGGTCTGTCTCGTAGAGCTCCCGCAGCCCATGGGCGTTGGCGTACCAGTCCCTCACGTCGGAAGGCGCCCCGCTGTCCGGAGGATTCAGGACCTGGTCGAGTGTCGGGTCTTTGCCCAGGATCGAAGGTGGCATCGCCTTGGCTACCCGATCGCCCAGCGAATACGGGTGACCCAGTACCCGGGCGGAGTCACGAATCGCCTGCTTCCCCTTGATGGTGGAGAAGGTGATTATCTGCGCCACCTTGTCCTGTCCATACTTCTCGGCGGCGTACCTGATCATCTCGCTGCGATGACGCTCGTCGAAGTCCATGTCGATGTCGGGCATGGTCCGCCGACCTGGATTGAGAAATCGCTCGAAGATCAGCCCGTACTGGAGTGGGTCTATATCGGTGATGCGAAGGACGTAGGAGACGATCGATCCGGCGGCCGACCCGCGACCGGGGCCCACCCGTATCCCGTTCTCCCGAGCGTGGCGTATCAGGTCCCATACGATCAGGAAGTAGGCGGGGAAGCCCATGTCCTCGATGATCTCGAGCTCGTGCTCGACTCTCTGCCAAACGACGGCAGCGGGGTCGGCCCCATACCGCGCCCTGGTCCCCTCCTCGACGAGACGACGCAGATATGTGACCTCGGTCTCCCCTTCTGGCACCGGGAAGCTGGGAAGCAGCAGACGCCCGAACTCGAGCTCCACTCCGGTTCGACCGGCAATCCACAGAGTGTTGTCGACAGCACCGGGGAACCGATCGGCCGGAAAGAGCCGACGCATCTCTTCAGCTGTCTTCAGATAGTGCTCCGACCCCTCGAATCGGAGACGCCCCGGCTCGTTGCGCAATGAGCCGGTCTGGATGCAGAGAAGGGCGTCGTGGGCGTCGTGCTCGTCACGTTTGGTGTAATGGGCGTCATTGGTGGCGAGGAGGGGAGCGTCCACCAGCCGGGAGATCTCGACGAGGTCGTCCATGATCCGACGCTGCGCCTCGAGCCCGTGATCCTGCACTTCGATGAAGAAGTTGTCCCGCCCGAAGATCTCCTGAAACCGGGTCGCGGCGGCTACTGCAGCGTCGAAATCGCGCTTTGCGCCCTTGTTCCCCTCTTCTGACACTGCATCTGGCCCGAGAAGCTGAGGCACCATCCCGCCGAGGCACCCTGAGGTGGCGATGATCCCTTCGGCATGCTTGGCGAGGAGATCGAAGTCCATCCTCGGCTTGTAGTAGTAACCCTCCAGGAACGACTTCGACGAGAGCTGGAGGAGGTTCCGGTAGCCAACGTCGTTCTCGGCGAGCAGGATCATGTGATACCGCTTGTTCTGATCCGATGGCGGTCTGTCGAATCGTGAGCCGTCGGTGAAGTAGGCCTCTATCCCGATGATCGGTTTTATCTGGTGGGAGCGGGCCGCCTTGACGAAGTCGACCACCCCGTACAGGTTCCCGTGGTCGGTGATTGCGATCGCAGGTTGCCCGAGATTCGCCGCCTCGGAGACCACGTCCTTGATCCGTGCCGCACCGTCGAGAAGTGAGAACTCGGTGTGGAGATGGAGATGGGCGAATGACACAGGCGTATGCGGTAGTTACAGCAGTGTAGTTCGCTGGACTCTAGTGCTCCGAAGACCCGACCGCAGATGCGCGGGCCGGTCCGCGAAAACTCCCCTTAGAAGACCAGGACAGAGACCACGGCGAGCACACCCGTAGCCACCGCGATCGCCACCCGTCCCGCCTCCCCCCTGCCGCGAGGAACCCGGGACCAAAGCTCGCCCATGACGAACCCGGCGATGAAGCCACCGAGATGCGCCTCCCAGGCAATGCCACCGATGAGGAACGGGAGTGCCGCATTGAGGAGAAGGAGGAACCCGATCTGCTGGAGGAGGTATCTGCCCTGGCTGGTGTTTCGTCTCCGCACCGCGAAGTTCGCCCAGATGCCGAAGAGCCCGAAGATGGCGCCCGAGGCCCCAACTGCGATGTCTTGAGGGCTGCCCATGAAGTAGGCGAACGCTCCGCCCACCCCGGCCGACGCCAGATAGGCGGCAATGAAGGCCCCACTGCCCACGCCACGCTCGATCTGAGGGCCGAGCACCCAGAGGGCCCACATGTTGAAGAGGATGTGCATGAAGCTGGCGTGGAGCAGCACCGGGGTGAATATGCGATACCACTCCCCTGCCTCCACCAGGAAATTGACCTGTGCCAGGGCCTCCAGAATCGGGTTGTTGAGATTGCGTCCGAAACCCGTGATCACGAAGAAGATGGCCGTGATCACGATTATCGCCATGGTCGCCGGTGCCC
>DASTBQ010000194.1:0-2192 GCA_035711995.1 Acidimicrobiia bacterium | reverse complement strand
ACCCTCGACATCAACAGCTAAACCCAACCCATGTGATAACGATCGAGCCCCGGGTATGCGCCCGGGGCCCTGTTCTCGCTCTAAGGTGCGTTCCGCGATCGTGGCCAGGAGGGCGGTTTGGCGCTGGAACTGAAGGGAGTCACCAAGCGGTTCCCGGGCGTCGTCGCCAACGACGACGTCTCGCTCTCGGTGGCACGGGGTGAGGTAGTGGCGTTGCTCGGGGAGAACGGGGCCGGTAAGACCACACTGATGAACATCCTCTACGGTCTGTACACGGCCGACGAGGGGACCGTCTCGATCGATGGTGAGGAGGTCGTTTTCAACTCTTCGGCCGATGCCATTGCGGCCGGGATCGGCATGGTTCATCAACACTTCATGCTGGTCCCTGTCTTCACCGTGGCCGAGAACGTGGTGCTCGGTGAGGAACCGACTGGTTTCGGCGGTGTCATCGACAGGGGCGAAGCCCGCAAGACCGTTCGGCAGATATCTGAGCGCTATCACCTCCGTGTAGACCCCGACGCTCTCGTCGAGAACATATCCGTAGGCGTTCAGCAGCGCGTCGAGATAATCAAGGTTCTCAATCGTGAAGCCGCGTTCGTGATCTTCGACGAGCCCACCGCCTCGCTCACCCCCCAGGAGGTCGACGAGTTCTTCGCGATCGTGGAGGGGCTCAAGGCAGACGGCAAGGGGATCGTGTTCATCACACACAAGCTGGGCGAAGCGCTGCGGGTCGCCGATCGCATAGTGGTGATGCGGGGAGGCAAGGTGGTCGCCGAGGTGCTGCCTGAAGATGCGACCACCCAGGTTCTTGCCGATCTGATGGTGGGCAGGTCTGTGGATCTGCGTGTCGACAAGGAGGAAGCCAACCCCACTGACACCGTGCTCACCGTCACCGATCTCGTGGTTCTCGACGACCGCAATGTAAAAGCGGTCGACGGTGTCAGTTTCGAGGTCAGGGCAGGGGAGATCGTCGGCATCGCCGGCGTCCAGGGCAACGGCCAGACCGAATTGATCGAGGGCGTGGTAGGGCTTCGTCCCATCGTGTCGGGCACGGTGAGGCTGAACGGCGCTGACGTGACCGACTTCAATCCCCGGCAGCTACACGAGAGCGAGGTTTCCCACATCCCCGAGGACCGCCAGGAGAGCGGCCTCGTCCTCGACTTCACAGTCGCCGAGAACATGATCCTCGACTCCTACTACGAGAGACCTTTCTCCAATGGTGTCCGCATGGACTGGGACGCCACTTACGAAGGCGCCAGACGTCTCGTCAAGCAATACGACGTGCGCACCCCCGGTGTCCAAGTCCCGGTGTCGACACTCTCGGGCGGTAACCAGCAGAAGGTGATCGTGGCCCGCGAATTCGACCGAAAAGTGAAACTGGTGATCGCCTCTCAACCCACCCGGGGAATCGATGTCGGATCGATCGAGTACATCCACACGCAGATCGTCGCCAAGCGAGATGCCGGCGCCGCCGTGCTCGTTGTCTCCTCGGAGCTCGACGAAGTTCTCGCCCTCTCCGACCGGATCATCGTGCTCTTCCACGGCAAAGTCGCCGGCGAATTCACGCCTGACGCCGATGTGACGGATATCGGTCTCGCCATGCTGGGGTCGGGCGTATGACAGATCTCGGATCCGAAGGCAGGGAGCCAGAAACCCCGCCACCCGTCGTCGAATCTTGGGTAGACCGCGCCACCGGCGTGGGGACATCGGTGGGCAAGGCCCTGCTGTTACCGACACTGGCGGTGATCACGGCGTTGATCATCGGCGGAATCATCATCGCCCTATCCGACACCGACAGTTTGGGCATCCTCTTCTCCGACCCTGGGACGGCGCTCAGCAACATGGCGAGTGAGGTCTGGGCCTCCTACCGGGCTGTGTTCCGGGGTTCGATCGGTTCGGTGTATGCGATCTCAGAGACACTCTTCGCCGCAACGCCCCTGCTCATGGCGGCACTTGGCATAGCGCTCGGGTTCCAGGCGGGTCTGTTCAACATCGGAGCTCAGGGTCAGATGATCATGGGTGCGTTGGTCGCCACCTATGTGGGCTTGTATGTGTCGGCGCCGGGCTTTATCCATGTCCCGCTGACGTTGCTCGCCGGGATCGTCGGCGGTCTGATCTGGGGGGGAATCCCCGGTCTCCTCAAAGCGCGTACCGGTGCACACGAGGTGATCACAACGATCATGTTCAACTTC
>DASTBQ010000193.1:0-12002 GCA_035711995.1 Acidimicrobiia bacterium | reverse complement strand
CAGCGTTGGAACAGAGGGGAGATGATGGGCTCCATCGTGTGGACCCGAGACCCCACCGGAGTCTGGACACAGGTCGACATACCCGAGGCCGAATGGGTCGAATCGATTGCGGCCACGAGCGACGGCGTGTTCCTGGCGAATGGTGGCGACAATACCGGTAACACTGCCTGGACTTCTATCGACGGGATCCTCTGGGAGGAGATGTCGTCGCCCGCGTTCAGGCCCTGGCGAATGGTGCCCTGGGGGGACGGACTGGTTGGTCCGACGACCATGAACACGGCTTCGCTGCTTGCCTCGACCGACGGCGACACCTGGAGCGACATCGGACCCGGCGACCTCTTCCCGTCCCTTCTGCAGTGGTCGATCAACAACCTGTCAGCGGGATCCGGCGGGATCCTGGCGACCGTTGTCGGCTGGGCGCCGGAGAGCCCAACGGACTTCGAACCGGTACCTGCGCCAACCCTTCGGGACGAAGGGACAGTGCTCACCCTCGACTACGAAACCGGCCGGCTGACGCTGGTCGCCGGGGCCGAGGCATACCACTGGACGATGTACACATCGACCATCCCAGACGGGATCGCCGTCGACATGGCGACCGGCACCATCAAGTTGAGCGACCCTCAGAGCGGGGACCCCCTCGCCGAGTTCAGCTTCGAAGAGATTCAATCAGCCGAGCAGAGCTATTGGTCTCGAGGTTGGGCTCAGAACGAGACACACGCCCTGGTCTTCTCACCCGACGGCGAGAGCTGGACCATCCAGGACCCGGTCGCCAGTTTCGGGCATGACAACCTGATTCAAGACATGGAAGTCGGCGACTCGGAGGTAGTGGCGATCACCCGTCCGATCGAGGGGATGTTCAACCCTTCCAGCCCTGCAGGATTCTCTGTGTGGGCCGCCCACCTCCCCTGACCGGTTACCGTCCATTGCGATGACCGAGTACCGCCGCATCCTCCTCGAGGAGGGGCCGGCCACTGTGACCGTCGACGGAGAGACACTGGTCACAGAGGACGGCACCCGTGTCGCCGTCGACGGAGCGGTTCACCTCCCACCTGTCGAGCCGACGAAGGTCATCGCCACCCATCTCACTTACCGGAGCCGTGTCGAAGAGTTCATGACCCGGTTCCCACCGGCGCCGACCTACTTTCAGAAGCCGACCAGTGCCCTGAACGCACACCGTGGTGTGGTGGTGCGCCCCCCCGGGTGCAAGTACCTCAACTTCGAAGGTGAGATCGCCATCGTGATCGGTGGCACCGCCCGTGACATTTCTCTCGGCGAGGCGGCTTCACATATCGCCGGCTACACGATCGCTAACGACTTCGGTCTTCACGACTTCCGGGACACCGATGCCGGCTCGATGCTCAGGGTCAAGGGATCGGACACTTTGTGCCCGATCGGACCCGGTCTGGTCACCGATTGGGACTTCCACGACAAGGACATACGCACTCTGGTCAACGGCGAGGTGCGACAATCCGGCAACACATCCGAGATGGAGTGGGATATGCACTACTTGGTCGCGGACCTTGCTCGAACCATCACGTTGTTGCCCGGTGACGTGATCCTGAGCGGCACCCCGGCGGGCTCGAGACCCGTCGAACCCGGCGATATCGTGACCGTCGAGGTGGATGGTCTCGGTGCGCTCACCAACACCGTCGTCGAGGGTGACACCCAGATCCGCACCGAGATCGGCGCACAACCCAGTGAGTCCGAAGAGGTGGTCTCCACCGCTCTCGGTGGCGATTGGGAGTTTCGGGGAACCAGGGCACCGCGTGGCTCGGGTGCCCAGCGCTACAAGTCGGAGGTCGAGGCATGAGACCCATCGTCGGCATCACATCCTGGAAACGTCGACTCGAGACTTTCTACGGGCCGGACGTCCTCCAGACCCTGTCCGCCTTCTACATCGACTCGGTGGTCGCAGGCGGCATGACCCCTCTCATGTTCCCCTCTTCGCTCGACCCCGAAGAAGCCGAACGACTGGTCGGCCTGGTCGACGGTGTTGTCGTCTCTGGCGGCGACGACATCGACCCTGCGACTTATGGTGAGACGAACACTGCATCCACCAGGGTCAGCAGTGATGCAGACTCATTCGAGATCGCCATTGTCGAGGCCGCCCGAAATCAGGGCAAGCCCCTCCTGGCCATCTGCCGGGGGCTGCAACTCCTCAATGTCGCACTCGGAGGGACCCTGGAGCAGGAAGTGACGTCTGAAGCCGGCATCCACGACCTGATCAACGACGACCACGAGGAGATGAACGCCAGACGCCACGTGGTCGTCTTCGGGTCGGATTCGATCCTCTCGGAGATATATGGAACCGACGAAGCAAAGGTCAACACGCTCCATCACCAAGGCGTCGGCAGAATCGCCGACGGATTGATAGTCGAGGGAAGGACCGACGACGGTCTAGTAGAGGCAGCCAGATGCGACGGTCCCTGGTGGGCGCTCGGCGTGCAATGGCATCCCGAGCGTCTCGACGGCGACCACCAGAAGATCTTCGCCGCTTTCCGCGACGCGATCTCGAGTAGCGCTCAGACCAGCACGGACTGAGGCGAGATCGCCTCTGCCAATTCGGTGAGACGCTCAGGTACCACGTGGTAGTGCACCCATCTGCCCCGTTTCTCCCCTACGACCAGCCCGGCTTCACGCAGCACACGCAGATGATGTGAGATTGTGGGCTGGGAGAGGCCGAGCGGTTCTTCCAGGTCGCATCCGCAACTCGATCCATCCGAGGCCGCGAGGAGGATGGACACGATTCGAAGTCTCACCGGGTCAGCCAGGGCCGCCAGCATCGGAGCCATGGCGAGGGCGCCGGTCTCGTCGATGTCTCCCGCATCGAGCGGGGTGCAGCAGATGTCCATGGATTGAGTATACATTGACAACGGTCGATATATCGACAAATATAGATACATCGAAGTCCGTCGATCTGTCAAAGGAGGCATGATGACTCTTCGTATCGCAGGTACGGATGGTTGTTGCGGTGGCTCAGGCTGCTGCAGCTGGTAAACCGTCAGACGGCGGCGCTGTTCACGAGAGCAGCGCCGTCGTCGCGTTTCCCTCAGCACAGCCCTCGAGCACCGGGCAATAGCGACACCACGGACCTGCCCTTCGCTCCAGCTCTGCGTCTTCGCCCCACGCCCTCCTGATCCCGTTCACGAGTTCGGCGACATCGTTGGCCACACTGGAAACATCGTCGCTGCCCGGCGTCGCGACGAATCGCTCCCCCGTCCCCACCGAGACCGCCTCGACCGTCGCCGGCACCTCGTCTCTCTCCAGAGCCCACAAGAAGGCGTAGAACATCATCTGATCGACGGCATCACCCACCTCGCCTGTCTTCCAGTCGACGAGACGATGGCCGCCGAGCTCCTCGGAGAAGACCGCGTCGATGATGCCCACCAATCGGACTCCCGCGACCGATTCGTGGTCGACGGTGACCTCCGAGCTCTCGAAGCCCTCGCCGGGGAGATTCACGAAACGCTGGTAGAGCGAACGAACTTCTTCGATGACACCGGCGAGGGTCGATGGCTTGATCTCGAGACCGCCCAGCTTCTGATTCAGGTTCGACGCCCCGATCTCCTCTTTGCAGGCTTGTACGAATGTTTCGGAGGCGATCGGGCCGGCGCTGAGATGACGGGCGAAGATCCGATGAGCCAGGTTTCCAAGAAAGGCTTGCTGGGTGTCGGGCCCGTACATCCCTCGAAGACGGGCGTTGGCGCTCTCCGGGCATCGCTTCCACGTCACGTATGTAGTCGCACTCACCCTGATCTCGTCACCCGGGATGACCTCTGGAATAGCGACTGACACCAGCGCGAGGCTAGATCCCGGGGCTGACAAATCCGGCCCACACGGTGATTCCCCAAACTGCCATACCGCTTGTACCATCGCCGTCACGGCATGGGCCTGTTGGGGCGGCCCTCCACATGAACAAGCAACTCTCTTTCCGCATCCACCCACTTCTCGCCGCGGCCATAGTCGTTGGTGCTGTTTTCGTCGCCCTCATCGCCCTCTACGGGCTGAATCGATGGGTCTCCTCGGGCAAGGTCATGGGCAATGTGTCGGTCGCCGAGGCCGAGGTCGGAGGTCTCACCGAAGACGAAGCTGCAAACGCGGTCGATGCCCTGGAGATCGGTCGTCTCGCCAGACTCGCCACCTTCGAGGTCGACGGGACGCTGGTCGAGCTCGAGCCGGGCTACACGGGTCTCGACGTCGATGGGGAGGAGGCCGTCAGCGAAGCCATGGCTGTGGGGAGAACCGGCAACTGGGCCAACCAGTTCCTCTTCTGGTTGGGCAACCTGTTCACCAACACGCCCATCGAGCTCGACGCACAGGTCAACGACTCGGCAATGACCGAGTTGTTCGACGGGTGGGATCTCCACGTGATAGCCAAGCCGATAAGTCTGGGCTCGGTAGTCCTCCAAGAGGGCGAGCTCGTCCCCATCTACCCGTCAGAGGGTGTGGGTGTCGACCGTGAGCCGGCACACGAAGTCGTGGTCGACACGCTCATGGCCTCGGAGAGCCAGACCGGACAGGTGCCGACCGTCACAGTGGTACCCGAACTCACCAACGAGGACGTCGACGCCGCATTGGCCGAGGCCCAGCAGATGCTGGCCGGGCCGGTGGAGATGACCTACGACGGTGACTCGGCAACGGTGACTTTGGATCAGCTCGAGGCAGCGTTCGTCTCCGAGACAGTCACCAACAGCCCGCCCCAGATCGTCAACTCGTTCGATCCTGGCGTGATAAACGAGTACCTGGCACCGTTGCGTGAGCAGTTCGAGGCGGAGCCGGTCGACGCCCGACTCGTGATCCAGGACGACAACACGGTCGTGGTCGAACCCGGCACCAACGGCACGAGGATCGACGAAGTGGAAACAGCCGCCCGACTGTATGCCGCGAGTCTCACCGAGAGCCGCACGGGCGAGTTGCCCATCATCGAAGGAGCCGAGCCCGACCTCACGACTGAAGAGGCAGAGGCACTCAACGTCAAGCACCTCGTCTCCCAGTTCACCACCTATCACGACTGCTGCGCTCCACGCGTGACCAACATCCAGAGGATCGCAGACGCCGTAGACGGGGCCCTGGTCATGCCAGGAGAGACGTTCAGTCTCAACGATCACGTCGGTGAGCGGACCCTGGACAAGGGATATGTGGATGCCGGTTCGATCGTCGCCGGGGAGATCGTCGACACCATCGGTGGTGGCACCAGCCAGTTCACGACCACCATGTACAACGCCGTGTTCTGGGGTGGGTACCAGGACGTGGAGCACCAGCCCCACTCCTACTATTTCTCCAGGTATCCCGAGGGAATCGAGGCCACCTTGTTCTGGCGCTCCATCGACCTCAAGTTCCGCAACAACCGCGAGCACGCCATCCTCATCGACACCCGTTACACGGGCACCTCGATAACAGTCAGGTTCTTCGGTTTCAACGACGGCCGGACCCTCGTCGGGGAGCAGAGCGGCGGTGAGACCCACATCCGGGTTGCCAGCGAAGGCGGACCCGAGGCGCTCCATGTCAAGGGCAACACCTCCGACCGATACAACATCACCGAGCCCGGCGAGCCCCTGATTCGAGGAAACCCCGAGTTCGCCTTGAATCAGCGTGAGCAGGTGCAGACAGCCGGTGAAGGCTGGACTGTCACCATCACTCGCACCATCCTCAAGGGTGGTACCGAGCAGGTCGAGCAGCAGGAATGGGTGTGGCGCTACCGGCCCATGCAGGAGATCATCGAGGTCCACCCATGCAAGGTGCCCGGAACCAGTGTGGCGTGTCCCACAACGACCACCACGACCACGGCACCACCGCAAACAACGACGACCGTGCCGCCAGCTACTACGACGACACTTCCGCCAGGCCCACAGCCCTAGCGGTCACTCCTCTTCCTCGTCGTAGTACCTGAGGAACGATCCGGTGACATCGGTGACGGCACCTGCGGAGTCCTCATCCCAGCCGGCGTTACGACGCACGGTGACCGTGTTCTGCAGCACGTACACGTGGTCGATGCCAAGACCCAGACCAAAGAGTTTCTCGGCGAGACGACCTGGGACTCCGCCCGCCACCGATCCTGGGGTGATGGTCTGCCCGTCCTGACCTGTGAAGCTGCGGTCGGTGTCGATGACCAGCACATCGCCGAGCGTCACCGTGTCTTTGATCTGAACGTTCTGACCCATTGAGAGTGAGCCTAACTAGCCGCCCAGGGCACCGGGCTCGGCACCGATCTGATGAACTTTCACCACGTTGGTGGAGGCCTGCACGTTTGGTGGCACTCCCGCCACCATCACCACGAGTTCCCCGGGGACTGCGAGACCCTCGTTCACCAGGATCTCGGCCGCAGCGTTCATCTCGTCGTCGGTGTATTCGTGTCGCTCGAACGCATGCGGCTGGACCCCCCAGAAGAGGGCCATCTTCCGCCGGGTGTTGGTGTTTGGCGTGAAAGCGACCACTCGCTGGTGGGGGCGGTACTTGGAGATGAGCCGGGCGGTGCTCCCCGACTCTGTGAACGCGACGATGGTGCGCGCCCCTACGTTCTTTGCGATCTCGGTGGCCGCTTGGGCCACGGCTGACGCCACATCGTTGTGACCGGTGACGAATGGGACGGGTACCTCATGGGGCAGGGTCCCCTCCTCGATGGTCTCGCAGATACGCGCCATGGCCCTGACAGTCTGAACCGGGTACTCCCCGACCGCAGTCTCGCCCGACAGCATGACGGCGTCGGTTCCTCCTTCGACGGCGTGGGCGACATCGGTGACCTCCGCCCTGGTCGGCCTCGGGTTGTGAGTCATCGACTCCAGCATCTCGGTGGCGGTGACAGCCACCTTGCCGTTTACGTTCGCCCTCTTGATGATGTCGGACTGGATCAGTGGGAGACGTTCGAGGGGCAGCTGAACCCCGAGATCCCCGCGGGCGACCATCACTCCGAAAGACACTTTGAGGATCTCGTCGAGATTGTCGATCGCCTGGGCCAGCTCGATCTTGGCGATGATGGCGACATCCCCGGCCAGCGCAGCCACAGCCTCTACGTCTGAGCCGCTGCGGACGAAGGACGCCGCCACGAAGTCGACGCCCAGGTCCCTGCCGAAAGCGAGATCAGTTTCGTCCTTCGAGGTGATGTTGCCCACCGAGAGATTCGAGTCGGGGAAGGCGACTCCCTTGTGGTCGGTGAGCGAGCCCCCGTTTATCACCCGGGCCCGCAGCGACGAGTCCGACCGCCCAACCACCTCACAGGAGACGAGACCGTCGGCCAGGATCACCCGATCACCCGGGTTGACGTCTGTCAACAGCGCTCCGTAGCCGATCGGGATGCGTCCGGCGTCGCCGGTCCCCGAGTCCGGCATGAGGTCGACCTCGCTGTCGGGCTGAAGCTCGATACCGCCCCCGGGGAATTCGCCGATACGCAGCTTGGGGCCCTGTATGTCCTGCATGATCGCCACGGTGCGACCTGACTCGGCGGCGGCGGCCCGAATCCACTCGTAGAAACGGCGATGGAGGTCGTGGCCACCGTGGGAGAAGTTGAGTCTGGCGACATCCATCCCGGCGTCGATCAATGCCCGCACCTTCTCGGGGCTGGCGACGGCCGGTCCCATCGTGGCTATGACCTTGGTCTGTCGCGGCATATCGCTCTCAACTTAATTGTCGGATCGGGAAACCCCCGCATTAGTGGAGATACCTGTCACGGGGGCGGAGGTTCCGACGATTCTCTCGCGGAGGGAAAGCCGTTCTTCACGACGATCGCCGGCCCATCCGTCAGTCTGGCCGGGTTTGGCGCGGTGATCGCTTGGCTACGTGACGATCCGACCGGATGGGACCCCATCAACCCGAGGAGTCGCTGACGAGTCTCGGCTTGCTCAGGTGTTGGCCCTGACCTTGCCCACCCCACCCGCCGGGTCTTCTCCAACGTCGTGCGTGAGATCGGAGCCCGACCCACCGCGACAGAGCCCGAGATCTAGACCTCGAGCTTGGAGTGGAGGATCTCGTTGACCAGTTTCGGATCCGCTTTGCCCTGAGTGGCCCTCATCACCTGACCAACCAGGTAACCAATGACCTTCTGCTCTCCATCCCGATAGCTGACGACGGCGTCGGGATTATCAGCCAGCACCTGGTCGACCGCCGTCTCCAGCGCCGATGTGTCCGAGATCTGGATCAGATCCCGAGCCGCGGCCACTCCCGCCGGATCACCTTCACCGTCGAGTACACCCACGAGGACTTCTTTGGCCGCAGACGACGACACCTTGCCTTCCTCGACCATGACCACAAGTTGGGCGAGTTGGGTCCCGGTCAGCGGAACATGCTCGGAGTCGGTGCGCCGCAACCATCCGTTGACCTCTCCGGTCAACCAGTTTGCAGTCTGTCGCGCCGGCGCCCCGGCATTCACAGCATCGTCATAGATCGTTCTCAATGACAGCGGCATGTCGGAGAGCACTCCAGCGAGATGGTCGTCCAGCCCACCTTCGACGTATCTTCGACGACGGGCGGCTGGCAACTCGGGAAGGGAGTTCCGGACTCGGGCCACCCAAGCCTCGTCCATCACCATCGGGACCAGGTCGGGCTCGGTGAAATACCGGTAGTCGGAGGATCCCTCCTTGGTCCGCATCGAGTGAGTGACGCCGCCGTCCTCGTCCCAGTGCCGCGTCTCCTGAACAATCTCCCCACCGGACTCGAGAACCTCGATCTGGCGCTCGATCTCGAACTCCACCGCCCGTTCCAGAGACCGGAACGAGTTCATGTTCTTGATCTCTACCTTCGTCCCAAGCGTGTCGGAGCCTTCGGGTCGCACAGACACGTTGGCGTCGAACCTGATCGACCCTTCCTCGAGCCTTGCGTCAGAGACCCCGAGTTCGGCCACCAGAGCTCGGAGTTCACTGGCGTAGATCCGCGACTCAGCAGCGCTTCGGATGTCAGGCTTCGAGACGATCTCGACCAGAGGCACACCCGACCGGTTGAAGTCGAGCAGGGTCGACTGCGCGGCGTGAATGCGGCCCCCGTCACCCAGATGGGTCGACTTACCCGTGTCCTCCTCCATGTGGGCTCGCTCTATGCCCACCCTGCGACTCTCTCCCTCGACGACGATGTCGATGTGACCGTCGTGACAGACAGGGATGTCGAACTGGGAGATCTGATAGTTCTTGGGGAGGTCAGCGTAGAAGTAGTTCTTCCTGTGAAACACCGACCTCGGCGACACCTCGCAGTCGAGGGCGAGCCCTATCGCCATGATCCACTCGATCGCCTTCTGGTTGGTCACGGGAAGGGCACCGGGCAGACCCAGACACACGGGGCAGATATTGGTGTTCGGCTCTTCTCCGAAGCCGACGGCGCAGCCGCAGAACATCTTGGACTCGGTGGCCAGTTCGACATGGACTTCGATTCCGATCACCGGCTCCCAGCTCACGAGACAACCTCCAACAGCGATGGTTCGGCTGTGAACTCGGCGAGACGCTCGACCTCGGCAGCCACCCGAAACATCACGTCCTCGCCGAGGGCGGGAGCCATCACCTGGAATCCGATCGGTAGACCCTGCGGGTCGAGGCCGATCGGTATCGACATCGCCGGATCACCTGAGAGGTTCGATGGGATGGTGCATATGTCGGATAGGTACATGGCCAACGGGTCGTCTACCCGGTCTCCGGTCTTGAATGCAACGGTCGGACTGGTGGGCGACACCAGAGCATCCACCTGCCCATACGCGCGGGCGAAGTCCTCCCGGATGGCGGCTCGAACCTTTTGCGCCTGTCCGTAGAAGGCGTCGTAGTACCCCGCGGACAGGGCGTATGTCCCGAGCAAGATACGACGGGTCACCTCAGGCCCGAATCCCTCTGCTCTGGTGCGTGCCATCAGGTCTTCGGTGGTGACGCCCGTGGCGCGGTGGCCGTAGCGAATCCCGTCGAACCGGGCGAGGTTGGCCGAAGCCTCGGCCGGAGCCACGAGGTAATAAGCCGACAGGGCGATAGCCGCGGTGGGCAGCGAAACCTCGACGATCTCGGCGCCGGCTCCGGCGAGTCTCTCGACCATCGACGTGACAGCGTCGTCCACGGCGGGCTCGTAGCCTTCACCGGCCATCTCCGTGACCACGCCGATCCGCATCCCCTTTACCCCACGGTCGAGGTCGCCCGTCAGGTCTGGATACTCCCCAGCGTAAGAGGTGGAATCGAGAGGATCATGCCCCCAGATCGTGCCGAGGGTGAGGCCGGCGTCGGATACAGACTTCGACAACGGACCGATCTGGTCGAGCGAGGATGCGAAAGCGATCAGCCCATATCTGCTCACGGTTCCGTATGTCGGTTTCAAGCCGACAATGCCGGAGAGCGACGCAGGCTGGCGTATCGAGCCACCGGTGTCCGACCCGAGGGCTCCCAGGGCAGAACCGGCGGCGACAGCCGCGGCCGAACCACCCGACGATCCTCCCGGCACCCGGCTGATGTCCCAGGGGTTGAAAGAAGGCCCGTACGCCGAGTTCTCCGTCGAGGAGCCCATGGCGAACTCGTCGAGATTCGTCTTGCCCACGATCACCGCCCCCGCCTCACGCAGCTTCCTCACCACCGTGGCGTCGTAGGGAGGGTGATAGCCAGCGAGGATCTGTGACGAAGCTGTCGTCTCGACACCCCTGGTGCACATGTTGTCCTTCAGGGCGATGGGGATCCCGTGGAGTGGGCCCCGATCGTTGCCGGCGCTGAGGTCGGCATCGGCAGCAGCCGCGGACTCCATCGCCCCCTCCCTGTCGATTGTCAGATATGCGTGGAGCTGTGCCTCGGTGCGATGAGCACGGTCGAGCACCGACTGGAGAAGTTCCTCTGCGGAGAAATCCCCCGAACGCAGACCGTCTCCGGCCGCCACGATCGTCAGATCGTGCAGAGCGTCGGTCATTGGTCGAGTGCCGGCGGCACGACGAAGTAACCGGCTTCGGCGGCGGGGGCCTCTGACAGCACTTCGTCCCTGTCCAGTGACTCGATCACCCGGTCGTCCCTGAACCTGTTCACGAACCCGAGGGGGTGTGCGGATTCGACATGGGGCTCGCCCTCGAGTGACTGGACCCGGGCAGCATGGTCGAGGATGACCCCGAGCTGAGTCTTGTACGTCTCGAGTTCAGCTTCGGTCAGCTCGAGACGGGCAAGACGGGCGACATGTGCGATGTCGATCTCTACGGGCATGGCGGTGCGAGTGTAGGAATCTCGACGACGAATCTTCAGGTGAGTATTCGGTCGAGCACGTCGTAAGTCCAGGTGAGATCGTCGAGGTCTATCGACTCCCCTGGTTTGTGGGCAAGGGCGGTCTCGCCAGGGCCGAAGTTGATCCCGGGGATGCCCCGCTGAGCGAGTTGGGCAACATCGGTCCAGCCCTGTTTGTGAGCGACACCGGTGCCTGTGGTCTCGATGAGCCGGGCGAAGAGGGGATGGTTGGTGTCGGGGTAGGCGGGTGGTGCCGAGTCGACCACCTCGAATTCGTCGCCCGGCCTACATACCTCGCGGAGGTGCTCGACAGCCTGATCGATCGTCCGATCGGGCGAGAATCGGTAGTTGACGTTCAGGTCGAAACGACCGGGGATGATGTTGTTGGCCACTCCCCCGCTCGCCCGCGTCACCGACATGACCTCTTTGAATTCGAGACCCTCGATCGGGTGGAGTTCGGGTGCCAAACCGTCCATCATCGTTAGGAATCTGCCGGCACGGGTCACCGCATTGACACTGCGCCAGGGTCGCGCCGAGTGTCCGGACTCTCCTATAAACGTGACCCGCGCGTTTATCGAGCCCTGACAACCTGCGTGCACCTCCCGGTTGGTCGGTTCCATCACGATCCCGGCCTCGATCTCGGTCAGAGCCGGGACTTCGTCGAGGACCTTGGCAAGATCGTTGCCTGACAACGGACCTTCCTCGCCTGCGTAGAAGACCCCGACCAGGTTGTCGGTCCCCCTGTCCTCGAGCAGATGGACCATCACTGAGAGACCGCCCTTCATGTCGGTGGCGCCGAGACCATGGAGACGACCGTTCTCGACACGAGCCCCCACGTGCCCCTGGAGAGGG
>DASTBQ010000192.1:0-4473 GCA_035711995.1 Acidimicrobiia bacterium | reverse complement strand
CCGGCTCCAACAGTTGGTTGCCAGGATGGGGTCGGCCTATCCGGCGAACGTGACACTCGAACACAGTCTGCAGGTCCCAGTCGCCACCTTCGTCGAGGACGAGGTGTTGGCAATCGTGACCGAGGGTCTCTCGAACGCCTTGCGACACTCGGCGGGCGAGTCGGTCGAGGTCACGGTACGGCTGTCTGATGCCGGTCATCAGATCGTCATCGCCGACGATGGCCATGGATTCAACATGGACGAGTCGAAGGTCGGCATGGGTTTGGAGAATCTGCGCACCCGGGTCGAGAACCTGGCCGGGAGACTGACCGTCACGAGTTCAGGCAGCGGCACAACTGTCGCCGTCGAGCTGCCGGGCTAAACGACCTCGTCCGTTGTGGTTACCGCCTCTGCGATGCGGTCGACCCAGTCCTGGACGGTCGCCTCCGCGACCTTTTTGAGCAAGATCCGATCCACGGCGCGCCCGACTGGGCCGAGAGGCGGTTCGTAGGTTCCCTCCAGGGTCAACTTGGTGCGCTCCCTGCCGACGTGCGACAAGACGAGGTTTGCGCTGAGCTTCGGGAAGAGGGCTTTCGCTCCCGAGGCCGACCAGGTAAGCGGGTAGACAAGCCCGGCCCGACGCAACTCTGGCACACCTATATCGAGCCGCACCCGCTTTGCATAGCCAACGTGAGTCGGCCCTACCCTTGCGTAAAGGTCCTCCCCGTCGCGGTAAGCGACGTCGGCCATGTCCTCGAGATGGCCACGCACGTCGTCGAGTCGCGCCTCGACATCCTCCATCGATACCGGAACATGGGTGTAGTAGTGAACGAACATCAGAGACGACCCGGTCTCGTCCTGAACGAGAATCCACGACCCGACGACATGCCCGATATCTCGTCGATGCTGACTTCGATCACGTGGGGGAATCCAGGCAATGGCTGCAACCCTCCCGTGCCGCGCAGGTCGCCGAGCACGTCTGAGTACTTCTCGATCAGACCGTCCAGTGCAGCTTGCTTGGTCTCGTCGGCCGTTGCTTCGCGGGCGGTACCGTTCACGATCACGCTGGCCCAGTCTCCGGTCTCCTCATCGAAAACGGACACTTCGATACAGACCGCGGGGTTGTCCCTCAGCGCGTCCAGCTTCTTGCCCGCCTCGGTTCGGAAGAGAATCCGGTCGCCGTCCCTCACGTATGACATCGGGGTGACGTAGGGCGAATCACCGGAGATGAGGCCTATGTGTGCCACCGGTCTGGCATCCAGAAGCTCGAGGGCCTCCTCGTGGGTGAGACGTTCCATCGATCTAGGTGGTGGGAGCCGTGACAGCCCAGAGCACGTCCTTGATCGACAAGACGCCGATCAGATTCACCCCATCGACCACAGGTAGGTGCCTGTACCCGGCAGCGAGCATCCAATCTGCCGCCGCCTCGACATCCATATCGGGGTCGAGCGAATCCGGGTCCTGAGTCATCCAATCCCTGACGGGTGACTCGTCGGTGTCGACGGACGAAGCGATCGCGCCAACCAGATCGCGTTCGGTGATGATGCCGACCAGACGTCCATCTCTGACCACAGCCAGTGCTCCCACGTTGGAAGCCGCCATCGTGTCAGCCGCATCGCGGAGGCTCTGGCCTGGTGACGAGGTCACCACCTGCCCCCCTATCAACTCTCGCACAGTCATTTCGCAACTCCTTTCGCGTATGTCGATCTTGTGTCTCCCAAGATGTGAGTCGGAAGCGCCATAGGTCCCTTTGCATGGGGACCATGGGTCCCATGCCACACATGAGCGCCCCCCGTGGGAACGGAGGGCGCTCGTCGACGCTGGGGCAGCTTTTGATCGTGTGCGCGTCAGACGATCAGGGCACGCTTCCTGATGTGGAAGAAGGTGTATCCGATCACGATCAGGGTGACCCCAATTGCAACGGCGAACCCGGACAATGCGTAAGACACGATCCCCAGGCCCAAAGCTGTGGTGAGTGTCGTCGCCGGGACCCAGGATGCCCGCGCCTCGTTGGGAACCATGGTGACTTCACCGTTCTCGTCGAGGACGGGTTGGCCCGCCTCGTCGAGCAGGGGCACCATCCGCTCCATCTGCGAGTAGTAGAGCCCTTCTGTGTTCTCCAACTGATGCTGGGTGATGATGTCCGACTGCGCCCACATCGTGAACGGGCCGCGCACCGGTGTCTCCGGTATCGCAGCATCTTCCGGGGTGGTCACGTCCTGCGCGACCGCATGGTCATAGGTGTACCAGATACCGAAAATGCCCCCGGCCAGGCTTCCGAATCCGACCACGAAGGCCAGCACTCCGGCGATTGCAAGGACGAGCACCGACCTGCTCTTTGAGGGGGAATCGATCTGCGGACGAATGGCTGTGGCAGTCATTTGCGTGTCTCCTTCTGTGAGAACTGCCTTTACCTCCCCATACTCCGTAGAGGGCCATCGCCACTGGAGAGGCCGAGGACCCGCCGATGGGGGCCAAAAGTCCCACATCCGACGCGCTGACAATGGGACCAATTGCCCTAGCCGGTCGACCGGTCTCGGGCCACAGTCGAGTCAGGAGGTGCAACATGCAACTACGTGACTTGATGACGACCACCGTCTTGTGTATCGGGCCCGATGCCTCTCTCAAGGAGGCGGCACGACGCATGCTCGAGGCCGGAGTGAGTGGGTTGCCGGTGACCGATGACGATGGCGCCCTGGTCGGCGTCATAACCGAGGCCGACTTTGTCAAGACGGAAGCGGGACGTCGGCGCAGTGAGCGCCGCAGTCTCTTGCGTTGGCTCACCCATCATCATGAGATCCCGGTGGACGAGATTCGGGTCGGCGACGTCATGACGGCTGAGGTGATCACCCTCACTCCGGAGGCGGACCATGCCGATGCGGCTCGTCTAATGGAGAAGGCCCGGATCAAGAGAATCCCGATCGTCGAAGACGACGCCCTGGTCGGAATGGTGAGCCGCAGTGACATCATGCGGGCCTTCGCCCGACCGGACGGGGAGATCGTCCGCGAGTTGGAGGATCACGTGATGCGCAAGGTCCTCTGGATAGACCCGAGCTCGGTCCGGGTCATGTGCGAGGACGGGAACGTCACCCTGTCCGGGCAGCTGGAGACCCGCAGTGACGCAGAACTGCTCGTCGAGCTGGCCAGTCGACTCGACGGGGTGGTGAGCGTCAAGAGTACTCTTTCATGGTCAGTCGACAACACCAAGCTGGAGATGGCGTTCCCGCCACCAACCGGGTATCCCCGCAGACACTGAGCTCTCACCCGCCACCCTTGAGCCGCATCGACCTCTACTGGATTCCGGTCGGAGCAGGCGGTCGAGAGATCGTCAGGATCTGCGCTCGCTTGTACGAAATCGTGGCCGCTGCATTGCAGCGTCGCAAGCCGCAGGCGCTGTTTCACACGGCGCTGGTGATCACAGGTGGCTCGGCTAGGAGAGTCGTCGAGTGCGCCTGGCCGGCACCCGACGACGACCTCTCTTCGCGCGGCGTGGTCGCAGTCGGCCCCGTGTTCACTCGCGGCCTTGGGAAACTCCGCATCTTCCGGTACGAGGTCAGGTGCTGGGACGACGGCGTCATCGCTGACCTCGGATACGCAACCAGATCCCTTCGGATCAGTGCTGATGACGCCACTGTGGAGCGGGTGGTGGCCGCCGTGGCCTCGGTGCCGAATCATTGCTGGGGCCGCGACGTCTTGAGCACTGGCGAGATGTGGAACTCCAACTCGGTCATCTCATACGCCCTCGCCATCGCCGGTGTCCCGGTCGCCGACATCGAGATGCCGGCCGGTGGCAGGGCCCCGGGCTGGATTTCTGGCATCGCGGCGGCTGTCCCCGAGGGCATGGGACCATCGGCCACTCTGTTCCGCCAATAGGCCCTGACGCGATACGGCACCGAATCGTACCTTCGAATCAAACGACACATAGAAGGGAGAAAGTCGTGAGAAAGACCGCATCAATCGCGTCTCTGATACTCGGAGTGGTACTGATGATTGGAGGGGTGGTGACCTGGGTCATGGTCAGCTCAACCCTGGCCGCCCAGAACATCACTGTTTCCGAAGACGCCTCATGTCTCGCCGGAGACGATGTCAACGGGCCGCTGAGCGCCTACTGCGAGGCCCAGATCATCGAGGACCACGCTCTCGAGGCGACCGGTGGACTGACCTATGCCGAACTCGACCGCGAAGATCCACTGCGAGCAGTCGCGATGAATGCCTCATTCTTACGGGCATCCCTGTTCACATCGGTTGTGGCTTTCGGCGTGGCCGGCATGGCGATCCTCATCGGTGTCCTGTTCGTGCTCATCGGACTGGGTATGAAGGACGTCGGAGAGAAGTTCGTCGACACCCCTGTAGCCGCTCGGATCTAACCGATCCGGTTGAGACGCTGATCTCGGCTGCGTTCCGTAACGGGGCGACAGCCGAGATCGCTGCTCGGATGCGGCGCTTGTGCCCCCCGCAAGAAGCGCCGCAAGCTGGAGGTCAGCCAGACCTCAA
>DASTBQ010000191.1:0-23933 GCA_035711995.1 Acidimicrobiia bacterium | reverse complement strand
CAGGCAATGAGGATCGCGATACCACCCACGATCAGCCAGTACCTCAATTACACGAAGAACACGTCGCTGGCCATTGCCGTCGGATACGCCGAAGTGACCAGGATCACGTTCCAGGCGATCGGTAACGGGCAACCGGCGGTTCAGTTGATCGCCGGGCTGATGGCTGCATATCTCCTCTTCTCCCTCACCATCTCGGCGATCGTCAACCTCGTTAACCGTCGTCTGGCATACGTGACATGACCGCGACCCAGGCCCCGGAGCGCGAAACCGCCCCTGTCAGATCGTCATCGAGGGGTGCGGCGTGGGCACGAGCGAATCTCTTCTCGTCGTGGTTCAACACCCTGCTCACGATCGTCATGGGTGGCATCGCCCTCTGGGCCGGTGTCTCAATCGCACGGTTCCTTGCAACCGCCGACCTCACGATCATCGAGGCGAACCTCCGACTGTTCATGGTGGGACAGTTCCCCGCCGACCAGCTGTGGCGGCCGTGGCTGGCCACGGCATTCATCGCCATCCTGGTCGGTGGTGCTGGGGGGTTGCTTGCCGGAGACGCCGGACAACGAGCCGAGGAGTCCGGTGTGCCCTATCGGCCGACACGGCTACTGGACATCGTTCGCAGGTTCTGGCCGATCATCGCCCTGGTCGTGATTCTGCTCCTGTTCACTACGACACCGACGCCCACCATCCTCACCATCGGGATCACCATTCTCGGGTTGGGCGCCTACTACGCGGGTCGGGCCGTCCCGGCCGGGGTTCGCAGATGGTCCTGGCTGTTCGTCGTGGTCATGATCTTGGCGACCTATCTCTCACTGGCAGGTTTCGGCGGTGTCGGTTGGAACGAGTGGGGAGGTCTCCAGCTCAACCTCTTCCTGACGGTCGCCGGGATCCTCTTCGCCTTGCCGTTGGGTCTCCTGCTCGCCCTGGGGCGACGGTCGTCACTTCCCCTCGTGCGGTGGCTCTCCGTGGGGTACATCGAGTTCATCAGGGGTGTTCCTCTCATCACGCTGCTCCTGGCAGCAGCGTTCGCCATCGGCTTTTTGATCCCACTCGACTTGCGACCATCGACGGTCACCCGGATGCTGATCGCCATAACCCTTTTCGAGGCGGCGTACATCGCCGAGGTGGTGAGGGGCGGATTTGCCGCCGTGCCACGCGGGCAGATCGAGGCCTCACATGCGCTCGGGTTGAGCACCTGGAAGACGATGCGATTGGTGGCTCTGCCTCAGGCCCTTCGGGCCACCATCCCGGCGATGGTGGGTCAGTTCATCAGTCTCTTCAAGGACACCACCCTTGTGGCGATCCTCGGCGTGCCCGATCTATTGCACTACTCGTTCATAGTGAACTCCCAGGACGACTTTCTCGGCAAGGGTCTGTTCGTGATAACACTCGGGTTCGCCGGGCTCATTTTCTGGGTCGGGTCGTACACGATGTCCCGGGAGTCGCGAAGATTGGAGAAGAAGTTGGGAGTTGGTGAGCGATGACTCAGACGCCGATCTATTCGGATGCGACACAGGCGAAGGGCGAGGCCTTCATCGAGGTCGCCGAAGTGGACAAGTTCTTCGGGGACTTCCAGGCCCTCAAGAACATCAACATGAAGGTGGGTCGGCGCGAGGTCGTGGTCGTCATCGGCCCGTCGGGTTCGGGGAAGTCCACCCTGATCAGATGCATAAATCGGCTGGAGAAACACGACAACGGCTCGATCGTCGTCGACGGCATCGAGTTGTCGGACGACATCCGGAACATCCAGGAGGTCAGACGGGAGACGGGGATGGTGTTCCAGCAGTTCAACCTGTTCCCGCATCTGACGGTGATAGACAACATCACACTGGCGCCCCGTCAGGTGAGGAGAGAGGCCAAGGCGGTGGCCGAGGCCGAGGCAATGCGTCTCCTCGAGCGCGTCGGCATCCCCGAGCAGGCCCGCAAGTACCCGGGCCAACTCTCAGGTGGTCAGCAGCAGCGGGTGGCCATTGCCAGATCCCTGGCCATGAAACCGAAAGTGATGCTTTTCGACGAGCCCACTTCGGCCTTGGATCCGGAGATGATCAAAGAGGTCTTAGACGTGATGGTCGAACTGGCCGAGGGCGGGATGACGATGATCGTGGTCACTCATGAGATGGGATTCGCCCGTGCCGTCGCCGATCGGGTGGTGTTCATGGCCGACGGTCAGATCGTGGAAGTCGGACCTCCCCAGCACTTCTTCACCGACCCCCAGGAAGACAGGACCAAACTCTTTCTCAGTCAGATCCTGTAGACCGCATGTGCCTCGTCGTATCGAGTATTGGGTCTTGGGTCTGCCGTGGTAGTCGGGCCGGTCGCCGCCGGGACGGCTCCAGCCGTTCGAGATGGTCGACGGGGTCGCAGTGATATGGGGTCCCGGCAATTTCGTATGGCCGATTACTCGAATGCGGCTTCATCTAGCGGTGTGGGCAGGGCCATCATTGGACGGACAGCTCGGTCGAAGGCTGGTTGATACCCGCTTTCATCGAGAGACCAGGCCAACCTGTACTCACCGGTGAACCGGACTGCGGGCCGGACCGTTAGGACGACATGCAAGAACGCAGAGGACCCATCTTCCTGATGATCGCCTTTGGGGCGATGCTTGGGTTCGTCGCGTTCCTTCTGATCGGTCCTCGAGACGCAAGCGGCGGGCCGGTGGCCGGATCTGGCGACACCATCGCCACCGACCCCGTGACGGGGGAGACCACCGCGACCTCAGCACCCGGCGCGACGGGATCCACCCAGGCCGGGTCCGGGACCCCCGCACCTGGAGGTCAGACCCGCGAACCGAACACGGTCCCGGGATGGACAGTCGGCCAACCCTGGGGGACCACCACGGGTCTGACGATGTTCCGGGGGAACCCGACGCGCACCTATTACGGCACCGGCCCGATCTCCGACAACCCCACACAGCTGTGGTCATATCCGTCGAGCGGGATGTGCAGCCAGTCGACGAACCTCGGCGAGACGACTACCTGGTGTGGCATGGGCTGGACCGGTCAGCCCGCGATCTGGGAGCGTCCGGACGGAGTCACCGAGATGATCTTCGGTGCTTACGATCGCAACATCCACTTCGTCGACGCAGAGACAGGCGACGACCTGCGCCCTCCATTCACCACAGGGGACATCATCAAGGGAAGCGTGACGATCGACCCGGACGGTTTCCCGCTGCTCTATTCGGGTTCGAGAGACAACGAGCTTCGCATCATCGCTCTCGATCAGGACGAGCCGACCGAGCTCTGGTCGCTCCACGCCGAAGCGGTGGACGGAACCTGGAACGACGACTGGGACTCCAACCCGGTGGTCATCGACGACATCATGTACGAAGGCGGAGAGAATGGCTGGTTCTTCGCGTATGAGCTGAACCGTGCTTACGACGGCAACGGGAACGTGACCGTCGATCCGAGACAGCTGGTGGCCCTGCCGAGCTACACCGCCGACTTGCTGGACACCGCAGGCCCGAACGTTTCGATCGAGAACTCGGTGGTGGCACACGGAGACCGCGTCTACTTCAACAACTCGGTGGGCCGGGTCATCGGTCTCGACGTCTCGGACATTCGCAACGGCAACGCCCCGATCGTCTTTGACTTCTATGCCGGTGGCGACGGGGATGCTTCGCTCATCACCGATGCGGACGGAATGCTCTACGTGTCGACCAACGTCAAGCCAGGACAGGTCGGTCCCGGATATCGGACCTCAGGAAACATCTCGAGAGCGATGGAGTTGGGTCAGCTTCTCAAACTCGACCCTTACACCGACGGCGACCCATTAATTTGGGGGGTCGACCTGGTCGAGGGCGCCACCGGTGATTCCGGAACCTGGGCTACCCCCGCACTCCACAACGGGTACCTCTACACCAACATCCACAACGGCTCCCTGGTCGTCGTCGATGCGGCGACCGGCGACATCGTTTGGCGGGATGCCTCGGTGGGATGGCACTCGTGGTCGTCTCCTGTCGTCGTCGACGACACCCTGGTAGTGGCGACCTGTGCTGGAGATGTCCGCGGATACGACCTCGAGAACCCTGCGGCGCCGGCTCAGACGTGGTCCGTGTCGTTGGGCGAAACGTGTCTCGAGGCCACCCCTGCCGTCTGGAACGGGACCATCTATCTCGGCTCTCGTGATGGATACCTTCGCGCCCTGCGGTAGATGAGACGACTCGTTCTCTGTTTGGTAGTTGTGGCCGCCTGCGCCGGGCAGTCGGCCGAGTCTTCGACCACGACGACCTCAACGCCTGCCATCACGACGACCTTGGCGGCCACCACCACGACGAGCCCGCCGCCCGATTGCCCACAGGCTCCCTATGAACTGACCGAGTTGCCCATCGGGGTCGGGGAGGGGGATTTGGATACGACGACGGAACCGGACGTCTGGACCTCGGTGGCCGGCTCCACCTCCACCTTCTACCCGCGAAACGACGACACGTTTGCGATCGCACTGGTCCGCGGGACACTTCCTGCTGTGGACTGGCCTGCCGAGAAGGGCGAGGTATCTATCGACGGAACCCGAGCGGTGGTGGGACCCCATCCCGACGGGACCTGGGTGGCCGGTTGGTTCGAAGAGCCGGGGGAGCGGTGCGATCAGTACACCATGGTGTTCTACCCCCCGTGGAACCCCTCGGAAGTCGAGTCCGTCCTCGCCGGGATGAACCGGGTCGGGGGTTGACTTTCATCTGGTGGGCATCTCGACCGAGTGAGTCGGTCGAGATGCACATCTCTTCAGGTCTACTGCCGGGGTCGCTCCCCGGCCGCACTCTGTTGACTCTCCTGCCACATCTCGCCGAGGGCTGCGACCGCGCCGAGAACACCCGAGGTGTCGAGGGGTAGGAAGATCTTTGTCGCCTGACCGTCCGCCACCTGCTGGAGTGTCTCCAGATAGCGGATGGCGATCAGGTCGGGCGTCGGATCTCCGGTGTGGATGGCCGAGAACACCCGCTCGATAGCCTGGCCCTCACCGTCGGCGACCGTGAGCTTTTGGTATCTCTCGGCATCGGCGACACGCTTGATCGCCTCGGCCTGACCGTCGGCCTCGAGTACCTGGGACTCCTTGACACCCTCAGCTTTGAGAATGGCCGCCCGCTTCAGACCTTCGGCCTCCGTGACGGCGGCTCGTCGGTCACGCTCGGCCTTCATCTGACGGTGCATGGCGTCTGTGACGTCGACTGGTGGCTCGATCCGCTGGATCTCGACCCGGACGACACGCACACCCCACTTGTCGGTTGCATCGTCGAGTATCTGCCGCAACTTGGCGTTGATCACCTCGCGTGAGGTGAGCGCCGAGTCGAGGTCGAGATCACCGACCACGTTCCTCAAGTTGGTCTGGGCGAGTTTCGTCACCGCCAGGATGAAGTTGCCCACGTTGTACTGGAGCTTCACCGGGTCAGTCGCCTCGTGGTAGATGACGGCGTCGACGGTGACCACGACGTTGTCTTTGGTGATGACCTCCTGTGGGGGCACGTCGATGACCTGCTCCCGCATGTCCACCTTGGTCAACCGTTTCACGAAGGGCATGACCCAGCGCAGACCCGAGTCGACGGTGCGCTCGTAACGGCCCAGGAATTCGATCAGACCTTTCTGGTAAGGCCTGACCACCTTGAAGCCTGCTGCTGCCACCGCGATCAACCCGATCGCGAGGATCACGAACAGGATCACAAATGGATCCATTTCTCTTCCTTTCTCCTATCTCTGGCTTGTTTCAATTCTCCAGCTGCTCGACCATGAGACGAGTCCCGTCGACAGCTGTGACCACGATCCTCGCCCCGACGGGGATCTTTCCATACGCGGTGGCCCGCCATTCCTCGTTGAGGATGCGCACCATCCCGGTTCCGCTGTGGGGATCGATGCCCTGCAGCACGACGCCTTCTGAACCGATCCACCTGTTGGCACCGACCCGAGGCTGCTCACCCTCGTCCTGACGGCCGATGAAGCGGCGCAGGTAGACCAGGGAGATGGTCGACACCCCGAAGAAAACCAGCCATTGCGCGATCACGTTCGCCCCCAGCCACGCAAGGATCGCCGCCGCGGCGCCGCCGATCGCAAATGGCAGCAGGAAGAATCCGGCAGTGAACATCTCTCCTATGCCGAGGGCGATGGCAAAGATCGTCCAAAGCCAACGCCACATTTCGTTGTCCACGTCGCTACCTCCTTGTGATGCGACTGCTACGGCGGCGATCATCGCTGCCGCTCCCGACCCATACAGAACCAGGTCCCGTCGGGATTCCCTTCTCCTTCTCGTTCTTCCGCTCTGGACGTCTGCCCATGTCTCGATTCGTCCACCTCGCCGGGCTGCGGCCCAGCCTTCGGCGAATGCGGCTTTGTCCCCGATGACATCGTCTATCGACCGTCCGTCGAGCTCGGCATCGAGGAGATGCTGATCGAGTTCCTGACGCATGTCGGCGACGGTCTCCCGGTCGAGACCCGACTGCAGCCAGTAGAGCTCGATCTCGGCGACAACAGTCGCCCGGTCGCTCACGACTGGGCTCCGTCGAGGACCTCGTCGACCGACCGGCTGAACTGCCGCCACTCGTTCCTCCACAGATCCAAAGTCCGACGTCCATCTGGTGACATCCTGTAGTACTTACGGGCCGGACCCTCCGAGCTCTGTACCAGATAGCCGTCGATCAGCCCTTGCTTTTGGAGCCGTGAGAGGAGGGGATAGATCGACCCTTCGCTCGCCAGGTCGAGCCCGCGCTCTCGCAGCTTGCTGACCATCTCGTATCCGTAAGAGGCCTCTTCTTCGATCAATGAAAGTAGACACATAGCAAGCACCCCGTGAAGAAGCTGGGTGGTATGGCTCTGCCCAGCGGCTTTAGGTACCATGTGTTACACAATACCAAACGCTGCCAGGAAGTCAATACCACATGGGAGTTCGGGGTTGATGGCAGGGATGTTGGGGTAGATTCAATGGCCGTGTTCTCCGTCATCCAGATTTGATATGACAACACTCAAGTTTTCTTCTAATCTATGAGCAGAATGAATCCCGAGAAGTTGACTGCAAGGACGAGAGAGGCGCTGGTCGACGCGACCGATATGGCGCGTGAGCACCACCACGCAACTGTGCTTCCCGAACATCTCGCTCTGGCCCTGCTCGCCCAGCAAGACGGGATCGTCTATCCGCTCTTGGACAATCTCGGTGTCGCCCCCCTCGATCTGCGCCGCGGTCTCGAGTCACGACTCGATGCCCAACCTCATGTCTATGGCGACGCCGAAGTGACCACTTCCACCGAGCTCTCGCGTGCTCTGGTCGAAGCCGATCGGCAGAGGGCGTCGATGGGCGACGAGTACCTGTCCGTGGAACACCTGATGCTGGCGCTGGCCCGGGTGCTCGGTGTCGATCTCAATGAGTTGCGCGCCGCAGTAGACGAGATCAGGGCGGGACGTCGGGTCACCACTGACAATCCTGAATCGACGCTCAACGCCCTCGAGCAGTACGGACGCGACCTCACCGCGGTGGCCCGTCAGGGGAAACTCGATCCGGTGGTGGGCCGCGACGACGAGATACGTCGTGTCATCCAGGTCCTCAGCCGTCGAACAAAGAACAACCCGGTCCTGATCGGTGAGCCCGGGGTCGGAAAGACTGCGATCGTCGAAGGTCTGGCCCGACGTATCGCCGACGGAGACGTTCCCGAGGGTTTGAAGACCAAGCGAATCGTCGCCCTCGACCTCGCCTCGATGGTGGCCGGTGCCAAGTATCGAGGCGAGTTCGAAGAGCGACTCAAGGCCGTTCTGGACGAGATCAGACAGTCCGAGGGCGAGATAATCACCTTTCTCGACGAGCTGCACACGCTGGTCGGGGCGGGGGCCGCCGAGGGCGCAATGGACGCCTCGAACATGCTGAAGCCGCTGCTGGCTCGGGGCGAGCTCAGACTCATCGGTGCCACCACACTCGACGAGTATCGAAAGCACATCGAGAAGGATGCCGCACTGGAGCGCAGATTCCAGCCGGTTCTCGTCGAGGCGCCAACCGTCGAAGAGGCGATCGGCATCCTGCGTGGGCTCAAGGAGCGTTACGAGGTGCACCACGGGGTTCGGATCACCGATTCCGCGCTGATCGCCGCCGTCGTGCTCTCCGATCGTTACATCACGGCCCGCTTCCTCCCGGACAAGGCGATCGACCTGATCGACGAGTCTGCTTCCCGGCTTCGCATCGAGATCGACTCGATGCCAGAGGAGATCGACGAACTGACGCGCCGTCGCATCCAGCTCGAGATCGAACAGGAAGCACTGAAGAAAGAATCGGACAAGACATCGCTGGAACGTCTAGAGGGTGTCCGTCAGGAGATCGCCGATCTCACCGAGGAGATCGACGCGCTGACTGCACGGTGGGATCTCGAGAAGACAGCCATCACCGCGATACGGGATCTGAAGGGTCGCATCGAAGACGCTCGCAACCAGGCCGACCTGGCCGAACGCGCCGGTGACCTGGGCAAGGCCGCAGAACTCCGATACGGGACGATCAATGACCTGACCACACGTCTCGGAGAACAGGAGAGAGAACTGGCACGGCTCCACGAGCAGGGCAGCATGTTGTCCGAAGAGGTCACCGACGAGGACGTTGCAGAAGTGGTGTCTCGCTGGACCGGGATTCCTCTCTCCAAACTCATGGAGGGGGAGACGGAGAAGCTCATCCACCTCGAGGAACATCTCCACCAGCGTGTCGTGGGCCAGAATGACGCGGTAGAGGCGGTGGCCAACGCGGTGCGTCGCTCGCGCGCCGGTCTCTCCGACCCGCACCGACCCGTCGGGTCGTTCCTCTTCCTCGGGCCCACCGGTGTCGGTAAGACCGAGCTGGCCAGGGCTCTCGCCGAGTTTCTCTTCGACGACGAGCGGTCGATGGTGCGAATCGACATGTCGGAGTACATGGAGAAGCATTCGGTGAGTCGTCTCATCGGAGCACCTCCTGGATATGTCGGATACGACGAGGGAGGCCAGCTCACCGAGATGGTCCGCCGCCGGCCCTATTCGGTGGTCCTCCTCGACGAGGTGGAGAAGGCGAACCCCGAGGTCTTCAACGTCCTGCTCCAGTTGCTCGACGACGGCCGTCTCACCGACGGTCAGGGTCGCACGGTGGACTTCACGAACGTGGTCCTGATCATGACCTCGAACCTCGGCTCGCAGTTCATAGACCCCGACCTTCCCAAAGAGGTCGTAGAGGATCGAGTGATGGGAGCGGTCCGTACCGAGTTCCGCCCCGAGTTCCTCAACAGGATCGACGACGTGATCGTTTTCGACAAGCTGAGCAGGGAAGACCTTCGAACGATCGTCGAGATCCAGATGGCAGCGATCCGGGAGCGTCTCGGCGGCCGTGGCATCGATCTCGCCGTGACCGATGACGCTCTCGACCTGCTCGCTGAGCGTGGCTATGACCCGGTCTATGGGGCTCGACCGCTCAAACGAGTTCTGCAGAAGGACCTTGCCGATCCAATCGCCACCGCCATCCTCGAGGGTCGATTCGGCGACGGTGACAGCGTGAAGGTGTCGGTCGAAGACGGGGATCTGGTCCTGGGCTGAGGTCTGCGAGCCCGACAACTAGATTCAGCATAATGATCGAGATCATCCCAGAATTGGAGGACGGTGTGCTCGGCCTGAGAGCCACGGGCACGGTCACAGCCGAGGACTACGAGTCGACTCTGATCCCGGCGGTCGACGATGCCACGGCCGGTGGACGCAAGGCGAAATTCCTCTATGTCTTGGGTACCGACTTCGAGGGATATTCGACCGACGCGGCCCTGGACGACATGAAGATGGGCGCCCGAACCTGGGGAGACTTCGAAAAGATCGCCTTCGTGACCGACCACAGTGTGTATCGCAATCTGGTGCAAGGCTTCGGTTTCCTGATGCCTGGCGAGGTCAGGGTGTATTCGATGAGTGAGGTCGAAACCGCCAAGGAGTGGTTGGCCTCCTGAGTCACGAGCCGAAGTCGTCCCAGATGACGGTGTCGGGATGGAACTGGCTCCACCCAAACCAGAACGACTCGTGACTGATCACCTCGTCTCCGTCTTCGTCATAGACGCGTAGCGAATCGGCGAGCCGAACCGTCAGCCCTTCGTATTCGATTGGGCCTGTGGCCAGAGCTGCAAGAGCGGGTGCCACCGGGAATGCGACGGGAGTCCCGTCGGCGGTGATGACTCCAATCACCTTCTCCTGAACGGGGAGTCTGGGATCGACCGGACCGACCGGAAAGATCGGCCCGTCATCGTCCCTGCCTCGCAGTGGATCGTTGGCGTAGACCCGGCCCACACCACCGTCGCGGGCAAGGATGCGTGTGTCCGGATGCGCCGTCTTCCATTGACCCCAGGTGCTGGCCACCACGGAGATCTGCTCTAGTTTGACCCCGGCTTCGGCGAGAGGGCCGGTGAGTGCCTCGCCGGTGAACGTGTTGATTGCGCTCCCCGTAGTGAGGTCGTACATGAGCTTGTTCGAACGCTGGAGCAAGCCCGAAGTTCGTAGCACGAGCCGGTCGGTCCCGGCCACGTCGTCCAGGTAATAGGCCTGTGCCGATCCGCACAGCGTGCAATATGGGATTCCGATCTCACGCCCATCCAGCGTGGTGTTCACCATCTCGTGAAACTCCATCTGATGTTTGGGAAGGGCGAGTGCCTCGTCCCCGACCACGAGACCGAACACGATCCTGTCTTCCTCGTACCAGGACCCACCGGCGGCGTCGGTCGTGGGAGGATGATCGAGGGCCGGTATGCAATTGCAGGGTCCGTTGTCGTCGAGCGGCCGCTCGTCGGCGAGGACACCTCCCCAGGTGACCAGACGCCAATCCATAGACACGTCTGCAGTGAAGAACTGCTCCCAACGATCCTCGACCGGGGTGAACACCGCCTCCTTGTGTTCGATGTAGCCCTCATAGGCGGGCACGTCGGCAGCGAGGAGATGATTGGTAGCCCACACGAATCCGACTTGGGAACCATCCTGAGGCGCGCCGGTGAGTTCGCTGAAACCGAAGATCAGTTCCTCGTAGGCGGGACCGGTCTGATAGAAACGCATCAGGTCGGCCAAAAGCCAGCCTGCTCGCACATCTCCCACCGCTACCACATCGTCGACCGACTCGAAGTCCCACTCCGTCGTGTACAGGTCAACGAGGAGTTGGTCGATCGCAAGAACCAGGTCGGTGGGTGTCGCATTGTCTTCGGCAGACGTCGTCTGAGACGGGGATGGAACCTGACCCACCTCCACGTCGGTTTGGCTGCTGCAACCTGCGATTACTGCCATGACGATGAGAATCCGCAGCACACCCGGGAGCCTATGCCGAGACGGATCAGCCAGGCTTAAAGAAGTCCTCGATGGGGAGCCGCACCGAGTGTGGCTTTCTGTCAGGAGGGGTAGAAACGTCAGACGGGGCGTCGCTATTCACGGGGTGGTGGCGGCGCCCACCTCCTGAAGAACCCAGCCGTTGTCGTCGGGGTCGGTGAAGGACGAGTACGACCCGTACTTGCGCCGCTCGGGGTCGGGGCCGTCCTCCCACCCATTGGGACCCATGTGCCGGATCGGAGCCAACTCCACGCCCCGCTCTTGGAGCTCCGCCACAGCCTTTTCGATGTCGGCGACACATAGATGTATCCCTTTGACCGGCGAGGCGCTCGTCTCACCGAGACCTATGCCGAACGTGATCGAGCAGGCCGATCCGGGTGGTGTGAATTGCACCACCCGGAACTGGTCACTTGCCTGGTGATCGACGTCGAGGGTGAACCCGAGCTTGTCGGCATAGAACTCCTTGGCACGGTCGACATCGCTGACGGGGAGGACTATCACCTCGAGACTCATGTCAACCATCAGACGTCCTCGCCCTGGTCGTTGAGACCGGCGAGGACCGCGTCGATCCGGTTCAGGCTGACCTGCAGACCGTGCTCCATGCCGGACTCGATCACTGCGTCACGGGTTTCCTGACTGTCGTAGGCCATGATGACGACCATGGTGGTGACCCCATCCTCTTCGGTGAGGGTCATCGTGTTCACCCCTTCCTTGTCGGGATAGGCCTCGTAGATCTCGGTGGCCACCAAACGATGAGGCCGATCGATCTCCTTGAACACTCCCCTGAATGCGAGTTCACCAAAGTCGGGGATGTCGGCGGCGTAGCGGTACTCGCCCCCCACCGTCAGATCGATGGTGCACTCGGTCATCTGGTGTTCGGGATACCCCCACCAGTTGCGCACGTGTTCCGGTGTGGTCCAAACGTCGAACACCAGCTCTGCCGGTGCGTCGAACTTCCGCACCATGCTGATCTCGGTTTCCGACGGCAGGGTGATCTCGGCGGATCCGGTGCGGTCGATTCTCGTTCTCATTGCATTTCCTTTCTCTGCACCTCTTCGAGGTAGCTGTCGAGCCTGTCGAGCCGCGCGTTCCAGAGACGCTCGAACCCGCTTACCCAGTCGTGGATCGGCTGCAACGCGGCGGCATCGAGGCGATAGAGCCGTTGTCTGCCGTCCTTTCGAGAGTGCACGACCCCAACCTCTTTGAGAACCTGCAGGTGTTTGGATACCTGGGGTTGAGAGAGGGGCATGCCTTCCACGATCTCGTTGACCGAGAGCTCGCGGTCTCCCAACAGCTCGACGATCTCACGCCGTCTCGGCTCGGCGATCGCATTGAACGCGTCGGTGGTCGTAGCGGCTCGGGCCATGATAGTAATATATGCGTATATGGGAATATGTCAACTGTCAGTCGACGACGACCTCGAAGCTGTCCGTCGCGACCTCCCGACCGTTGGCCACGACTGCGAGGCGATGAGTTCCTGAATAGAGCCGATAGGTAGTGGCGTCGGAGCGCAATGGATGCCTCTTCTCGAGCGTGGTGATCTCACCACCGGCCACCGACAGCTCGCGGAGCTTGAACACTTTGGATCGAACAGCTCCTCTGCTGGCGACGAAGTCGAGGACATAGTCGATGAGTAGCCGCTGATCCGAGCCGGCGGTGAGCGTCACCGCGAACTCGAGCGCCCCGCCAGGCCGAACAGTCTTGGTCTGCAACGACAACTCGACCGCGACATTCGGGGCGTCGGCATATCCGAGGAGCGCGAAGGCCGGTTGATGACCCTGCTTGATGAGAGTACGCAGGGCGTGACGGGTCATCCATCGCAACTCCGTGGGGTGCTGCCAGCCCAGTTCGTGCCATCGTCGCAGTGTCTCGATCACGATCTCGGGACGCACCTTCGCCATGTCGTTCAGGTGGTTTGCCACCGATCTGGTCACGTACCGTGTGCGATCCGCATGCAAGATGTCGAGTAAGGGCAGAGGCCTCTCGATGTCGATGTGGATGCGACGGGCCCAGGGGAGCCGGGGCCGTGTGCTCTCGCTGACCAGACGGCGGACGTGGTAGTTCTCGTCGCCCGCCCAATCGGCGAAGAGCTCGAGAGTCTGATCGGGCCGGTCCTCGATGAAGCGTCGCACGGGTCCTTCCATCGAGACACGCATCGTGATCTCACGGAGAAGACGCATCGAGGTTTCGTATTGCTCACCACCGTTGTCCTCGACGAACTTGCCCAGTGCGATGAGGATGAATTCGCCGAAATCGTTGTCGCTGAGGGTGGGATCGAGCGGGGGTGGAAGCGAGGCGCGAATCTGGTCGGCAGCGATGGCGAAATCGTCATCCAGGAAAGAGACCAAGACCTCAGCGATCATGTCGATCCGCTGCTTCAGCTCGAGCGGGGGCAGACGCCCCAGAACCTCGGATTCGAAACTCGAGCGATCGAAACCCGGAATCCCTCTCTCGAGCAGACCGCCTAGATAGGAGACCCGTTCCCGGTTGAACAAGTGATCCTTGAGACTGAAACGTTCGTCGGTCATCGGTCCCTCTCCATGTCGGGACGCGAAGAGAGGAGCGGCTTGGCCGCTCCTCTCTTCTGATCCGGGCCGAATCGACTATTCCTCAGGGAGCTTTTCGACGTAGTCCTTCGCGGCATCCTGCGCCTTGTCGACATGCTCGGCGTGCTGGCCACCGGTCTTCTCGTCGACCATGTCGCCGGCCTTGTCGATTCCACCCTTCACGGCGTCCTTGTTCTCGGCGGCTGCGTCCTTACCGCGGTTGAACCAGTCTTTCCATCCCATCGGTACTCCTTTGGCCTGGGATCGGTCGTGGCGACCCTACGCGACTCTGAAGGCTGGTGTCAGAAGGGTGGCGTGCCGAAGCCGGTCACCGACGATTGGGCCCTGTCCGCGACCACTCGGAGGGGTGTCAGCTGGGCCCTGCCCCGGCCGCCTTCGGGTATCTCGAGTTCGACCACCAGTGCCTTGCCTGCGACACCGGTGCCGACCAATGTCTGGACCACACCAGTCCAGTTGCCGTGATCGGCATCGAGTTCGAGAGCAGCCTGACCTGTGGTGAGAAGGATCCCGTCATCGCCCATGATCCTTATCGGGCCCTCGTAGGAGTCCGCCATCAGCTGTCGCTTCCGTAGATCGTGCGGATCTGGCTTCGTAGGACGATCTCGGGAGCTCGCCCCGCTGTTTCCAGCGCCTCTTCCATCTCTTCGAGCTTGTCGCGCAGCCGATCGAGCCTCTTCTTGAGACGGTTGTTTTCTTCCTGGAGCGCGAGTACACGACGCACGCCTTCGAGGTTCATGCCCTCGGCGGTCATCTCCTGGATCAGTATGAGGCGTTCGATGTCTTCCTGTGAATATCTGCGTGTGTTGCCCGGGGTGCGGAACGGATCGATGAGTCCTTTACGCTCATAGATGCGAAGGGTCTGGGGATGCATCCCGGCCAATTCCGCTGCAACGGAAATGACGAACACCGCTCTCTGTGAGTCTGTCATCGTGTCGCCTCCATCATCTCAGATGGGCCCTGATGTCGTCGGTCTCATGGGACGCCAATTCCTCGAGGAGACGCTTCTCCTCCTTGCTCACCTTCTGCGGTACGGCCACCTCAACCGTCACCAACAGATCGCCGGGCTTGCCGCGCTCGGGATTGATTCCCTTACCTCGCACGCGGAAAGTCTTGCCCGACGGTGTTCCCGAGGGGATCCTGACCTTCACGCCGCCGTTGAGAGTGGGCACTTCGACCTTGGTCCCGAGGGCTGCCTCGGTGAACGTGATCGGCACCCGTAGTGTGAGGTCGTTGTTTTTCCGCCCAAAGGTGCGGCTGGGGGCGACCCTGATGCGCACCATCAGGTCGCCGGCCGGCCCGCCGAGTGAGCCGGGTGCGCCCTTGCCACGAAGACGGAGAGTGGTGCCGTCCTTGACACCTGCGGGCACCCGAAGCCTGACAGTGCGGCGACGGTTTTCGCTGCCTGTGCCGCGACACTTGGTGCAGAGCTGTTCGATCAGTCTTCCCGAACCGTGACACTGCGGACAGGGCTGTGAGAAAGAAAAGAACCCCTGATTCTGGGCCACCACGCCACGGCCGTTGCAAGTGGGACAGGTTGTGATGGACGATCCCGGCTCGGCGCCGGTGCCGGAGCACCTGGAACACGCGGCGGCACCTTCGACCACCACTTCGGTCTCGACACCGAAAGCAGCGTCTTCGAAGCCGACGCTCAACTCCGTCGTCAGGTCAGCACCTCTGCTCGGGCCGTTACGTCTCTGCTGTGAGCCGAACCCGAAGAGGTCGCCGATACCACCGAACCCGCCCAGCAGATCCTGGAGGTCTTCGACCCGTACCTGCTGGCCACCGAAGCCACCGACGCCGCCACCCTGCCCGCCGAAGCCCTGGAACCCACCCGTGGCGGCGAGACGCCTCACCTGGTCGTACTCCTTGCGTTGCTCGGAATTCGACAGGGTGGCATATGCCTCGGAGATCTCCTTGAAGCGCTCCTCGGCTCCGGTGTCTCCGGGGTTGGCGTCAGGATGATGGGTCTGCGCCAGCTTCCGGTACGCCTTCTTGATGTCTTCGGCGGTGGCCGTCTCGGCGACCCCGAGAATTTTGTAGAAGTCCTTCTCGATCCAATCGCGGTTCATCTATTCGACATCCAGCACTACCAGGGCGGCGCGGAGAACCTTTCCGTTCAGTCGATATCCACGTCGCAGTTCTTGCGCCACGATGAGATTGCCCACCCCTGCCGGTGCCCCCACCGGTTCATGGATCTCGGGGTCGAACGGCTGGTCGATGGTCGGTATCACCTCGAGACCCTCGTTGCTCAGGGCGTTGAGCAGTTGTTCCCGGGTATTGATCATCCCGGCGTAGAGACGCTCCTCGGTGTCCGTCTGCGGGTCGGTGTGTAAGGCAGCGTCGAAAGAGTCGAGCACCGGCATCAAACCGGCGACGACTTTCTCCGTGGCACGGTCGAGCATCACCGCATTCTCCTTGACGGTGCGCTTGCGGTAATTGTCGAAGTCGGCCGCGACGCGACGAAGGTCGTCCAGGTAGGACGTCGCCTCTTCACGTGCGTTCTTGACCTCTGCGAGCAACAGGTCTCGAGCGTCCCAAGCGTCCTCGGGCAGCTCGAGACCCAGCTCGTGGGGGTCAGGTGTTGGCGGCTCGACTGCTACTTCGGCCTCGACCACCTCGTCTGTCTGGTCGTGCTCATTCATCCTCGTCGTCCACGATCTCAGCCTCGACCACGTCGTCATCCCCGGTGTCGGGCTCACCTGCTTCACCGCCGGCAGCTTGCTCCTGGGCTGCCTGCTGGTAGAGCCTCGTGGCCATTGCCTGGCTCGCCGTCACCAGCTCGTCCATCTTGGACCTCATGGCGTCCGCATCGGCGTCGGAATCGGCGAGGACCTCGTTGAGGGCGGTTTTGGCGGCTTCGACGGAAGTCTTCTCGTCATCAGTCATCTGGTCGCCGGATTCCTCGATCAGCTTGTCGGTCTGATGGACCAACTGCTCGGCCTGGTTCCGGGTTTCCACGGTCTCACGCCGCTTGGCGTCTTCCTCGGCGTATGCCTCCGCGTCCTTGACCATGCGATCGATGTCATTCTGAGCAAGGGCAGTGCCACCCGTGATCGTCATCTGCTGCTCTTTGTTGGTGGCCAGATCTTTCGCGTTGACGTGGACGATGCCGTTGGCGTCGATGTCGAAAGTGACCTCGATCTGTGGGACCCCCATGGGGGCAGGGGGGAGACCGGTGAGACGGAACTTGCCGAGACTGTTGTTGTCATTGGCCATGGTCCGCTCACCCTGGAGGACGTGGATCTCGACCTCGGGCTGGTTGTTCTCGGCGGTGGTGAAGATCTCGGACCGCTTGGTCGGGATCGTCGTGTTCCGCTCGATCATCCGGGTCATGACGCCACCTTTTGTCTCGACTCCGAGGGTCAGCGGTGTCACGTCGAGCAACAGGATGTCCTTGACGTCACCCTTTAGGACACCGGCCTGAATGGCCGCTCCTGCGGCAACCACCTCGTCGGGGTTGACCCCTTTGTGGGGGTCCTTCCCGGTGAGCTCTTTCACCAGCTCCTGAACGGCCGGCATACGCGTGGAACCCCCCACCAGGACGACGTGGTCGATGTTCTCGACGTTGATTCCTCCGTCCTTGATCGCCTGCTCGAACGGTCTCTTGGTGCGGTCGAGGAGGTCTTCGGTGAGCTTCTGGAACTCGGACCGGGTCAGCTTGTACTGCATGTGGAGGGGGCCGGCGTCGGTCGCTGTGATGAATGGCAGGTTGACTTCGGTCTCGCTGACAGAGGACAGTTCGATCTTCGCCTTCTCCGCGGCTTCCTTCAGACGCTGACTCGCCATGCGGTCGTTTGACAGGTCGACGCCATGATCGTCCTTGAAACTCTTCACCAGCCAGTCGATTACGGCCTGGTCCCAGTCGTCGCCACCGAGATGGGTGTCACCGGAAGTCGCCTTGACTTCGAACACACCGTCGCCGATCTCGAGGACTGACACGTCGAACGTTCCACCACCGAGGTCGAACACGAGGATGGTCTCGTCGGACTTGCGATCGAGCCCATAAGCCAGCGACGCGGCTGTAGGTTCGTTGATGATACGAAGCACGTTGAGCCCGGCGATCTGGCCGGCCTCCTTCGTGGCCTGCCGTTGGGCGTCGTTGAAATAAGCGGGGACTGTGATGACCGCGTCGGTCACGGTGTCACCGAGAAACGACTCGGCGTCCCTCTTCAGCTTCATGAGGATGCGGGCGGAGATCTCTTGAGCGGTGTATTGCTTCCCGTCGACCTCGATTGACCAGTCGGTGCCGATGTGTCGCTTGACCGATCGCACTGTCTGATCCGGGTTGGTGATCGCCTGACGTTTGGCTACCTCGCCAACCAGTACTTCACCGTCCTTGAATGAAACGATCGAGGGTGTGGTTCGGCCCCCTTCGGCGTTGGCTACGACCTCGGGGTCACCACCCTCGAGGACCGCGATGACGCTATTGGTGGTACCAAGGTCGATACCTACGGCGCGTGGCATTCTCGTCTTCCTTCCGGTAATTGTCTGAGTGTGGCCCGATACTACAACTTGAGTCGGGTTTTATCAAGTTTGCGGGGAGAGATAGGACGCTACGAGAGGTCCCGGTGCCCGGGGGGCCCGGTCTGAAACTCAGGCGGCGAGGCTCTTGATGTATTCGACGAGATCGTTGATCTGGGATTCTTCCAGTTGGTCGGCATAGAACTTGGGCATCAAGTCCTGATAACCGTCCACGATCTGGTTGCTGGGGTCGACTATCGAATTGAACAGATAGGTGGCGTCCGCGACCACCTCCTCGCCGTTCGTCAGCGGTCTTATCGATCCCGCCAGACCCTTCCAGGTCGGGCCTGAGGCCTGGGTCCCATCCACGGTGTGGCACTGGAGACAGCCCTGGGCCTCAGCGAGGGCTGCACCCCGGGCGGCTGCTTCGGGGTCGACCGTTATGGGCGCCAGGGTTGTGTCGGATGCCCCGTCACCGAGAGTCTGCCCCGAGAACAGAAAGAGCCCGATCCCCAGGCCAACGACGACGAGGAGTGCGAGCGCGCCCTCTGTCCAGTTGCTCATGAGAAATGAACCGTAGACACGACAGGGGCAAATATAGGGTTCTGCCAGGTGTCCGCACTGACCCGTCGCCAGTTCATCGTGGCCACGTCCGGCCTGGCAGTGACGGGTGTCCTCCCTGCCGGCACAGCCCGAGCAATCACTATCAACCCACGCTCGGCCTGGGGTGCCGACCTCCCACCAAAAGGAGCCCTCTCCCGCGAGGACGTGCGGTTTTTGATAGTCCACCACTCTGCGTCGCACAATGGGCACCTACCCGGCGACGTCCCCGCGATCTTGCGGGACTGGTACCACTTCCACACCGGGCCGGACCGGGGTTTCCCGGACATCGCCTACAACTTCGTGATCGACTCGGGCGGTGGGATCTGGGAGGCGAGGCAAGGGAGTCTCGACGGCCCCGTCGCCGGCTCCGCCACGGGAGGCAACCAGGGTTTCACTCAACTCGTATGTCTGATCGGCGACACCAATTTGGCCCCGGCAAGCGCAGCGGCGCACGGTTCGCTCGTCGCGCTGCTGGCATGGCTTGCAGACAGGTACGGGGTCTCCACAGCGGACGGAGCCGAGATCAGCTTCGTCTCCCGGGGGTCAAATCGCTTTGCGTCGGGAGTGTCGGTCACGACACCGACCATCGCCGGACATCGGGACATGAGTCAAACGACCTGTCCTGGAGCCGATCTCTATCGCTATGTCACCGGGTCGTTGCGTGCCGATGTGGAGGGGGCGCGAGATGGTGGCTCTCCTGCTCCGCCGACAACGGAGGCACCGGAGCCGCCCACCACTACTTCCATTGCGACCGCCACGACAACTACCACCCCGACCACGGTCCCGTCGAGCACTACCACGAGCCCTCCTGAGACGACCACCACAGTCCGAACCATGACTACGACGCTGCCATCAACGACCACCACCTCGAGCGTGGTCCCGGTATCGATTCCGGTTGCAGCAGCGTCAGTCGACAACGGTCCCGGTGCCCCGATCGGGATGATCGCGATCGCTACCGCGTTGGTCGCCAGTGGCGCAGGGTTGTTGTGGTGGCGGCACCGGCGGATGGGTGGCGTTTGATCACCCCCCGTTCGAACCGTCTATAACGTGTCGACATGGAAGTAATAGATGTCGCCATGCTCGTTGCGCGCCTCTGGGTCGGGATCGTGATGTTGGCTCACGGAATCAACCACGCCAGGACTTTGGATGGAACCACGGAATGGTTCGAGAAGGTGGGTTTCAAGAGCCCCGCCCTGAATGCCCGGCTATCAGCGGCCAATGAGACAGCCATAGGTCTTGCCTTCCTTGCCGGTCTGCTCACCACGATCGCGGCTGCGGGCGTAGTCGCGACAATGCTCGTTGCCTTCTGGTCGATCCATAGATTTGCCGGCTTCTTTGTTTTTCACAGACCTACTGAGGGGTATGAGTATGTGGCGACGTTGGCGATGCTGGCGCTGGTCATCGCCATCGTCGGTCCCGGCTCGATCTCCCTCGACTCGGCTCTTGGCATCTCCGATGACCTCGACGGCTCGATGGGAGCCCTGATAGTGGGTCTCGGGATCGTCGCCGGAGCCTTACAGCTCGCCGCATTCTGGCGGAAGCCCTCAGGGAGTGATGTGACTTGAGACTCGAGAATCCCCCGGACTCTTACGTGCCAACGAGGGAGGCGCTGCACCAGATCGCATTCTTCGCGGTTGCGCCCTCCCGTTATCTCATCGAGGCCAAGATGGGGCTCCGTGCCACCCCGGGCGGCTTCGGCACACCGCAATTCGATGGAACGGTGGCACGTGTGGAGGGCTCCAGCCTGGTCCTCGAGAATGAGGCAGGGGTTGCGTCCCAGGAGATCACGACTGTTCGTGCCGCCTGCGAGTTCTTCGGGCACGAATACGAAGTCGACTGGTATTCGAACTTCCGCGACCCGCTTCGTCCGGTTGACCCTGACGAACAGCTCGAGGTCGAAGACGAGTCAGCCCGCACCGTGGGGAGATGGTTCGATTTCGCCACCGATATCCTCGAGCGTCTGCGGGCACAGGGCCTCGACGACGACGACGTGTCGGAGGTCCAACTCTGGCCCGAGCATTTCGACCCTGCGATCGAAATGGGACGCCAGGACCGAGGCCGACGCGCCAGCTACGGGGGTTCACCCGGAGATCCGGCTCATCCTCATCCCTACCTCTACGTCTCGGCCTGGGGTGACATCGACAGGTCAAACGCGTACTGGAACGACGATGCCTTCAACGGCTCGAGTCTTGGTTACGCCGAATTGGCCAGGGCCGAAGACCCGGTGCAGACAGCCCTCGACTTCCTACTCAGGGGCTACGGGATCCTGCACTCCGACTGACAGCAGCGAGTCGATGAGACCTGACGCCGCTGCGGTGATCTGGGCGATCGTCTGGTCGTAACCCTCGTCGGGGCCGCCGTAGGGGTCGGGCACCTCCTCGGAGTCCGTCTCTGGATCGAAGGTGCGAAAGAGTCTGACCCGAGCCCTGTGCTCGAGGTCGGGTGCCAATCCCATGACGTCTCTGAGGTTTGCTCGGTCCATCACGACTATCACGTCGAACCTGTCGAAGTCCGATTTGTTGATCACCCTCGCTTTGCCACCGATCTCCAGGCCGGCACGGGCACCCGCCGCCACGGATTGGTGATGGGGCGGATTGCCGACATGCCAGGATCCGGTGCCGGCCGAGTCGACCTCGACGTCGAGCCCGGCACGTGCTGCCGCCGCGGCGATGGCAGCCTCCGCCGCCGGGGACCTGCAGATGTTCCCGGCGCAGACTGCCAGGATCCTCGTGGTCATCCCCGCCCCGTTGTCTTCTCGATGCGTTCCCGTGCCAGGTCGATGTATGCCGGCTCGGTGTCGAAGCCCACGTAGTGCCTACCGGATTCGACGGCGGCGACCGCGGTAGTGCCCGATCCGATGAAAGGGTCGAGCACGAGGTCCTCCCGATATGTGTATAGCTCGATTATTCGTCGGGGAAGCTCGACCGGGAATGGGGCCGGATGACCGATGCGGGTCGCCGATGCCGCCGGCATCTCCCAGACGTCCAGGGTCGCTTCGAGGAACTCGTCTGTGTCGATGGTCGCCTCGTGAGGCAGACCGCGTTCCTGACGAAGCGGCCGTTTCAGAGCCCTGTCGAATCTGTCTCTGGATGCGATCACCACCCTCTCGGTGACATCACGCAAGACCGGGTTTTGAGGGGACCGGTAGGAGCCCCAGGCACAGCTGCCACCGGCGCCCCGTGCCTTCTGCCAGATCACCTCGCCGCGGAGAAGCATTCCCAGATCGTCCTGGAGGATCGCGATCACGTCAGAAGAGAGAGAGCGATACGGCTTCCGCCCGAGGTTTGCCACGTTGATCGCAATCCGACCTCCTGGTTCGAGTTTTGCGAGACAGATCGCGAACACCTCGCGCAGCATCTCCAGGTACTCGACGTAGCTGGCCGGGACGTTGCCGGCTGCCATGTTCGTCTCGTACTCCTTGCCGGTGAAATAGGGCGGTGAGGTCACCACCAATGCCACCGACCTGTCTGCAACCTGGTCGTCTGTCATTTCCCGGGCATCGCCACAGAAGAGTGTGTCGGTGAGCACGGGCGGGGATACCCGTTCGTCGTGGGAGACGACAGGTGGCGAGAAGCGTGCGTAGAACGATGCCGAGTCATGTGACTCGCGTTTGCCCGACCCGAAGTCAGAGGTTGCCGTCGCCAGACGCCGCCGTGCCATCGTCTTGAAGTTACCGCCGCAATCCTGATGTGCCGTGGCAACCGCTACCGGCTTCAATTGGGAGAACCGATGAGAATCGTCCTCCCCGCCGACCGACCAAAGTACGAAATGCCGATCGAGGACGGGTCCGTAGTCACACTCAGCCCGATCCTGAAGACCGATCGGGAGTTCCTGGAGAAGGGTCTTCAGGAGCTGTCGATCGACAGCAGGTTCGCCCGTTTTGGCCAGGGCGTGGCTGGTCTCAGCCAGCGAGAACTCGATTACCTCACTGACGTGGACCAACGAGGGCATGTGGCCTGGGGGGCGACCCTCGGTGACGAGGCGGCAGGTGTTGGGCGCTACATAGTCCCCGACGACGGGGGGTGTCCCGAACTGGCAGTCACAGTCATCGATCGCTTCCAGGGACGTGGTGTAGCCAAGGCCCTCCTCGAGGCTCTGATCGCGGTGGCGAGAGCGGACGGTCTCGAGGAGTTCTGCTTCGAGTCGAGGGGCGACAATCGGGGCGTCCAGCGACTTCTCGCCGAGATCGAGATAGGTCATATTCTGAGTGACGGGACATTGCAGCGTCGAATCAGACTGTCCGACTTCCCAGAATCTTCCCGCGAGGAAGATCTGCTCGCAGTGGTCGACGAGGTGAGGACCTAGCCGGCGCCCTCCTCGAGCTCGAGCGACGCAGAGTTGACGCAATAACGCAGACCGGTCGGGTTGGGCCCGTCGTCGAAGACGTGGCCGAGATGACCTCCGCAGTTGGCGCACTTGATCTCGGTGCGAACCATCCCGTAGGACCGGTCGGCCTCCTCGTCGACTATCCCTTCGGCCAGAGGCTCGTAGAAGCTCGGCCATCCGCTGTGTGACTCGTATTTGGTGTCGGACGAGAAGAGCTTCTCACCGCACCCTGCACAGCGATAGACACCCGGTGTCTTCGAGTCCCAATATTTGCCACTGAAAGCGCGTTCGGTGCCGCCCTGCCTCAGGACCTGGTACTGCTCCGGTGAGAGTCGGTCTCGCCACTCTGCGTCTGTTTTTGGCATGTCACCCATATCGCTACCTCCTGGTGTCACCATTCAACCTCAGGTGCTGTTCTAGTCGGTCGATGAACACCCCTTGTGCCGGGTTCAACTTCATCCTGGCCTCTTCTGGGGTCATCCAGACCACCACGTCGATCTCGGGGTACTCCTTCCCGTACAGGGTGAAGGTCCCCGGGTCGAAGGTCTCGAGGTCGAAGTCGCGCTCGACAGCCCACGCGATCACGACCTTCTTGGAACGGAGCGTGGTCTCACCAAGCGGAACCCAACCCTCGGACGGTGGGTCCCAGCCAGTCTCCTCGGCGAACTCGCGAAGTGCGGCCGACTCGTCGTTCTCGCCGGCCTTGACGAGACCCTTGATC
>DASTBQ010000190.1:0-7807 GCA_035711995.1 Acidimicrobiia bacterium | reverse complement strand
CGAAGTCGGTTGGGCGGCGCTCGACCTCTCCAAACCCGAAGAGATCGGAGGGGCTCTCTCCGGGGTCGGAGCGGTCTCGAGACTCGTGATCACCGCCGTGGAGCGCGATGAGAATCCAGTCCGCGACTACAACATCTCTCGGGCGATCGGCCTCACGACGATGAAGCTCGTCGGGTACACCGAGACGGTCCACACGCTCCTCGACCGGTTGGGCGACGACTCCTCGGTCGTTCTCTACGGCGGGCGCGCCAAGGACCGTCCCTACCCCGGCTCGACCACGGTCACGACCGTGAACGGAGGCGTCAGCGCAATGATCCGGACACTCGCGGTCGAGTTGAAGCCGATCCGGTTCAACTCCCTGCACCCCGGGATCGTCGGGGACAGCCCGTACTGGGAGAACAAGCCCCTCGACGCAGTGATCGCCCGAACTCCGACCGGGCGCCTGCCGACCATGGCCGAGGTGGTGGACGCTACGGTGTTCCTGCTCGAGAACCGGGCGATCAATGGGGTCAATCTCTACATCGATGGCGGCTGGATGTTGATGTGAGCGACGCACACGCACGAGACCTTCCCGCCGAACTCGACGGCATCGGAGAACGACTGCGCGAGGAGAGGGTCAAGGCGGGCATCAGCCAACGTGAGCTGGCCCGTCGCCTCGGTCTCTCCGCCAGTCTCATCTCCCAGCTCGAGAGTGGGCTCTCCAAACCATCGGTGGGCACCCTCTACGCGATCGTGACCGAACTAGACGTCTCCCTGGACCGGATCATCCGCGGAGCGGAGTTCGCCGAGCCAGAGCCGATTTCAGACGTTGTCGCAGACGAGACCCCTCTGGTACACCCGGATGATCGTCAAGTGATCGACTTGGCGTCGGGCGTGCGGTGGGAAGAGCTCACTGCTGGGACCGAAGAAGGCGTTGATTTCCTGTATGCGACCTATGAGGTCGGGGGAGCGTCGACTCCCGACCTGTCGTTGATGCGTCACCACGGCAGGGAGTACGGGTACATCATCAGCGGTCAGCTCGGCATCCAGATCGGCTTCCAGGACTTCGAACTCGACCCCGGAGACTCGATCGCCTTCGACTCCACGCAACCCCACCGGTTGTTCAACCGGGGTGATGTTCCGGTACACGCCATCTGGTTCGTCGTCGGCCGGGCTGCAGACAGCCGCACCAGCGATTGACCGATTCGCGCGGATCCACCGCCGACCTCGTCGTCGTGGAAGCGAAGCTCTGGGACGGTCACGCCTTGGAGGACGAAGCACTCTCTGTCACACACGGCAGGATCACCGCTCGTGGCTCGTCACGAGAGATGCTCGAGTTGGCCGGCCCAACCACGACGGTGATCGACGCCGGTAGACGCCGCTTGATTCCGGGACTGATCGACAGTCATCTCCATCTGGTGCGTGGCGGTCGCACGTGGGACGTCGAAGTCAGGTGGGATGACCACCAGAGTCTCGGTGAGGCCCTCGAGGCTATCTCCATACGCGCCGGGGAGCTGGGGCCGGGACGCTGGGTGGCAGTTGTCGGGGGCTGGCACCCGAACCAGTTCGAAGAACGGCGGATGCCGAGACGTGCCGATCTAGATCGGGCCGCACCTGACAACCCGGTCTTCGTGCAGAGGGCGTACGCCGAATCGCTCGCCAACAGTCGGGCGATGATGGAGATGGGATGGTCGGATCGCGAGGCTCCGGGAGGGCAAGTGACAGGTCAGCCGGAGATGGCCGCGCTCCGTGCTCGCCTTTCGGTGGTGGACGACACATCCGCCAGCGCCGGCACCGTCTCGCTGTTTCGGGAGCTGAACCGGCTCGGTGTCACCGGCGCAATCGACGCGTCAGGGTTCGGGGTCAACGTCGACTCCTACTCGGCGTTCATGTCCGTCTACTCAGATGGTGAGCGCGGATTCCGATCCCGCTTGCTCTGCGCTGCACCGAGCCCGGGAACGGAATTCGACGAGCTGAAGCGATGGACCGAGAGGGTCTCGCTCGAAAGCGGCAACGAGTTCGTTCACCACCTCGGAGCCGGTGAGATCATCGACTACGGGTCCCACGATATGGAAGGCCTCGCACCGAAGGACATCACCGATCGATTAGAGCCGTTGCGTCAGGTGTCGGAGATGCTCGCCGGGAAGGCATGGCCGGTGCACTGTCATGCGATACTCGACAAATCCATCGACGTGGTGCTCGAAGCCTGGAGCACCCTGGGCCCTGAGACCTTGTCCCGGCTCCGGTTCACGATCTGTCACGCCGACCAGATCGGAGAGGACAACCTGGCTCGGGTGAGGGACCTGGGGATCGGCATCACGATCCAGAACGGGATGTCGATGCGGGGCATCGACTGTCTCCCTACCTGGGGAGAGGATGGAATCACCCGCGCTCCCCCTGTTCGCTCGATGCTGGACCTGGGGATCCCGGTAGCGGCAGGGAGCGACGGCACCGTGGCTTGTGCCTACAACCCGTGGCGTGGTGTCGAGTGGCTCGTCACAGGACGCTCAGTCGACGGAGCACCTCCACGGGTCGAGTCTGAGCGAGTCGGTCGTGATGAGGCCTTGTCGCTATATACCGGTCGCGCCGCCTGGTTCTCGTTCGAAGAGGAGACCAGGGGCAACCTGGCAACGGGCTCGCACGCCGACTTCGCTCTCCTCAGCGAAGACCCTCTCGACGTGAGCGACGAAAGTCTGTCAGCCATTCAGTCCGTCCTCACCGTCGTCGGCGGTGAGGACGTCCACTCAACCCTCGGCTAGTTCCTCGTCATCGAGCCTGCATGTCCTGTCAAAAAACGCGGGACCGTTTGCAGGCTCGACGTGAGCAGGAACGGGGCTGCTACATCCCGAGGTAGGCCTTGCGCAGGCGCTCGTCGTGGAGGAGGGAATCGGAGGTGTCCTCACCGACGATCCGGCCTTCTTCGAGTACGTACCCTCGACTGGCGAGATCGAGAGCCTCCACGGCGTTCTGCTCGACGATGAGGATCGACACTCCCGACGCGTTCACCTCGCGAAGCACGTCGAAAATGCCAGACACGATGATCGGCGCCAGACCCAACGACGGCTCATCGAGGAGCAACAACTTCGGCCTCGACATGAGCGCCCGGCCCACGGCCAGCATCTGCTGCTCGCCACCGCTGAGGGTCCCGGCCTCCTGATCAGCACGCTCCTGCAAACGCGGAAAGACCTCGTTGACCCATGCCAGGCTCTTATCACGTTCGGCGCGAGCCGTCGCGCCATAGGCGCCGATGTCGAGGTTGTCGGCGACGGTCATCCTCGGGAATATCCGGCGGCCCTCGGGAACGATGGCGATGCCGTGGCTGCTGATCTCGTGTGGGGCAGCCTGCAACAGATCGACCCCATCCACGACCACCGAGCCAGTGGTCGGGGTGACCACGCCAGCGATGGCGTTGACGAGTGTTGTCTTCCCGGCTCCGTTCGGGCCGAGGATCGTGACTATCTCGCCCTCAGAGACCGTCAACGAGATATCGAAAAGCGCCTGGGCATTGCCGTATCCGGCCGAAAGCGCACTGACCTCAAGCACCTGGCCGCTTCTCCCCCAGATACGCGGCAACGACCGCCGGATCGGTCATGACCTGCTCTGGCACTCCCTCGCTGATCACCTGACCCTGATTCAGAACCACCAGCCGATCTGACAAAGCCATGACCACCCGAACCACGTGCTCCACGATCAGGATCGTTATCCCCCGTTCGTGGATCCTTCGGATCATTTCGATGGAAGCGTTGATCTCGCTGGGGTTGAGCCCGGCGAGGACCTCGTCGAGGAGAAGAAGGCTCGGCTGGGTGGCGAGGGCACGGGCTAGCTCGAGAAACTTGAGTTGGTGCAGTGTGAGTTCGCCGATGCCGGTGTCGGCTACGTCGGCCAGACCTGTGAACTCCAGCCACTCCTGGGCCGACCGCTGAGCCTCGACCAGGGTATGCCTGCTCTGTCCGAACATGTAGCTAACGGCAATGTTCTCCCTCGGGGTCATGGTGTCGAAGGGACGAGGTATCTGATAGGTGCGGGCAACTCCGATCGAGGCGATCCGATGGGCCGGGGATGCGGTGATGTCTTCACCCCGGAACCTGAGAGTGCCACTGTCCGCCGGATAGAAACCGGACAGGATGTTGATCAAGGTCGACTTGCCAGATCCGTTGGGGCCCACCAGACCCAGGATCTCACCCTCGTTCATGCTCATCGACACACCATCGAGAGCCACCACTCCCCCGAATCGCTTGCCGACCCCCTCGACCTCGAGCAGACTCATGACTCGGCCCCGGCGAGTTGGTCCATCTTGGGCGACGCTTCGGGTGGTTCACTTCCCCCACGCCTCCGGATCCGGCGCCAGACCGAATCGGGCACCATCATCATCAGGATCGTGGCCAGGAGTGCGAAAGCGAAGTCGGTGACGAGCGACCCAGCCAGATCGAAGATCGAACTCACCGCCATCGCCACACCGAAGGTGACCAGTGTCGTGATCCATCGCTCGCGCATCCGGATATAGATCCCCTCCCGCACGGCCAGGGCGAGCACAACCAGCAGTGTGCCCACGATCATCTGATTGACATCGGTCAGCCCGGCACTGTTGAGCCGGTCGGAGAATGTGTAGATGATCACCGCACCGACAACCGGACCCATCCAGTGGGTCAGACCGCCGAGGACAGACATCAGAATCACGAACAGCGGCACTCTGATGTTGAAGACGTCATCGATCGTGACGAAGCCCAGTTGTAGGGCCCAAACACCCCCGACCAGTCCGGCAAAGAAAGCGTTGATCCCGAGTGCGGTCATCTTGTAACGGAACACGGGAACCCCAAGCCCGCCGGCCACGGGCTCGTCGTCCCGTATCGAGAACAACCCCCATCCCAGTCTCGAATCGTGAACGAGGTAGGCGGTGAACACAGTGAGCAGCATGGCGACGAGCATCATCCGGTACATCGCCGTGTTGTATTCCCCCAGCCACTCGGGAATCGGTGTGCCGGTCATGAAGATGCCGGTTCCCCCGTCGATGGCGGTCGTGATGCGGGCCAGCGACGCCAGGACGAATGCAATCGCAAGGGTGGTCAAGGCAAAGATCTCGCCGCTCAGACGTCTGACTCTGAAGGCAACGAACCCAACCGCCAGCCCTCCAAGCAGTGCAGCCAGACCCGCCATGGGCAGCGCGGTCATGAACGACCAACCGTGCTTCCCGGTCAAGATGGCAACGGTGTAGACGCCGATCCCATACCAGGCACCCTGGCCGAAGCTGAAGTAGCCGCTGAATCCGGTAAGGACGTTCCAGCTCGACGCCTGGGCGACCCAGAAGAACGACGTGAACAGAAAGATCACGTAGAAGCGGGGTAGCTCCAGCGTTTCCTGAATTCCCGGGACGAAGAACAGAACCACAGCCACGGCGAGGAAACCGAGGAGGACTCGTGCTCTCGAAATCACGCCACGCTCCTCGATGTGAGCAGGCCCTGAGGCCTGAAGAGGAGAGCAGCGATCAGGATTATGAAGGTCACCAATGGGGCGGCGAGTGGTCCCCAAATCACAGCGGCTGCTCCGGCAGCTACACCCACGATCACCCCGGCGGTCAAGGCGCCGACGGTGTTCCCAAGACCTCCGAGGATCACGACTGAGAAAACCACTCCGAACCAGCTGACTGCCAGACCGGGATATATCGCCTGCCCCAAGGCGATGAACACCCCGGCCATCGCCGAGAACGCACCGGAGAGCCCTGAGAGCAGCACGGCCACCCGGTTCGGATCGACCCCGTAGGCACGTGCCATCTCCGCATCCTGAGCCACGGCCCTGACAGCCTTACCGAAATAGGTGCGGCTGAGGACAAAGGACATTGTCACAGCGATTCCGAGCGCCGCGATGAAGGCGAGGAGCGACGGGATGGGGAGGGCGATGTCGCCGATGAAGAGCGAGTTGCCTTCGTATCGGTTCAACTCCGATCCGATTCGGCGGAAGTCGGCGCTCCAGAAGGTCTGCGTCAGGCTTTGGAGGATTATGAAGATGCCGAATGTGACGATCAGGGACTTGAACTCGTCCACCTTGGCCCAGTGGAAGAACATCTGCATCAGGACGCCGAAGATGAAGAAGAGCGGCACGACCGCCAGCGTCATCAGAAGGGGGTCGAGCCCGAAGGTGATGGTGAGTTGGTAGACGAGGTAGGCACTGAGGAGGATGAACGAGAAGTGGGCCAGGTTTATGATCTTGAGAGCACCCCAGGACAATGAGACGCCCAACGACATGAGCGCGTACAGACCGCCGATGAGCACACCCGTGACGATTCCCTGGGCGAGTAGGTCCAAGTTCTAAACCTCGATCTGGGGCATATCCGACCCTATCGGGGGTCGGTCATCGCAAGACGACCGACCCCCGATTCGGACTGCTATTCGATGGGGTAGACGACCGAGCGGTCGGGTGCCGCGAATTCGGCCGGGTAGACCACGTACCAGCCACCATCCTGGATCTGCTTGATCTTGGACAGGTCGACGTAGTAGTTCTGTTCCTCTGGATAGAACTCGATCTCACCGTGGAACAAGGTGTCGGCACCGTTATCGAGGAGATAGTCGCACATGGCTTGCTGGTCGAGGCTGCCGGCGCCCTCTGCCGCCTGCTGTAGGTATTCCCATGCCGTCCACGACGCCGCCGCCTGAGTCTCCACGTCGGTGAACGGGATCCCGGCGTCGGCCAGTGCCTGGTTGATCTCCGTGGCGACCTCGACGACCTCAGGATCGTCGATGAACGGGGGGTGCTGCTCGAAGATGGTCACTGACATGATGCCTTCAGAGCCTTCGGTGCCCAGGAGCGGTCCAGGGGCATCCCACTGGGTGAACATTCCCCGCGGGCTGTAATCGATTGCGTTCATCGCGGTGATCAGGTCAGCGGCGTTGACCCCCAGACCCCCGATGTACAGGAAGTCCGGGTCAGCAGCAGCCACCTGGTCGGCAATGGGGGCCCAGTCGGTGATCGCCGTCGGGAACTGGATGTCCAGCACCACGTCGTATCCCCGCTTCTCGGCCTCAGTCACCGCACCACCTTCGTCAGTGCCGTCCTGGCCATAGGCGATGAACATCGTGCCCGGGAACTCGTTGATCACGAATCCGATGGTCTCAGGAGTGTTGCCACTGCTCTCGATGGCGTCATAGACCAGATTCGGGTTGGTGATGTTGGGGTGGAGACCGGTCGACCATGAACTGAAGTGACATGCGTAGTTGTAGGCGTAGGTGAGACTCGCGGTGTGGTGGGGGAACACGTAGCCATAGCGCTCGGCAACCGCCATGGCGGCAGTGATGTTGCCCGTTCCATATGGGCCGATGACCAGGTCGACCTCGTCTTCGGTGATCAGACGCTCGTACAGGGCGGCGGATGTATCCGGAGCCGACTCGTCGTCGAGGAGCACCCATTCGACTGGCCGACCCAGCAGACCACCTTGTTCGTTGATCCGTTCCACGAACACGTCGCCAACGGCCTGATGAATCGCAGCCGTCGGAGCCAGGAATCCGGTGAGGGCCAGCGTCCCACCTATCCGGATCGGGTCACCGCTCGCTTCACCACCCGCGGTGGTGTCGGTCATGGGCTCGGTGGTATCAGTCGCTGGTTCGGTGGTATCAGTGGGCGCTTCAGTTCCACCGCCGGCTGTCGTGTCGGAGCCGTCGCCACCGCCACACGCTGCCACCAGCAGCGTCAGAACGGTGAGAAGCGCGAGATACTTCCATGTCGGGTGGCGTCTCATCTGTCATCCTCCTCACAGAATGGGTTGCCTCGTTGCCGGTGCAACTGTTCAGCGACACTACTCAAGACGATCGTCTCGCGCAGTGCCACTTACGGAGCGCTA
>DASTBQ010000189.1:0-14292 GCA_035711995.1 Acidimicrobiia bacterium | reverse complement strand
CCCTGGACTCGAGCACTGCTGTCTTCTCGGCAACCAACACCTTCATCTGATCGATGCTCCTGCAGAGCTCACCGATGTCGGAGTTCAGTTCATCCGTCGAAAGCGACAGATTGTCGACTGCTTTCAGTTCATCGAGTAGAGAGCGGATCTCGCTCATCTCTCCCCCTTCATGTCACGAACGTACAAGTCGTCTGTGACAGAAACCGTCTGTCAATCCGCCCTACCTCACAAGTTACGGAGAGGGTGTGACAAGAATCGGAGACCCCGAAAGCTCGCCCAGGTTCCCCTATGCATTAGTGGTCCCGACAGGTCTGCTCGCGCAGGACTATCGAGCTGAGCGGGACTCGCGGTCTCAGATAGTCTTTCGTTTTACCTGAGTTGGCGCTTACTCCCAGGTGACGGAATCGGCTGGTGTTTCGGAGCGCCAGGGTGCCCGCCATTCAGCCGGCTCCCAGCCCTCCATGATGTAGATCCGCTCGTGAACGATCTTGTTGTCGGCGTTGAGTTCAATGAGATTGACCGTGTACATCGGTGGTCCACCGTCATAGCTGATGAAGTTCTCGGCGACCACGAGATCGCCCCATCTGTTCATCCGGCGAATCTTGAAGGCGACCTTGGCAGGGTAATGACGTCGCCATTCGCGGAAGTTCTCAACGCCTTCGAAGCGCTCGCCGCTCTGAGGGAACTCGAGTACCGCGTCTTCGGCGTAGATCTCATGCGCGACGTCTTCGTCTCTGCCCGTGAAATCCCAGTGTCGCTCTAGTTGGGCTCTAAGTTCTGGGTCGAGCATCGCCTCATCCGGTTGGGCCGATTGGAGTCTATAGATCGGTTCATCACTCGTGGACCGCGACGGGTATCACCAGCGGATACGTGCCGATCTGGGGCGGATTGGCGAGACGGGGACTCAGCGCCCGGGATCAGGGTGTTCTGCGTAGCTCGATGGGCGATCAACAAGTTGAGGGACCTACGATCGCCTTCATGAGGGAAACGCACGACGCGCGGGATGCGATGCATGGACCCTGAACTCGCGGACCACGCCAGAGGTGTGATCGACGCAAACAGGTACATGACCCTCGGGACGGTTGACGAGGTCGGACATCCCTGGATTTCCCCGGTTTGGTTTGCGTCCGAGGACTACCACAACTACTACTGGATCTCCTCGCCCCACGCCAAGCACTCGCGGAATCTCGAGCTCCATCAAGCGGTCGCAATCGCGATATTCGACTCGTCGGTCCCGGTTGGCGGAGCACAGGCCGTATACATGACGGGCGTAGCGAACGAGCGCACCGGCGTCGAGCTCGAACGGGGCCTCGAAGTCTTCGACCGCGTATCCCGAGAGGACATCGGGAACGACTGGGGGCTGGACGATGTGCAGGGATCAGCCCCCTTCCGGCTCTACCGCGCGGCCACCTCAGAGCATTGGGTGCTGATCCGCGGGGGTGATCCGGAACGTGGCTCAGGGGTCGACCGGAGCGAGCGTGTGTCCCTCGCCTAATACTTGAATTGAAGCATCGGCCTCTGAGAGAACACCAACACGGATGCAAGAGCGCATAACGCCCGGCCGCCCAGCCCGAGATTCCCAAACCACACCGCCCGAGAACCGGCATTCTGCGCTAGCCAACGATTCCAGAACCTACTGGGTCCAGGAATGGACATCGCGGGCCGCGCTGGCGCGGAGCAGCCGCCCGACCGGCCCAATCGACAGCGAGATCAGCGGCTGAAAATCTGACCGTCGAGATGGTCCCTCCTGATGTCGCACTCATCAGGGGGATCGAGCTCTGTAAAGGTCAGAGACTCACCATCGAGAGCCCACCGGTAGACGCCAACTCCATCAGGACAGCCCTCCATCTTGCTCGTGAACGTGACCGTATCTCCTTCGAAGGAGAGCGTGCCGCCAATGGAGGTGCCACCGCAGACCGAGTGGCTGTAGTTGTTGGCCCCCATTCCCAAGCAGATGCGTTCGACACTGGGATCGTCGGTCTGTGTTCTCCACGATCCCGCCAACTCCTCCGGAACTGCATCGGCAGGGCTGGTGCTGGTTGTCGCAACGATGGTTGTTGTTGTGCTGGTCGGCTGTGTGGTTGTCGTGGCAACCGAGGCGACCGTCATCCCGGGATCCCCAGAACTGGCACACGCGGTCAACAAGAGAGCTGCTGCGAGCGCTCCGAGTCGGATCGTTCGATCTGTGTCCGTCATCTGGCCAACTCCTCTCCCTGGTGACACTCCACGCGCGGCGTTGGAACGTTCGATACCGCATCGATCGACGATCAATGTCCGGATGGAGCCACCGCATGACAAGTTTTCCGGTGACTCTGGGTGCGCTGGGTCGGGATGGGCTCTACAAGTCCTGGAACGGGTCCTCCGGGCCCCGGTCGCCCATCGGCACCACTGCTTCCGAAGCTCGGGTCGCCCACGCCGGGAACGGGAACTCCAACACCAAAGGTACGGGCAGTTCCGGCTGATTCAGGATCATCGTGCCCGGCTTGACGATCGTGGCGCGCTGCCGATGGGGACCGGGGAGGAAGCCGTACTCCTCACGTGCTGCCTCCGCCGAGTCGAGACGACCAACCACCCGGATCGAGCTGTTGGCGATGATGCGGCGTTCAACTTCCGATGCGGTCTGCTGCGCCCCGATCAGGATCACACCGAGCGATCGGCCACGCTCGGCGATGTCCAACAACACCTCTTTGATCGGGCTCGAGCCCTCGCGAGGTGCATACTTGTTGAGCTCGTCGAGGACGACCATCAACAGCTCGTCGCTCTGCCCGGCACGTTCTTTGTCCTCGAACGCACGCTTCAGGGTCACACCCACCACGAACCTCTTCGCCCTGTCGTTGAGGTTGTGGAGGTCGACCACGGTGACCTGATCCTGGAGGCTGATGCGATGTCGCTCCGGGTCGGCCAGGTCGGCACGTATCAGGCGACCGAGATGACGGACGGAGGCCTGAAGACGTCGGACGAAGGCATTGATGGTGCCGGTACCGATGGCAGGGCCGGCCCATCTGTAACGATCCTCCTCGCTCTGCACCCTCTCGGTGATCAGGTCCGCCAGATCCCTGAAGGTGCGCACCTTCACCCCGTCTATCACCGCAGCACCCGTCTCAGTCGGCTCGGCGTGTCGTAGCTGAGCCATGACGTTGTAGACCACGGTGGTGTATTGGGCCCGGTCGTCCTCGGCATCGGAGAAGAGGAATGGTAAGAGATCGTCGACACAGAACTCGTGGAGTGTCCAGAAGAACGAGGTGACATCCGATCGGGAGGCCACGTCGGCTGTGCCACGGGGATCGTCGATCCGGGGCGGGGCGAAGAGCCCCACCGAGTCGAATGGAGTGCTGGGGAGACCGAGATGGCTGTATCGGGTGCGTTGTTCGTCGTCGAGACGATTGTTCACCCGGTCCAGGTGCATGAGATCCTCACCCTTGACGTTGAATACGAGGGCCTTGGTATTGATCGCCGCCTGGCCGAGGACACCGGACGTGAAGAGGGAATGAAGCAGGAAGGTCGCGTAGCTGGTCTTGGTTGCCACACCCGAGATGCCCGAGATGTTCACATGGGCGCCGCGCTCACCGTTGATGAACTCGAAGTTGACCCAGAGTGGCTCGCCAGTCCTGGCCAGACCCACGGGAACACGACGCTCCATCCTGTCGAAGAAAAGAGCCCGCTCTCGCTCATCGTCCTCTGCGATCCGCACCGCCTGGCCCGGCCGTGGCGGCACGAACACCTCGGGCTCGAATCTGGTGGTGGTGACCTGGGCCGCCTCGGTGACCTCAGCGGGGAGGATGCCCTCCTCGATGAGAAACACATCGGAGTCGAACCGGGCGCCCTCGTGGCGAGCGATCACCTGGCCCACCGTCCCGTACATGCGGACTACCTCGCCGGTGGGCAGGACACGTTCGAGGGCGACCACGTCGTCGAGTTGCAGGTACTCCCCCTCGGCCACACCCACCCAGAACTCGAGCGGTGTCGCATCTCTCGTGCCAAGCACTCTCCCGACCGGTTCAGTCATGGTTCCCGAGGGTAGAGCCGGGGAGGGACAGATCACGTGAGCCTCGTCGTGTTCCCGTTCAAGGAGGAGGACACCTCTGTCGTTAGGCGAAACCTGGAGACGGCGGCGCGTCATCCGAGAGTGAGAGAGGTGTGGGCGGTGGCGGCCTCGCCGGGAGCGATGATGTCCGAGGTCGAAGATGCCGCGGCCGACGTCGCGTCCGGGGCGGGGACACCCGTTCGTGTGTTTCCTCAGGAGAGAATCGGGAGTCTCCGCTCGGGCAAAGGCGACGGGATGAACACTGCAATCGCACACGCCGCCGAGCGTGGCTTCGAGCGAACCCACTTCTACGACGCCGACATCACCAATTTCGACAGGAGTTGGATCGATGGCGCCGAGGAGGGGGCCGATCGTGGCTACGGCGTCGTCAGACATCGCTTCCCCCGGGCGGCGACCGACGCCATGATCACCTGGATGGTGACCAGACCGGGTCTGGCCCTCCGGTTCCCGGGAACAGTCCTCCCCCGACTGGGTCAGCCTCTCGGTGGGGAGATCCTTCTCACCAGATCGGCCGTCGAATCACTGGCAGTCAACGATCGGGTCAGGGCCCGGTCCGACTGGGGAATCGACACGATGATCACCCATGCCACCACTCTTCTCGACATCGGGATCTACGAGCACCACGCCTCCGATGGAAAACGCCACGCCCTGTATGGCTCGCTCACAGACATAGAGGAGATGGTTCTGGAGTGTCTCGATGCGGTGGCCGAGGTGGAGGGATCTCCAGACAAGGGAACCCGATTCGACGCTGACCCACCTGCAGGGGTCCCGGCTGACCTCAAGACCACGGTCGGCTACGACGTTACGGCGACCCGACGTTCCATCTCGACACCGATCACCGACGACGAGAGTGTGATCATCCAACAGCTCGGTCTCGACCCGTCGGACCTCGAGATCGACGGGGAGCGCTGGCTTGCGATTCTGCCCCGGATCCTCACCGAGTTCGAGCTCACCAACGCCACCTGGAGATCGGTTTTCTTCCGTCTCTGGGCGGAGAGAGTCATCAACTACACGACCCATTGGGTCCCGCTCGGATATGACAGGGCAATCTCCTACCTCGAGGGCACGATCGCAGAGTTCGAGAGCCAGGGGACGACCTCCGCATGACAATCAGCCGACGGCGATAGCTGCCAAAGCCACGAGAGTCAGGGCCAGGCCGACGACCTGACGAACCCGCAGATGCTCCGAGTTGACCAACCGCGCCATCAGAACGGTCACGGCCGGATAGAAGGATGCCGCCACCGCGACCGGGGCCAGATCACCCATGCGAAGCGCAAGGAGCAGCGCCACGTTCCCCGAGACGTCCAGTAGCCCGTTGCCGAGGATGATGCCTGTCGGAATCGAGCCCCAGCCGGATATCGACCAGGTGCCGGTCAGGGCCACCGCCACGACGACGATCATCGTGGCTGCTCGTCCCGGGATGAGGGGTAGCAACCCGGAAGCCTCGCTCGTGCGATCGAGAAGCACGGTGTAAGTGCCGAATCCAAGACCGGCGGCCAGACCGTACCAGACACCACCCATCGCCAGATCGCCACGGTCGGCGACCCAAGAGCAGAGGACGATTGCCGGAATCGCTAAGGCGACACCGAGCCAGGTGAGCACGGAGATGTCGTCCCCGAGAGTGAGTGCGACCAACACAGGGAACACCCCACTGAACGCGGCGGCAGCTGGGGCTACCGCAGCCGCATGGCCCTTCCCCAGACCAGCGAACAGAGAGACCAGACCGACCGCACCGACGGTGCCGCCCGCGGCACCGAGTAACAAATCTGACCCATTGGCTTCTCCCCCGCTGACGAGGGCGACGATCAATATCAGGGGGAACGAGACGATGCCGGCCCAGAGGACGACCGTGGCCGGCGAGACCCGTTTTGCTCCTTCACCACCCAGGAAGTCAGCGACGCCATAGAGGAGAGAGCTGAGCCCGCCGAGAAAGACTCCCACCTAGTCGGCTACCCCACCCGCTCCTATGGCGGTCAGGGCTCGCCTGATCGAGGCAGCCTCCGACTCGAGATCCTGACGCTCGACCGACGCCGCGGCATTTGCGAAGTCGAGGTCGTGGACCGAATCGATTGGCACCACGTGGAGGTGGAGATGAGGAACCTCGAGCCCGGCGATCATCAGACCCACCTTCTCCGGTTTGTGAACAGTGTCGAGTGCCTTGCCGATGGTTGCGGCGACCTCCATGAGATGGTCCCGCAGGTCTGGTGGACAGTCGAGCCAGTGATCGATCTCCTCCCTGGGGATCACGAGGACGTGACCTGACCTCAAAGGGTTTATCGACAGGAAGGCGACACACCGCTCGTCTTTCCAGACAAAGGTGCCGGGGATGTCGCCATCGATGATCCGGGTGAAGATGGTCGGCATCGGGGGAGGATATCTAGCCGCGGACGGCCGTCACTCGTAACACCTGTTCGGTGGTGAGGACGTACATCTCACCTGAGAAGTCGGTGCCGAAGCTGGTCACACGTCCGGGTGCTCCCACTTGATCGGTCCAATCGGATATGTCACCGGCGACTCCGTCGGTCACCGTGAAACTGCGCAGGTATCCCCCGCAGTAGTCGGAGTAGAAGTAATGGCCGACGATCTCGGGGATCGCCGCCCCCCGGTAGACGATCCCACCGGTGATCGAGCATGTACCGCTGTCGCCATGGGCTACTTCGATCACAGGCAACGTCAGACCGTCGGTGTCGCAATCCGAGGACGGGTTGAAACAGTGCAGTCCTTCGGTGATCGACCATCCGTAATTGACGCCAGCTGTGAGTGGTGCGGCTGACACTTCTTCGAAGGCATTCTGGCCGACATCTGCGATGTAGACGATGTCGCCGCCCGCCTGGTCGATCCAGAATCGCCACGGATTGCGCAGACCGTACTGGAACAACTCGGCCTCACCTGTCTCCACGTCGATCGCAGTCAAACCGGCAAACAGAGTGTCGGTGTTCTGACCGTGGCCGAATGCGTCGTTGGAACGTCCTCCGTCACCTAGACCCAGATAGAGACGTCCATCTGGACCGAATTGGATCATCCCACCGTTGTGATTGCCGGCGGGCTGCTCGATGGTGAAAACCACGCGCTCATCTACGAAAGACCCGTCCACCCAGGTGAACTCGGAGACCACCGTGTCACCGTTGTTGTCCGAGTAATGAACGAAGAGACGTGTCGAGTCCTCATGGGGCGCGATCGCCAACAGACCCCGCTCCCCTTCGTTGCGAACCTGTGCGGAGATGTCGAGGACGGGAGTGGGTCTTATCTCCCAGTCGGGCTCGATGAGGAGCACATGGCCATCTTTGGTGGCGAGGAGAGACGTCCGGTCGGCCCAGCCCACCAGATGAATCGGAAAGTCGACCGTGGCCACCTCCTCATATGCCAAACCCTGGAGCGGAGCCAAGGTCGTTGTCGTGGTCGGCGCAGGAGGGGTCGTCGTCGGTGTCGCGAGCGTCGTCGTCGATGCAGGGGCAGGGTGTTGGGTCGTGGTCGTCGCTGGATCCGTAGTCGACGGCGCCGGGGCTCGTTCTTGTTCGGTGGCGCAGGCGGCGATGAGAAACAGGAAGACCCAGACTGTGCGCCGCATTCGAGCCCAGGTTATGTCTAGGTTCGCGCCAAGTGAGCACGGTCCCCAAGAACGACCCGCGGACCATATTCGGCTGGGCGATGTACGACTGGGCGAATTCCGCGTACATCACGACATTCGCCGCCATCGTCGCCGCCTTCTTCACCGGGGTGATCGTCCCCGAGGACGGCTATGGCGGCTTTTCCGGTCAGACTCTGTGGGCGGCTGTCATCTCTATCGGGGCGATCGTTCTCTTCCTAGCGATGCCGATCCTCGGCGCGGTTGCCGACTACGCCTCGGCCAAGCGCCAATTCCTCCGGTTCTTCGCCTGGTTCGGTGCAGCGACCACGCTCGTTCTCCCACTGATCCCGTCGGGATCTGTGCCCCTCTTTCTCTTCGTCGTCATCCTCACTCAAATCGGGTTCGTCGCCGCCAACGTGTTCTACGACGGGTACTTGCCCGACATCTCGACCGACGACACCATCGACCGGGTCTCCTCACGGGGCTACGCCTTTGGCTACATCGGCGGAGGCCTCTATGTCCTTCTCGCCCTGGCGCTCATCCTGCTCAGCGGTGAGGGTGGGATGACCGGGCTGTCCGAGGAAGCGGCGTCACGGATCGGGATCGGCGGCGCCGGTGTGTGGTGGTTTCTCTTCTCGGTGGTGTCGCTTCGACGTCTCCCTGTGGAGACGATGCCGGACGAGTTGCCCGAAGGGTATCGGGGCCGGCCCATGTGGCTGGGTCTTGCCAGTCTCGGATTCGCCAGGACCGTCGCCACCGCGCGAAAGCTCATCCGCTTCAAGCATCTGCTGCTGTTCGTGCTGGCCTTCCTCTTCTACAACGACGCTGTGCAAACGGTCATCACAGTCACCGGTGCCTACGCCGAGGAGACCTTGGGGCTCGGCACCACCGAGATCATCGTGGTGTTCCTCATCGTCCAATTCGTTGCGTTCTTCGGGGCATTCATCTTCGGAGCGCTGGCGGGCCGGGTCGGGACCAAGGGGGCCATCCTGACCACCCTCTTCATTTGGGTTGCAGTCTCGATATCCGCATTCTTCCTGCCCGAAGGACAGGCACTCCCCCTATACGGACTCGGAGTCGTGGTCGGGTTTGTCCTCGGTGGCGTGCAGGCCCTTTCCCGAAGCCTCTACGGCTCGATGATTCCCGAGGAGGCTTCGGCCGAGTTCTACGGTTTCTTCTCGGTTTTCTCCAAGTTCTCCGCCATCTGGGGGCCACTCGTGTTCGCTCTCGTCTCCAACGCAACGGGTTCGGGCCGTCCCGCCATCCTCTCAGTGGTCGCCTTCTTCGTCATCGGGTTCGTTGTGCTGCTGAGGGTCGACGTGACCGCGGGGCGCGCCTCCCGTGAACAGTGGCATTTCGAGAACGCATAGGCTCGTCTCATCGACGACAACGAGATCCATGACGTAGACGACAGTCTCCAGCCGGAGACTCCGCCGCCGACCGCTGTCACCCGTGAAGGATTTCCCTGGGGAGCGTTGCTCCTGCTGATCTGGGCAGTCGCACTAATCATCTTCTCGGTCCAGAACGCAGAACGGACCACCGTCTCGTTCCTCGGCTGGTCTTTCGAGATGCCGGTGGCCCTCTTGGTGATGGTCACCGCCCTGATCACGCTGGTGTTGACCGGAATCGGCTTCGCCTTCTACCGGCGTCGACGACGCAGACGAGCCATCGAACGGGAGGCCTCGAGGTCAGACGGGGTCTGATCCCCCTGCTCCTCGTGGTAACCGCCTGCTCGGGCGTAAGCAGCGAGGAGCCTGGTCCTCCCGCCAATTTCGAAAAGAGCCAGGCCCTCGTCACCTGGATCGGCGACGGTGACACCATCGACGTCGAGTGGGACGACGGCTCGTCGACCACAGTTCGACTGATAGCGACGAACTCTCCTGACCAAGACGAGTGTTACGCCGACGATGCACTCGACCATCTGATCGACACACTCCAGGCGAGGACAGTGACCGTCGAGGACTTCGGTGAGGACCAATTCGGGCGAACACTCGCCCATGTCTTCGAGGGTGACAGACACATCAACCTGGAGATGGTGAGCATGGGTCTCTCCCTCGCCAGCACACCTCGAGACGACGACCCCTACGGACGGGCGATCCTCCAGGCCGAGGACGATGCCCACGCCCAGGGAGTTGGTCTCTGGTCGGCAACGGCTTGTGGCAGTGGGCCTGTACCGGATGTCGATTTCGAGGTCAGTGGGTCAGTCATCAACCCAGCAGGCCCTGACGACGAGGTCCTGGACGCTGAAATGGTGGAGATCCGCAACGGAGGGCCCCGAGACATCAGCCTGGCCGGTTGGATCCTCCGGGACGAGTCGACCCGTAACCGCTTCAGGTTCGGCACTTTGGTCCTTGGACCTGGCGAGAGCTGGGTTGTTTCCAGCGCTGACCCAGGCTGGGAACCGGGAGAAAGCTCTGTGTGGAACAACGATGGTGACATGGCATTGCTCCAGCTCCCCGACGGCACGGTCGTCGCCCGCTGGCGGTACTGAGACCGGTTGGCCAATCTTCACGGCGGTCTACGCTGGTGCCGAGAAAGGATCTCATGGGGTTGAAGGACAAGTTCAAGCAACTGACCGATAAAGCGAAAGTGATCGCCGGTGATCTGGCGACCAAGGCGCAACCACACGTCGAGAAGGCGATGAAAACGGCCACGGCAAAGACCAACGAGTGGGCGGAGAAACTGGCTGAGACCGGTAAGGAGGTAGCCGGGAAGACCAGGGACGTCGCCGCGGATGCCGCTGACAAGGTGAAGGATGTAGCCGGGAAGACCGGGGACGTGGCCGGGGATGCGTCTGACAAGGTGAAGGAGACCTCCGAGAGCGCCGTGGACGAGGTGAAGGACGCAGCCGGCAAGATGACCGGGGCCGTCGAAGCGGCCGCCGACAAGGTCACTGACGCCGCCGAAGACATCGCCGACGAGAAAGAGTGACCGTGGGCCGAGTATCGGCGCGTCTCGAGCGGATCCCCGGTTCGGCGACCCTTGCCATCAGCAACCGTGCCCGGGAGATGCGCGCCGAGGGCCGCGACGTCATCTCATTCGGAGCCGGTGAGCCCGACTTCCCGACACCACGGCACATCGTGGCGGCCGCAGAGAGTGCCTCGGGGCTCGACGCCAATCATCATTATTCGGCAAACGCCGGCCTCGCTCCTCTCCGCGACGCGATAGTCCGCTACACCAGGACATACTCCGGAGTCGAAGTGACCCCGGGTCAGGTGCTGGTCACCAACGGGGCCAAGCAGGCGATCTTTCAGGCCTTCGCCGCCCTCCTCGATCCCGGGGACGAGGTTCTCCTACCGGCACCGCACTGGGTCACCTATCCAGCGGGCATCGATCTCGCGGGTGGGGTCACCGTGTCGGTGCCGACTGCGATGGAGGACGGGTTCAAGGTCGACGTGGAGACACTGGAGCGGCACCGCACCGACCGAACGAAGCTTCTCGTATTCGTCTCCCCGTCCAACCCGACCGGATCGGTCTACACCGCGGGAGAGGCGAGAGTGATCGGCGAGTGGGCGGTGGCGAACGGGATCTGGGTGGTCACTGATGAGATCTATCAGCGGCTGGTGTACGGAGCCGAAGAGGCGGCGCCGTCGATAGTGGCCGAGACGCCTGGCATGGAGGACTACTTCATCGTCAACGGGGTCGCCAAGAGCTTCGCCATGACCGGCTGGCGGGTCGGCTGGATGATCGGCCCCTCAGACGTGCTCGGCGCGGCGGCACGGCTTCAATCGCACGCCACGGGAAACGTCAACAACGTCGCCCAGGTCGCGGCGTTGGAGGCGCTGAACGGGCCACAGGACACAGTGATCGCCATGCGGGAGGCCTTTGACAAACGGAGGCAGACGATGATCACGATGCTCCGAGAAGCCGATGGGGTGAAATTGCACGAGCCCGAAGGAGCTTTCTACGTCTTTCCCAATGTCGAGGGTCTCCTCGGGGGCCGTTATCCGACCGCAGATGCCCTGGCCGAGGGTCTGCTCGAAGAGGAGGGCATCGCGGTGGTGTCGGGCGAGTCGTTCGGGGCACCGGGACACATCCGCCTCTCGTACGCCCTTTCCGACGATGACCTGGAGCGAGGGGTGTCCCGGATGCTCGCCATGTTTGGAAGGCTCTAACCCGGGTTTACACTCCCTCAGCGATGAAGGCAGGTTCAACGGCACGGGCCATGATGCTCGTGGAGCCCCGCCACTTCTCAATGACCACCGTCTCGACCGAGGGTGGAGAGCTAGGAGGATGGCTGGCGGTCGAGGCGACCGGAGTCTCAGGCTCGGACGTGCAAGTCTGGAAGGGCGAAGCACGCGATGTCGTCTATCCGCTGGTCCCTGGCAATGAGGTAGTCGGGCGGATCGCGGTCCAGGGTCCGAACGTGCCATACCCGGTGGGCACGAGGGTCGTGGTCGAGCCCCGCATCCGCTGCGGCCGATGTCACCGATGCCAGCAGAATCTCGCCACCTGTGTCAGTCGCAAACCTTCCAATTCCTACGGAATGATCGCCTCGATCGAGCCCCCAGGGCTTTGGGGCGGGCTCGCCGAACTCCTCTACCTCGACCCAAACGCCCATCTCCATCCGGTGACAGACGACGTCCCGTCGGAGGTGGCGACGTTCGTCCACCCTCTGGCTTCGGGTCACACATGGGCGGTGGAGCTTCCAGCGCTGAAACCGGGTGAGGACGTCCTGATCCTCGGTCCCGGCCCACGCGGTCTTGCGTGCTTGATCGCGGCCAAGGCAGCCGGTGCCGGCTGGGTGGGTATCGCAGGGCTGAGTCACGATCGCGACCGTCTCGAACTGGCGAAGCGACTCGGTGCGGACACCGTCATCGACGTCGAGCGGACCGACGTCGCCCAGGAACTCGCTGACGACCTGGGTCGCCGACCCGACGTCGTCATCGATGTCACCTCCGACGATCCCGAGGCGGTGTTCACTTCCCTCGACCTGGTGAGGAGTGGCGGACGGGTGATCCTGGCGTCGACCAAGGGCAATCGTGCCTTCCATTTTCTCTCCGACGTGATAGTCGCCAAGCAGCTCACAGTCAGGGGTGCGGTCGGCGCCACTACCGTCGGCTATCAGTGGGCGACCAACCAGCTCGAGACCGATCCCCGCATCGACGACCTCGTCTCACATCAGTTCCCGCTCTCGGAGGCGGCGCGCGCCCTGCAGGCAGCCGCGGGTCTCCTCGGCCGCGAAGAGCTGATCTCGGTGGCCGTCACCTTCTGATTCGATGACCTCCGCGGGGGTCGCCGGGCCCACCAGGGCGGCCACGGTCTCCTGGATCGTCTACGACCTGGCAAACACGATATTCGCCCTGGGCGTGGTCGGTCTCTACTTCGCCGACTGGCTCATCGCAGAGCAACACCCCGACAGCTACCTGGCCGCGGTACAGATCGCTGCTGCCGTGGTCGTGATCTTCCTTGCACCGTGGGTCGGAGCGCGAAGCGACGTCCTCGGTCGACGGGTCCCCGCGCTGATCGTCACCACCATCCTGGCGGTGGCTGCCACGGCGGCTCTGGCCAGCGGGCCAGTTTGGCTGACATTGCTTTGCCTCTGGATAGCCGTGGTGGCGGTGAACACCGGTTCTGTGGTCTACGACGCCCTCCTCGTCGATGTGAGCGACGAAGACAACCGTGGGCGCATATCCGGGTACGGCGTCGGGGTTGGTTACCTGGGGTCTTTCATTGGATTGGGTCTTGGGCTCCTGGCTCTGGATGTCATGGGCTGGGGCTACGCCGGCGCATTCCGGCTGATCGCCGTCGCCTTCCTCCTCTTCGCGATTCCGGCCTTTCTGTTCATCCACGAGCGTCCGGGTGTAGCCGACGCCGAGCTGCCCACGATCGGAGACATCGTGATCCGGCTCGTCAGGTCGTGGCGTTTGGCCGGGGAATACGACGGGGTGGTTCGGTTCCTGGTCGGTCGTTTCCTCTACACCGATGCGATCAACACACTGATCGGGGGTTTCCTCGCCATCTTCGTGATCCAAGAGCTGGGAATGGATCGGGCGTCCTACACCGCGCTCATCGGAGTGGCCATCATTGCTGCCGTGTTTGGGGGTCTTGGCTCGGGTCGGCTCGTCGAGCGTTACGGCCCGATGCGGGTGCTGCGGGTGGTGCTGATCATGTGGATGGCCGCGATCGGGTCGGGTGTGGCCGCCGCCATCACCGGATTCACCGGTCTCGCCTGGGTGATCGGACCACTCGGAGGTGTCGCCTTGGGCGCGACCTGGTCGGCGGACCGTGTGGTGATGGTCAGGGTGTCTCCCCCGAGACACCTAGGCGAGTTCTACGGTCTCTACGCAACCGTCGGCAGGTTCGCGACGATCCTGGGGCCACTGGTGTGGGCTCTGGTCGTCGACGTCGCAGGACTGCCCAGGACTGTCGCCATGGCTGTGATGATCGGGTCTGTCGCAGCAGGTTGGTTCGTACTGCGAGGGGTCGACGACCGAATCCGCGAATGGCCGGTCGAGGACCGACTCGTCGAGCGCACGAACACTCCGCCTTTCCAGACGCCGTAGTCAGATGGCCGTAGGAGAGCCTTTGGTCACGAGCGCTACGAGTGCAGGGGGTTCGACGGGGGTCGTCCCCCCTCACGTTTTATCAGTGGAACCCGGGGCGACCACCCGACATCAGGTGTTGTTCGACGGCGTAGGGAATCGGTAGGTCGGCGACTTCGGCCGGGCCCCGAACG
>DASTBQ010000188.1:0-10072 GCA_035711995.1 Acidimicrobiia bacterium | reverse complement strand
TGTCGCCGATCTGAGCGGCCAAGGTGGACTTCCCGGTGCCGAATGCGCCGGTGATGACAACGGCTGATGGAGCGGGGTGGGCGGTGATCGGTGCAGGGTAGAGCTCGCGAGGGTTGTCAGCCTCTACCGGCGTAGTGAGGGCTGGAAAAGGGCCACACCTCGTCGATCCATTCGCCCAGTGCATCCCGGACTGCCTCGTCTGAGTCGGCACGGCTCCCCGTCACCCATGAGCTGATTACGGCGTCGTGATCCGGTGTCTTTGACGGATAGATGTAGATACAGCCGACCACATCCTCGCCCTCGAGGATCGAGTATGTGTATCCCCTCCGCTCCGCGAAGTCCCGGGCATGACGCTCCAGGTCTTCGAGGTTTCGCTCTAGAGACATCACCACCGGCCAGCCAGGTTCCTCCTCGGGGCTGAACCCCGGTGTGGAACGGATGTGATCGATGCTCGACATCCAGGCCTCGTGGTCACGCTCGTTGTGTTGCGGTCCCAAAGGCTCGAGATGGAATCCAACGAAGCTGAACGTATCAGGTGCATCGAAATCGGGTGGCACGAACTGGGTTCCCATACAGCCGAATGTAAACGACGGGGGTGCGCCACTCCCACGATTTTGCACATCTGGATGATGGTGTCACGACGTCGAGGACGACCGAGTCCCGGTGAGACATTGCTGCCGTCGAACGTCTTCCACTGAGGACAGCCGGTTCTCTGCGTGTCTCGCAGGTACCTGCTGCCGTGACTAGCTGGGTTCGAAGATCTCTACGAGGTTTCCAGAAGGATCCTCGACGAGGATCTGGCGTCCCCCTTGACCTTCTACCAGGTCGCCGCGGAATGTCGCCCCGGCTTGGCGGAGGCTCGACACGTCCTGGTCGAGGTCGTTGGTCTCGATCTGGAAACGGCTCCATCCTCCCCCGGGTCGTGGGTCCCCACCCGCTCGACCCGCTCCACCCGCACCGGGCTCATTGAGGAGAAGCACGAGATCATCCCTACTCAGTCTGGCGAACCCCGGGGCGGGGTGCATATCGACCTCGAACCCGAGGACGTCCCTGTAGAAGTCGATCGCTTCGTCCACGTCCTCGACGATATATCGAATGTTTGCGCTCATGTCACACCTCCTCGCGTGTCGCTGTCTACTTGCCCAGTCCCATTGGATAAGACACCCGATTCAGTCATTCGAGCGAGCACATCTCGACTGAGTCACACCCAGTCCCGAGGGATGTCCTCGTGCCAGGTGCGGGAAAAGAACTCCGCACCGTTCTCCAGTGCCACCAGTTCCACGGTGGTGTCGAAGACAGGGCCGGCCGAGATTCTGATACGACCCCGTGTCTCCACGTCCCAGCCGGGCCTGGACAGTGAGACTCGTGACTCGGTCACGAGATCGAGGAGCGGATCCTCGTCGTCCACGGCCACTGTCCACCACTGTGATGTCTCGTAGTGAAGGGAGTTGCGTTCGGGGAGATCGGCCACAGCATCACGATCACGACGCAAGGTGTGACGGCCGGCCTCATGGGTCATCTTCCAGCTGTCGTCGTCTCTCACCCACACGATGGGCGCCGGCGGTGTTGTTTGCGCCTCCGGGATATCCAGGGCACGCTCGCCCTCGCGCCCGGAGATCAAAGGGAGCGTCAGACTGGAACGACTGGGATCGACGGTGATGGTGAAGACCTCAGGGGGAGGCCACACCACGGGGAAATCGGCGCCGGCAAGGGCCAGTCTGATCCGCCAACCTGCGGGTATCACCGCCGACGTGGCGAGCAGGGGAAACGTCACGTCGAAGGGAGCGATCGTTGGGGTCTTTGGGTGGGATAGATCGTCGGGAAACATCAGATTGCGACTGCCCCGGCAGATGATGAAGCCATTGCCCTCGGGATCGACGGCCATGAGACGGGCAGCGACCAGCCCCAGCGGTCGATCGGTGCTCACCCGGACCGACACGGTAGGCGTTCCCAGGATCTCGAGGGGCTCCTCGAGTGGGCCGGTCGTGAACGACATGGAGACGCCGTCGTCGGGAGACGAGTCGGCGCTCGAGAAACCTCCGCGATCCCAGAACGGGGCATGTGATCCCACCCACTGCGGCCCCGACCAGGACACTGTTTCATGGTCGAGGTCGGCGAGTATCACATCGTGGTGAGTGTCGTGGGCTGGCCATGATTGCTCGGCCCGCCACTTCCCCGAAACCCGGTGGGCGTCGTACGGGGGCTGATCCCTGACGAACACCGTGAGGGGAGGCATGTCCATAACCCCGTTGTCGTCGCCGCGAAGATGGTGACCGAACCAGCGTGCCAGCAGGTCGTAGTGGTCGAGCGTGGGTGATGGAACTCCGGTGGCGGGTCTGTAATGACCCCATGGCCCGATCACGGTTCGGGTCTCACACGTGAGATGCCCGGCGAGGGCCAGCATCCCGTCGACGTAACCGTCGAGCCACCCACCGATGAGGAGCGTGGGCACATCGACCGATGAGTAGTCGGACGCGGGAGAACCATGCAGCCAGTAGTGGTCCCGCCGCTGATGGCGCAGCCATTCGAAGATCCACTGCGGGGTGCCTTCCAGCCGCCGCAGCCATTCTTCACGCCAGCCCTCGCCGACGATGTCAGGGTCAGGAGGAAGGGCGTTGCTGGCCACCATCGCCCCCGGCCAGTCGAGCTGTTCGGCGGCATGAGCAGATCCACCCGTGTAGTGCACGTCGCACGCGAAACGGTCGTGGGTGGCATGAACCGGGGCGATAGTGCGCAGTTGTGGGGGTCGGAGCATCGCCGTCTGCAATGCGCTGAACCCTCCCCAGGAAACTCCCCACATTCCCAGGTTGCCGTCACACCACTCTTGAGCTTCGAGCCAGTCGAACACGGCGAGCGTGTCCTTCTGCTCACCCTCCACGTACTCGTCTTGGATGATCCCCGTCGAGGCGCCTGTGCCCCGGATGTCGATACGGACGCCTGCAAACCCCCTCTGTCCCAGGTAGGTGTATGTGCGGTAGTCGCTCGCCATGAACTCGTCGTCTTTGCGGTAGGGAACCGACTCGACGACGGTGGGGAAGGGGCCGTCACCGGGAGCATCCGGCAGGTAGACGGTCAGGGCGATCCGCACCCCGTCGTCCATCGGAACGAAGACCTTCCGGTCGATTCTGATCGGGTAGGTCATGCCGACTGGAGAAGACGCCGGGCTGCGGCCTCGCCGCTCCGGATCGCCCCGTCGATGGTTCCGGACCCGTTGACATGTTCACCGGCGAGGAACGTCTTGCCCCAGCGCTGCTCCAAAGTGGGGAGGAGGGCCCGCTGTCCCGGAGCAAGCGCCGTGTAGCAGCCGTCCGCCCATGGGTCTGCCCCCCAGTCGACCACGATCGGTGCGCCCGAGAGTGGTGTCTCGGGGACGGCCCGAGCGAGCCGTGTCGGAGCTTCGGAGGTCAGGACCGTGACTCCTCGGTCGGTCCCGGCGAACCCGGTCACCGCCTTACGAATCGATCCGTCGGATCCCGCCCCTGTCCAGTACCAGGCCGGAATTCCACCCTCTTGACGACGGAACATCGGTGGCTCGTCGAGGGTGGCCACGGCCACCTTGGCCGCCGTCCCCATGCCGAGCAGCTCGACCACCTCTGTCAGTTCGTCCGGCGCATCGGCCAGGAGGTCGGGATGCCGCAGGAGAGGAAGGGGCACCGCCACTATCAAGCGATCCGCCGAGTGGGCCTTTCTCGATCTCGCTTCCGTCAACGTCGCCTCTTCGAGTGATATCTGGGTGACGGGGGTCGAAGTGCGGACATCGAGACCCGAGGCGAGCACCCTGGCGATCCTGTCGTTGCCACCTTCGACCCGCAAGTACGACGCCGCCTGGGACAGACCGAACTCCCCGTCGATCTCGGTCGCTGCGATCCTGTCGAGGGTGACCCCAAAGGTACCTTCGAGCCGGGAGCGCAGGACTGTCATAGCCACTCCGGGCTGATCGATCATCTCGAGGAGGTCGGCACCGGTCATCGCGTCGAGTGTCTGCCGGTCGGTGCTCTCGATGGCGTCGAAGAGCATCTCCGCGAGGCGGTGGTGGGCCTCTTGGGGGATCGGGTCGCGACCGATCAGGTCACGGGTCAGAAAGTCTTGCCCGGTGTCGAGCATTCCCAACCGAAGCTCTTCGGCGAGGAGGCGGACCGACGGTTGCGACGAGTCGATCCACTCACCGCCCAACTCGACCACGGTCCCATCGTCGAACACGTGGGACCACACGCGGCCACCTACGCGCTCGCGCGCCTCGAAGACCGTCACATCGGCGCCGCCTTGCTGGAGACGGTGCGCCGCCGTGAGACCGGCCAGACCGGCACCTACCACGAGCACACGCATCGGCAGCACGCTACCTTTCCTGAATCATGGTTCAGGAAATAGGCGCATGATCAAAGAGACTCCATTCCATGCCCGGACATCGGCCGCCAACGAAAGCGGTCTCTGGAGCCATTGGGCCGGTTATCTCGCCACCGACCGATATCAGATGTCGGACAAGTTCGAGTATTTCGCAATACGCAACTCCGCAGGTGTCATCGACACTTCGCCGCTCTACAAGTATCGGATATACGGAACCGACGCCGAGAAATACCTCTCCGGCGTGCTCGCCAGGGACATTAGGAGATGCCGCCCCGGACAGGCTCACTACACGGCCTGGTGTGACGACGACGGGTGGGTCGTCGAGGATGGCGTCATCCTTCGTCTCTCCGACGACGAGTTTCTCCTCACTGCCGCCGAGCCCAACCTCGCCTATCTTCAGGCTCTCGCCGGCGGCTACTCGGTGGCGATCGAGGACGTCTCGGAGGATTATGGGGCGCTGGCTCTGCAGGGCCCCTACGCCAAGGAGGTCCTCGCCCAGCTGGCCCCTGAGATCGAAGGTGTCGGCTACTTCCACCTGACTCCGGCCAAGATCGGGGACGCCGCGGTGACCATCTCCCGCACCGGATATACCGGTGACCTCGGGTACGAGATCTGGGTGAGTGCTGACGATGCCCTGGGTGTCTGGGACCGGCTCTTCGAGGTGGCCGCCCCTTATGGGGTCATCCCCGTGGGGCAGACTTCCCTCCTGATCACACGCATCGAAGCCGGGCTGATCCTCATCGACGTCGACTTCTACTCCGCTCGTTATGCCTGGAACGACGACCAGAGGGCGACGCCGCACGAGCTCAACATGGGCTGGATGCTTCGTGATCTGGAATCTGACGACCGCTCCTTCATCGGCCGCAAGGCAATCGAACGGGAGATCGCCCAGAACAGCTCGCGCTGGCGGACAGTGGGGATCACGGTGGACTGGGAGGCCTGGGCCAAGACCCATAACGAGAGGGGGCTGGTCACACCCAAGGATCACACCCCCGAGCACGGGGGGATGATGATCTACGACGAGAACATCGAGAGGGTCGGATACACACCGAGTTTCGTCTATTCACCCGTGTTGCAGAGACACATCGGCATCGCCAGGCTTCGACCCGAGCACGCCAAGGTCGGCACCAAGGTCGGTCTCGAGGTGACCATCGACCACCGCTACGAGGTGGTCGATTCCTACGTGACCCGCCTCCCCTTCTACAACCCACCGAGAAAGACGGCGTAACTCATGGCTGACAAGAACAAATACGACGCAGTAGTTGTTGGCGGCGGGCACAACGGTCTGGTCAATGGGGCCTACCTGGCCAAGGCAGGTCTGAAAACGCTGATCCTGGAACGTCGTCATCTGGTTGGCGGCGCCGCCATCACCGAAGAGCTCTACCCAGGCTTCAGCTTCACGACCTTCTCTTATGCGTTGAGTCTTCTCCGCCCCGAGATCATCCACGAGTTGGAATTGACCAAATACGGCTTCATGCCGCTGCTGATGCCTTCGAGCTTCGCCCCGATGGAAGACGGCAACTACATGCTGCTCGGTCAGGACAAGGCCGAGAACCATCATCAGATCTCCCGAATCTCGAAACACGATGCGGACGCCTACGACGCCTACGGGCACATGATGGAGCAGGCGGTCCACGCCATCCGGCCACTGATGGACTCGATCCCGCCTGACATCACCTCGAAGGACCCCGAGGAACGGGCGCGTATGGCAGCCATCGGTTCCTATCTGGCCGATCTGCCGCCACGAGTGCTGCACAACCTGGTCCGTCTCCTCACGGGGAGCGCCGCCGACATTCTCGAGGACTACTTCGAATCGGACATCATGCAAGGCTGGCTGGCCAGCTCGGGGATCATCGGGACCAAGGTCGGTCCGAGATCGCAGGGTTCGGGCCTCGTCCTTCTCTATCACTCGTTCGGCGAGCACGACTCCGCCTACGGCTCCTGGGCGTTCCACAAGGGCGGCAATGGCGGCTTCACCCAGGTGCTGGCTCGGGCCGCCGAGGCCTTTGGTGCCGAGATCCGACTGGAGGCCCCGGTCGATCACGTGATCACCAAAGAAGGCAAAGCCCGTGGTGTCGTCCTCGAGGACGGCACCGAGATCGACGCCGATGTCGTTGTGTCCGCAGTTGATCCCCGCCGCACCTTCACCCAGCTGGTGGACCCGAGAGAACTGCCCTCCGATCTGGTAGAGGACATCAATCGCTTCAAGTTCCAGGGGACGTCGGCAAAGGTCAACTTCGCGCTCGATGCCAACCCCACCTTCCCCGCCCTGGCCGGTCGTTCCGAGCAGTACCGTGGTTTCATCAACATCGGGCCCAGCCTCGACTATCTGGAGCGGGCCTTCGACGATGCCAAGTACGGGTGGTACAGCCAGCGTCCCTACATCGACGGTTGCATCCAGTCGAATGTCGATCCCGACATGGCGCCACCGGGCAAGGCTGTCATGTCCAACTTCGTCCAATACGCGCCCTATCACCTCAAGGAGAGCGACTGGGACACGGAGAAGGAGAACCTAGGCGATGTCGTCCAGGCCCGACTCGAAGAAATCTTCCCGGGGTTCGGAGACCTCGTCCTTCATCGGGAGGTGGTGACCCCGCTCGACATCGAGCGAACGGTCGGTCTCACAGAAGGCAACATCTTCGCCGGGGAGTTCCTCGCCCCGCAGATGTTCTTCTTTCGTCCCGCACCCGGCTGGAATCAGTACCGCACCCCGATCGAGGGCTATTACCAGTGCGGTTCTGGAACCCATCCGGGAGGTTGTGTCATGGGAGCTCCGGGGCGTTTTGCCTCCCAGCAGATCGTTGGAGACCTGGACAAGGCCAAGTCCAAGAGGTAGAGGTCTCCGGGGATCAGGCCACGGCTTCGTAGATCTCCCAGGTGCCCGGGACGCCCTTGAGAGCATGAGAGCCTCGCTCCTCGAATTTGAGCTCCGAACCAACAACGAGGTCACGGACTGTCCTGGAGACGAAAACCTGACCGGGTCCTGCGAGGGCTCCGATTCGGGCCCCGATATGCACGCCGATCCCGGCGATGTCCGTCCCCACGAGTTCCACCTCGCCCGTATGGACCCCGGTTCTCACCTCGAGACCGAGTGCCTTCACCGCAGTGGTGATGGCTCGTGCGGCACGCACCCCGCGGGCCGGACCATCGAATGTGGCGAGGAACCCGTCGCCGGCGGTCGATCGCTCCGTGCCTCGGAACCTCTCGATCTCGCGACGGATGACGACGTTGTGCCGTTCGAGGAGTGACCTCCAGCCGCGGTCCCCAAGATCTGCGGCGCGCTCGGTAGAACCGACGATGTCAGTGAACACAACAGTGGCCAGGGCGCGCTCGGGGTGTGCTGCTTCTCGATGCCCGGTCAGAAACTCCTCTATCTCGTCGATCATCGGCGTCGGATCCTCGATCCAGAAGAAGTGCGCGCTACCGGGCAGTTCGACGAGCTTCGCCCCAGGGATCTGGGAAGCGATCCATCGGCCCTCTTCGATGAGGACGTCCTGGTCCCCGGCCCGGTATATGCATAGGGTCGGCACCCGGATGTGAGGCAGGATTGCACGGGTGTCCATGTCGGTGTTCATCCTCAACAGCGTGGCGGCGGCCTTGGGTGTTGCCCCGAGACGGAAATAGCGTGCCACCCAGTCCTTGAAGGCGGGGTCGTCCGCTCGTGAGCCCAAGATGTCCCCGGCTACCTGATGGGGGTCGCCCCAGGTCTGTTCGGTGAGTCGCGCCTCTGTTTCTCTGGTCTCTGCGGTGGGTGCCCACGGGTAGTCATCGGTCCGGGTCCGTCGAGCGTATGAGCTGATCAGGATCAGTCCGTCGGTCCGCTCCGGATACGTAGCGGCGAACAAGGCCGCCATGTTTCCGCCTTCGGAGTGGCCCATCAGGGTCGCACGCTCTATCGAAGCCGCCTCCATCACGGCCCTGACGTCGTCCATTCGCTGCTCGAGACCGGGCAGGTCGTTGGGGTCGACCCGGTCCGACATCCCGGTGCCCCGCTTGTCGAAGATAGTCAGGCGGGAAAAAGTCTCGAGTCTCCGAAGAATCGAGGCCAGGACCGGGTCCTCCCACATGATGTCGATGTTTGAAACCCAGCCGGGCACGTACACCAGGTCAGGACCGACCCCGGATACCTGATAGGCGATGCTGACCTCTCCGCTCTTTGCGTATCTAGTCGTGTGCACGGCGCGCCAAAGTCTAAGGAGCGATCGCCGGTCGGCTGCAGGTCGGTGGCTGTTACACGCAGAGACCGTCGGTGTCGACGCCCCGACCACACAGTGCTGTGACTTCGACAGTTCTCAGTCTGAATCCCCCCGACCCTTCTTCGGCGAACACATGGACCCGCACGCCGCGAACAGCATCGTCGGCGAGACCTACCACGTCATAAGTCACCTCGGCCAGATCACCCGACGACACCTCGGTCACCTGCACCACGTCGGATTCGACATCCTCCGACACATACAGACCGGCGATCATCTCGCCCAGAGCGGTCATTGTCGACGCGGTCGGTGTCTTCCCGAGTTCATTTATGAGCCTTGCAGTTTCGTCTGTGGTCACACCACCCTGGTAGGCGAGGTACCCCATGTGGACCCATCCATCTGTCCCGTCGTAGTCGACTTCGGTCCAGAAAGATGACGGGAGTTGCCGGGTGTTGCCCAGTGCCACGAGATCTTCGTAGGTCGGTGGGATGCGTCCGACGATCTGCTGGCTGGCGCCCGGACCGGCGCGCAGGTTCAACACGTCGTCATATCGGACACCGACAACCATCAACCCATCCCCCTCGCTGGGGCCAAGGAAAGTCGGTTCGCCTGCCAGCGTCGTGGACACGGCTTCCGAGGCGGTGGTCGTCGTTGCAGGCGCGACACTCGTCGTGGGCGCCAGCGTCGTAGTAGTCGGGGCCTGACTCGTGGTCGTGGTCGACGGTACCGAGGTGGTGGTGTCCGTCATCGATGTCGTCGTGCTGGCGGTTCCAGAAGCCCCCCCGCAGGCTGCGACGACCAGGCTCAGGGTGGCCAAGCCAAATGTTGTGCGTCTCATCCCTATGAGACGTAGCAACGTCGTGGTTTGGGTGACAGTTCCAACAGGACAATGAGCGCAATCTCCGGTTGACGAAGAAGACGTCAGTACTTCGCCAGTTCCTGAGCGCGTTCGACGATGGTTTCGGGGGTCGGATACAAGGCGTTCTCGAGGGAGCCGGCGTAGGGCATTATCGGGACGTCGGGTAGGGCGTATCGTTTGACCGGGGCGTCGAGCCACTCGAAGGTCTTGTCGGCGATCTGGGCGGCGATCTCGGCCCCATAGCCGACGAACTCGTTGTCCTCGTGGATGATGAGTGCCCGTGATGTCTTCTTGACCGACTCCTCGATGGTGGGCCAATCCAGGGGTTTCAACGATCTGAGGTCGATCAGCTCGGCGCTGATTCCCAACTCCTCGAGGATCGGTACTGCCTCCATTGCGAAGTGAGCCATGGCGCCGTAGGCGATCATGGTGAGGTCTGTGCCCAGATGGCGGATCGCCGCCTTACCCAGTGGCACACGATGCTCACCTACCGGGAACGGACCTTTGGCCAGTCTGTACAGCTTCTTTGGCTCGAGGAACATCACGGGGTCGGGATCGGCCAGAGCGGTGTGGAGCAGGCCTTTGACGTCCGCGGGTGTCGAGGGGATCACCACCTTGAGCCCGGGGACGTGTGTGTAGAACGACTCGATCGACTGTGAGTGGTGCAGAGCGCCAT
>DASTBQ010000187.1:0-12650 GCA_035711995.1 Acidimicrobiia bacterium | reverse complement strand
GGGACGGTGTGACGCACGGTCGGCGAGACCGACCATCTGCAGGAGTCGACGGGCCTGCTCCCTGCGCTCCGTTGGCGGCGTCATGGCCAGACGAAGGGGGATCTCGACGTTCTCGGCAGCGCTGAGGATCGGGATCAGCCCGAACGTCTGAAACACGAATCCCACCTTGTTTCGACGCATCGATGCCAGATCGGTTTCGTCCTGACCCGCCAGATCCTCCGAATCCAGGGTCACCGTCCCCGATGTCGGTGTGTCGAGGCCACCGAGGATGTTGAGAAGGGTTGTCTTCCCGCTCCCCGAGCGGCCCCTCACCACCACGAAGGACCCGGGGTCGATCTCGAGGCTCACGTCGACCAGAGCGGCAACAGAGCCGGCGCCTGTGTCGTAGGTCTTCCCCACGGCACGGGCCACCAAGAGATGGCTGCCGACTGCAGTCTCAGTCATCGCGAGACCTCATGGTCCCGTTCGAGTTTCCTCCAGAAACTCATGTGCGATCGGTCTCGCGGTCTGGCCAGACGTTTATGTGGTCGGGGTCGAGGGTGAGGCGAACCCTTCTCTCCAGGTCGAGCGCCTCCACGTAGTCGTGTGGTAGCTGAAGGCGCCCGGCGCGGTCGAGCACCACGAACTCCTCTGCGACCGTCGTGTGCTCACCGCTGACGCCGATCTCGGTTCGACGCACTACCTCGGTGCTGGTGCGTCCGTCCCGAATCGCCACAGTGCGGCTCACATGCTCGGATACGAGCGCGTCATGAGTGACCACGACGATGGTGACCCCGTTCGTCTCGTTGATCGCCCGGAGGACGTCGAAGACCTCTCCCGAAGTCCGGTTGTCCAGCTCCCCTGTCGGCTCGTCGGCGAAAACGACACGCGGGTTGTTGGCTATCGCGGTGGCGATCGCCACTCGCTGCTGCTCCCCACCCGACATCTCGGCCGGCTTGTGATCGGCTCGTTCCGCCAACCCGACCTGTTCGAGTAGCTCGACTGCTCGGCCTCGTCGCATCCTGGAGCCCATCCCGTTGAGGGTCATCGGCATCTCGACGTTCTCACGTGCCGTCAAATAGGGGAGGAGGTTGCGTCCGGTCTGTTGCCACACGAAGCCGATCACGTTGCGTCGATACGCGGTGCGGGCACTGGAACCCATGTTGAGCAGATCGAATCCGGCGACGGATGCCATCCCCGCCGAGGGAGTGTCGAGCCCACCGAGGATGTTGAGGAGGGTCGATTTTCCGCTTCCGGAAGCTCCAACGACCGCAACGAATTCTCCGTCGGCGACTGTCAGATCGAGACCCTGGAGTGCGACTACTTCGAGATCTGCCACCTTGTAGATCTTGACCAGACCGTCGCAGACGATCGCCGGGGGGGCGAGGACAGTCGTTGTCACGATTCTTCCCCTATCCGGAGGGTCTTCCCGACGTCATCTCGACGACTCACCAGCACGAAGATACCCACGGCAACCGACATCACCCCGATAACGGCCAATGCTCCGATCGCGACGTGGAACCAGTCGACTGTCAGGGGTGTTGTGAGCACACGTCCGGTGAAACCCTCCAGAACGATCATAGGTGCGAGAAGGACCGCGGCCAGGACCCCCGCGGCGACTCCTCCCAGTGTCGCGATGACCACTCCGGGCATTTGCTCGATGAAGACGATACGGGCCGCTTCACGGGGGGCCAGCCCCATGGTGCGAAGATATGCCAGGTCGCGGCGACGGGATGCTGCGGTGAGTGTGAGGCCAGCGACCGAGATCGCTACCGCGAATACGACCGCGTACCAGAAGACCAACCTCAGCACGACAGCTGACCAGGCCACGAACGGGTCGGAGGCGACATCGTCGAGCCACTCGTAGCGTGAGGTGACCTGAGCCGAGGGTGCCGTGCTCGCAACCTCCTCTGCAACCTCCTTGGCCTCCGCCTCGGACAAACGCAGATAGACGACGGAGGCGGGGAGGTCGAACTCCGACATCTCCTGTAGTTCAGAAAGGTCGACCACCACGAAGTCGCGGCCAGGGGCAACATCGGGGAATGTTGGGCGGATGGAGCTGACCTCGACCACCGGCTCGGTTGCACCCAAGTCGACGATTAGGTGGTCGCCGATCTGGATTCCGCTCTCTGCTGCCCACTCCGCAGACACGATTGCAGGCATCGGGTTCTCCGCTGTTCCTGCGGAGAAGACGTCGTCGGTCATCTCTTCGGGCAACGAGACCTCGAGAGGTCCGGTGTCGAGGAGATCTCGATACGCCGCACTCTCGATCGCGATCAGCGCGACACTGGACAGTCCACCCCCCTCCTCTGCCTCGACCGGGGCTCCTTCGTCGATTCGGGCGAGTGCAGATGCTCGAGAAGGAGACCCGGAGACATCGAGCGATGCCGGAAGCGCTGCCCCGGTTCTGAACCCTTCGACCGACAGATCGGCACCAACCGCCTGCCAGGATGACGCTTCCTGTCCGTCGTATATCGAATTGGCTGTGACGACAGAAACGATCGCCACCGCGACGCACACCACCGCTACCGCTATCGGCAAGTTCTCGCCGAGCCGTCTTCCGGTGACCCTCTTCAATGCGAAGAAGCCCACTGCCCCACGGAGCCGTGCGGCCGGCCACGAAGCCCAGGCAGCGAGCAACGGAAACAGACGGAGCAGAATGACTCCTACCGTCGCCGCGATCAGGACCGGCGCAAGGACGAGTAGGAGATCGAACGTAGCCTCATCAGGTGCTGTTTCGATGATGCCTCTTCGGCGGAGGACGAGCACCGCAGCGATGGTCACAACGAGGAGAGCCGACTCCCAGACCATTCGCCGGCCCGAGCTGTCAGCCCCCACAGGTCTCTCCGATTGCAGAGATCCGAGCCTGCGCCGGAACAGCCCCACCCCTGGGACCACGACCATCAGAATCGCCGTCACGGCCATCGCCACCACCAGTCGATAGCTGGGAAGGTCGTCGTCGCTGACGAATACGAGCTTGCCCACCCAGTACCCGGCAATTGCGGGGACGCCCACGAGGAGGACCGCCTCGTACAGCCGGCTCATCGTGAGCTGACCGCTCGATCCTCCCCGGTTTCGCGTGAGGACGACAGATTCGCGCTGTCGCTCGGTCATCAACACGCCGAGTAGGAGGAGAGCGGCGAGGCTCACCGCGAACAACCCCGCGATGGAGAGCGACAACATCGCAAGAGTCTGAGACCTCTGCGCCTCATGCCCTGCAAGTAGCGCATCCAGCTGCGTGAGCACACGGAAGTCGCCAGGTCGAGCCGCGATCACCGAGTAGCTGTTCTGGAGAGACCGCAAATCACTTTGCAGCACTTCGATGTCGGCTTTGGCGACTGCGTCGGCGTCGACGAAGTACCTCCACACGTTGGCCCAACTGGCGGGAGACGTGGCCACCGCGAAGTCGGCGAAGTCGTCTGGAGCCAGAAGACCGGTGGCGTAGATGATCCTGAAGTCTGGAGTCTCCTCGATAGAAGGCCGATGCAGGGTTGGGTCCCCGTACCAATACTCCAGTTCCGGGTCGGTCAACTCGATGACTCCGGAGACACGTGTCGCCAGCCGGTACTGGAGGTCCTGGCCGGCCACGCCGAAGTAGAGCACGTCGTTCTGGTCTGGTCTGAGCAGCATCGTCTGATCCAATTCGAGTCCCAGGGCCTCAATCGTCTCTTCGGTCGCCGCAATTTCGAAGAGTGGGACATCTACGAGGTCACAATTGACATCCTCGGACAGTGTTTCACCATCATCGAGACTTTCTGTGAGGGCGGCGATCTCGCCGGGTGTCGTGGGGCATCCGTCACCTATGAGCACAGGTATCGGCTCCTGGGGTTCGGGAAGACGACCGGCGACGAGCTCGGAGTTCTCCTCTATGTCGGCCTGGTAGCGGAACTCGAGAAACAAGTCGAACGGGTTCGGAGCCTGCTCACCTGGCAACGGCTCCATGGCGAATCGCGGTGAGTCGACTACGAATGTGTAGTCGGACACTATCGCCGAGACGGACGTGGGGAACTCCGTACTCGCGAACCGCTGGCCCCCGCTTCGTACGTTTGCAAACGGGTCGTCTTCAGGTCCCGGAATCGGCAGGCTGGCCCGTTCCACTCTTATGTTTCGCAGAGCCGGGAGCGGATCGCTCACGGTTGCCCGCAGGTCATCCTCGGCGACGTTGTCGAGAAGCCGCGGGGCGGCTCCGGCGAGAAATGTCGCCAGAAGTGTGACCAGCACCACAGCCACAGGAACCGAGATCTGAGAGATGAGCCTGGCCCCTATGTGACGTGCCCCCAGCGTCATCGATCCGCTATCTCTGGCCATCTCAGTCGTCTCCCATCCTGAGCAGCGATCCGAGACCGATCCTGCGCAGAAGAAAGGTCATGACCACAACGACCAAGCCCAGAACCAGGATCACTGCAAGCAGCAATGCCGCCACGACATCCCAGGGCACGGTGACCATCACCGACGGCACAGCCGGCTCACCGCTCTGGGTGAGGGTGACCAACGGAAGGATGGCCCAGGTGATGATCCACCCGACCACTGTCCCCAGGGTGAGGCTCACAATCACCAGGACACCTTGTTCGAGAGTGAGCCAAACGCCGAGTTGGCGTCTGGAGAGTCCCAGCGCGCGGAACAGAGCGAACTCGACGAGACGCTCCCGGGCGGAGACCGTTGCACTCACGGCGAACCCGACGGTCGCGAAGACCACCGCGGCGACGAAGCCAACGGCCAGAGCACCGATGGTGGCCAGGGCCACCGGATCGGCCAACAACGTGTCGGCGACTTCCTCCTGGCTGGTCACGGTGAGAGCGCTCGAGGGAGGGGTCAGTAACGCGTTGGTCGTCGCCGAGTCGTCACCGGTGGTCGCCAGCCAGTACTCCTCGGGTTGGGGGAGCGACAGCCCCGTTGCGAAACCCATCATCTGATATGTGGCCAGGTCCACGATCACGATCTCGCCGAACCGGGGGTCGCTGGTGGGGAAGTCATCCACTGTGCCGGCGATGGTCACGGTGTCGTTGTCGATCCGCAGTGACGGAAGTCTCACCGACTCGCCCACATCGACCAAGTTCGTCTCGGGGAACGTCGACGAAACGACGACCGGGTAGGTTTCGGGGAGAATCGTGCCTGCGGGTCGAAGCCCGTACTCCACGACAGGCTCGAGGAAATCCGCACCGGTGACCAGGTCGAGTCGCAGGCCATCAGTGCCACTGGCGGGGTCGACGGACATCGAGGGGGGCGTCTGGGTGTGAATCGGATCTGCGACTTCGATGACCCAGTCCTCCGGTCTGATGGCAACCGGGGTCTCTTCCTCGTCGGCGACGGCCGAGATGCCCGCCAGACTGATCCCGACCGTCCGTGACGACAGTTGTGGGAGTCGAGAGGCGATCTCGATTGCGACAACGGAGAGCGGGTAAGACGGGACCAGAGCACCTTCGGTGAGAGGGACTCCGAGCCTGGTAGGTCCGTTGTTGGCGGGGAGGGCACCTGCCCCGAGACGGTGCAGGAAACCTTGTCCGTCCTGAACCACGACCGACACGGTTGCCTGGAAGCACGGTTCGTCGGAGTATGGGAAGTCCTCCTCGGTGGGGTCCTCCGGGAAGTCGCAGGGCAGGTACTCGTCCTCGGGTGGGATGGTCTCGGTCGCCTCCATGTCGAGCAGCAGTCGATCTGGAGTTCCCGGGAGCGGGATCGTCGCCAGACTCGGTCGAGACTCGACCAGCACGGCCATCAAGTCTTGAAAGCTCGGGGCGAGATCGGACCGAAGGGCCACGACCTCCGGTGCTGTGGCGGCATCCAGAAACAGGAACTGGCCCTGACCGCCGCCCCCAGTGAGGAGGCCAACGCTGCGGTTCAAAGCTGTCGCCTGCTCGACGCCGGAGGTCGCGAGATAGGCCTGTTGCAGGTAGAGACTGGGCATGCTGGCCGAGCCACCGCTGACCGTCACGGCAAGGTCAGCACCTACGAGGTATGCCGCCTGATCCCGTTGCGAGGTGGTCCAGGTTGTCGAGTAGGAGGCCGCAAAGAAGCCGATCGAGATCGCCAGGACCAACAACAATGCCGCTCTGGAGTATCGCCGGGGCCGACGGGCCACCTGCCAGGATGCGAGGGCCGGCGCGACCGTTCTTCCGGCCGAGGCCAGGCGGTCAGCGCCCATGGCGAGCAGCGGGATCACTCTCAATGCGAGAACCCCCCCGGCCAGGAGACCGAGGGCAGGGGCCACGACGAGCAATGGGTCGACCCCGAACTCCCCTCTGATTCTGGTGCTGATATCTGGGCCGAGTTCTCTCAGCTGCCAGAACGCCAGCGCGGCGATCGCCACGAGTACCAGGTCGACTCCGATCCGCTGACTCACAGGCCTGGTCTCTTCAAGTCTCGGATCTCTGCCAGAGCCGAATGTGCGGGCTGACCGATATGCCGGCCAGACGATCACCACCAGCGCAAGCAGCGCGGCGACCGCGGCGAGTGTGAACCCTTGCACGGTTACCACCGGCTCGATGGTCAGGCCGATCGCGGCGAGCGGACCGGTCAGGTTCAGACCTCGGAGAAGGAAGGTGGCGACGAACGGTGCGATGAGGGCGGCGGGGACGGTGATCAGAAGTGCCTCGCAAAGCGCAGACGTGGTCAGCTGACGTGGCGAGCTCCCCCGTGAGCGAAGGAGGATGGTCTCGGTGTGTCTGGTGTCGGCGAGGAGCGTGGAGACCAGGACCAAGGCGTAACCGGCGAGGACCGCAAGTTGGACGAGAAGGGCCACGACACTCGATCGAGTCACCGTCAACGAACTGTCGACATCGTCGAGAAGGGTTGGCAGGCCGGTGGTGACGGTGTAGTCGGACGCTCCGGACTCTTCGCCGAGTTCTACAGCCAGTGCGTTGTCGAGACGCCGATCCAACCCGATGGTCGAGGCTCGAAGCGTCGCCACCTCGGAGACCGCCAGCTCCTCGAAGTGGGGCAATGCCCGCCAGCCTGCGTTGACCCGCGTCGTCGTGAACACATCGACCATTGCTTCGACTCCGACTACGAACGGCCCATGGATGCGGAACGACCCCGAGGTCGCCGCCCCCTGGGTCACCAGCGGATCTTCGAACCAGTACGGGTCGCTCACATCGTCGGGTGTGAAGATGCCGACGATCTCTATGTCGACGTCGTAGTCGGGATCGAGACGGTTCGTCACCGTCACGGTGTCGCCCAGCGACAGACCGAGAGTCTCCGCCGCAGCCAGTGGGATGGCTGCGCTGGCCCGTCCCCTTCCAGGCCACGTCCCCTCCGTCAGGGTGGCTCTGGTCTCGATGTCTTCGAAGTGCTGAATCGAAGCGAGGTCCGTGATGTCGGATTGGGTGGACCCGGTGTCGAGACCGTACGCGTCCGCCTCGAGGTGCGAGAAGATGTCGCCGCCAGTGGTTTCGAGGGCGTCGGTGAGGACGGAGCGGGTCGACGCATCGGCGGTCGACAGGTCCTCGGGGAATATCTTGACCTCGGCGGCGATGTTTGCCGTGCTGACTGGAGCGTCGACGAGAGTCCGCTGTAGGGCGCTGGTCGTGACCGCGTCTGCATAGATCGGTCCCGCCGCCAGGAGTGCCGTCGCCAGGACGACAGTGACGAAGACCGCGACCACTACCAGCCAGTCGGCAACGAGTCTCTTGATAACCGTTCGCCAGGCCACGGCGAGGGTTGCCATCATCTGACGTTGCCCTCCCTGGCAAGTCCGGGTTGTGTGGTGGGGATGACCTTACGACCGTGGAAGAGATTTGGTCGCGAAAACGGTCTCCGTCCCACAGAAGGGGCGAGCGGGGTTGACGTCGGCGTTTCCTCCCACTACAAACCTCGTGATGAGCAACCCAGCCCCCGTCCGGAACTGGTGGTGGTCGACCCCTTAGAGGTGGCGACCACGTAGCTCGACCCAAAGCGCGACAAGGAGCCCACCTCACGCCACGAGGTGGGTTTTTCGATTCCGATGCTCCCCTCGAGACGACAGGAGCGAAAACACATGGAATCGATCTTCGACATACCCGCAGACCTGCACACCCCGGTGTCTGCCTATCTGCGTCTCGCACCACTCCAACCCAGGTATCTTCTCGAGAGCGTGGAGGGCGGGCATACCGGGCGCTACTCGTTCATCGGCTTTGGTGATGCGAGGAAGTTCACGATCGACGATGGTGCTCTGTTCGAGGAGGGTCGCCGAATCGAGGGCCGGTTGCTCCCTGCCCTCAGGTCCGCTCTCGCCGACATCCCGGTGTGCGAGCCTTTTGATGTCACGGCCGAGCCCTTTGGCGGTGGTCTGGTGGGTGTGACCGCCTTCGATCTGGTCAGACGGCTCTACAAGCTGCCCCCGCCTCCCCGTACCGCCGATTGTCCCGAGGGGATCTACCTTGCGACGGATTCGATTCTCGTCTTCGACCATCTGACCAGACGCATGGCCCTGCTCCACGCCGGGTCCGAGACCGACAGACAGGACCTGCGCAAGGAGGTTGTGGCCGCACTGCGGGGTGCCCTGGACGGCGGTCACGCTCCGGCATCTCATGGCGCCGCCACCGCCAGCATGACACGGGACGAGTACATGGCGGGTGTGGAGACCGTGAAGGACCACATCACCGCCGGCGACGTCTACCAGTTGGTGCTCTCGATCCGGTTCGGCGGCGAGACCGCCATCCACCCTTTCGCAGCCTATCGCGGTCTGAGACTGCTCAATCCCTCGCCGTACATGTACTACATCGACACCGGCGATCGTCAGGTGGTCGGCTCGTCGCCCGAGGCGCTGGCCCGTCTCAACGGGGGGCGAGCCGAGCTGAGGCCGATCGCGGGAACACGACCCCGGGGACGCAACGACGACGAGGACCAGCATCTGGAGCGAGAGCTGCTGGCCGACCCCAAGGAGTCCGCCGAGCATGTGATGCTCGTCGACCTGGCCCGCAACGACGTGGGCAGGACCGCCCGGCCCGGCTCTGTCGTGGTCGACCCCTACAAGACCATCGAGCGTTACTCACACGTCATGCACATGGTCAGCGGGGTCACCGCCGAGCTCGAAGAAGGTCTCGACGCTTTCGACCTGTTCGCGGCCACGTTCCCCGCTGGGACGGTGTCGGGTGCACCGAAATTGCGGGCCATCGAGATCATCGACGAGTTGGAGCCGGTGTCACGGGGTCTCTACTCGGGCTCGATCGGATACTTTGGGCACGGTGGGACGATGGACCAGGCAATAACCATCAGGACCCTCGTGTTCGCAAACGGTCGATACACATATCAGGCGGGTGCCGGGATCGTCGCCGACAGCGACCCCGCCACCGAATACCACGAAGTGCTCTCGAAAGGCGCCGCGCTCGAATCTGCCCTGGAACTCGCCAAGGAGGGGCTGTGAGCCACGTCCTGATGGTCGACAACTACGACTCCTTCACCTACAACCTGGTGCAGGCGTTCCGCTCCGCCGGCGCAGAGGTGAGTGTGATCTATAGCGACGAGATCGAGATCGGTGCGGCGGAGTCGCTGCAGCCCACGCATGTTGTCATTTCGCCCGGACCCGGCCGACCGGAAGACGCCGGTGCCTCGATCGAGATCATCAGGCACTTCGCAGGAAGTATTCCGGTGCTCGGCGTCTGTCTCGGTCACCAAGCGATCGGCGTGGCCTTCGGCGGGGAGGTCGGCGCGGCCATGTCGCTGATGCACGGAAAAGCCTCAGAGGTCTATCACGACCGACGCTCGATCTATGCCGGTCTCCCAAATCCGCTCGCCTGTGGTCGTTATCACTCGCTCGCCGTGACCGAGATCGACCTGCCCGACGAACTCGTGATCAGTTCGTACACGTCGGACGGCGAGATCATGGGGATCCGGCACAAGACTCTCCCGGTGGAGGGCGTCCAGTTCCACCCCGAGAGCGTGCTCACTCCGCAGGGCGACCGGTTGATCTCGAACTTCCTGGCCTCGACCGCCAGAACTGAGAGCGAAATGGCCGAGGTGGGGAAATGAGGGAGCTGGTCGGCAAGATTCTTGGCGGCGACATTCTCACCGAGCCCGAAGCCAGGGCCCTGCTCCATGAGCTCACCAGTGAGGATCTCGACCAGGTCCAGGCGGCGGCGGCGCTGGCGGGAATGCGCACAAGGGGCGAGACGGCGGCGGAATTGCGTGCCTTTGCCAAGGGTCTCCAGGAGATCGCGGTTCGCCCCGATATCGACGACGTCTCGTCGGCCATCGACGTCGTTGGTACCGGCGGTGACGCCTCGGGGAGTCTCAACCTCTCCACTGGGGCGGCGTTACTGGCTGCTGCGGTTGGTGCTCGAGTCATAAAACACGGGAACAGGTCGGTGTCGTCGCGGAGCGGGAGCTTCGACGTTCTGGCTGCCTTGGGTCTCGACGTCCCCTGGGATCCGAAACGCGCCGGGGAAGTGTTCGAGGTCACAGGATTCACCTATCTGTTCGCCCCGGCCTTCCATCCCTCGATGAAGGCGGTGGCGCCGGTGCGTCAGGCCCTGGGGACCAGGACCATCTTCAACCTGGTGGGCCCGCTGGCGAACCCTGCCCGAACTCCCTTCCTGGTGATGGGTGCGTTCAGTCCGGAGACCGCCCTGATGATGGCGGAGACTCTGGCGGGAATGGACGTGGAACGGGCCTTCGTGGTCCACGGTGAGCCCGGCTGGGACGAGCCGACACCCGTCGGTCCGTATCTGCTCTACGACGTTCGCCGTGATGAGGTGAGCCAAACGGTGGAGGACCCCGCAGACTTCGGGATCCCGCGGTGTAGCGCCGAAGACCTCGTTGGTGGCGATCCCGCCCACAACGCAGGGGCAATCCGCGCCGTGTTCAGTGGCGAGGGGGGCCCGCATCGTGATGCCCTGGTGTTGGGGGCGTCCCTCGCCCTTCGTGTCAACAGTGATGTCTCTCCTGAGGAGGCCCTGGGTGCTGCGGCCGCTGCAATCGATGAGGGCCGGGCTGACGACCTCCTCGACCGTCTCGTGGCGATGAGCCGTCAGGAGGAAGTCGGTGTCTGACTTTCTCACCGAGATGGCCGAGACGAGTCTTCTTCGGGCTCGTTCGGCAAGAGAAGGGGCAAGAGTCACGGGGCTTCAGTCGAGGGCGGCGTCTCGCCCACCACCATCGCCTCTCGCCCTCGCTCCGGAGGGGTTCGATGTCATCGCCGAGGCAAAACTGGCCAGTCCCTCGGAAGGCAGGATCACAGAAGGTGGTGAGGAGCGGGTAGCCGAACTCGCCGCTGAATACGTGTCAGGCGGTGCCGCTGCGATCTCCATCCTCACCGAGGAGTCCCGCTTTCTCGGCTCTCTCGACCATCTCGCCGCAGTTGCGGCGGGGACTTCGGTCCCGGTGATGCGCAAGGACTTCCTCGTCGACACGATCCAGGTTCTCGAAGCGAGGGCAGCTGGAGCCTCCGGGGTTCTCTTGATCGCCCGACTGCTCCCCGGTGAGTTGTTGGTCGAGATGACAGATCTGACCCTCGATCTCGGGATGTTCGCTCTCATCGAGATCTTCGATCGCAGCGACCTCGAGACTGCGGTCCGGGTGTTCGATCGTGAGGTGCTAGTCGGAGTCAACTGTCGCGATCTGGCGAGTCTCGAGGTCGACTTCGGACGTCTTGGCGAGTTGGCGCCTCACCTCCCCGACCATCTGCCCGCGGTGGCAGAGAGTGGTCTGACCGAGCCCATTCACGCCGCCGAAGTCGCCGCATCGGGATACCGGATGGCCCTCATCGGGTCGTCGCTCGCCTCCGCTGAGAAGCCAGGTCAGGAGCTGGCTGCCTATCTCGCCAGCGGCCGTAACCGGCTCGAGCGCTCATGAGCTTCTTCGTGAAGATCTGCGGGATCACGAGTGCGGAGGCGGCTGATGCCGCCATCGAGTCGGGCGCCGACGCCATTGGCTTCGTGTTCGCAGATTCGCCACGAAGGATCGAAGCCGCTCAGGCCAATGCCATCGCCGAAGATCTTCCCTCCGATGTCCTCCGTGTCGCAGTGTTCCGGCGACCGACTCTTTCCGAGATCGGTGCGGTCCTCGGTGAGTTCGGTGCCGACGTCGTGCAGGCAGATCACGAGTCTCTGGTTGGCTTCGAAGATCGACCGATCCTCCCCGTCTACCACGAGCCGGTGACCGAACGTCCCGTTCATCCACGGTTCCTCTACGAAGGCGCCAGAAGTGGAGTCGGGACACGGGTCGACGAGGCGGAAGCGAGACGTCTTGCCCGTCTCGGGGAGATGGTCCTCGCCGGTGGTCTCGACCCCCGCAACGTCGGCGCCTCCATCGCCGCGATCAGACCGTACGGCGTCGACGTGAGCAGTGGTGTGGAGACCACACCTGGAGTCAAGAGCCCCGAACTAATTCGTTCCTTTGTCGCGGCGGCTCGGTCCGCTGCAGAGAGGTTGGTTTCAGCATGACGGTCGACACACCTTCCCTTCCTCGTGTCTCTCCGGAAGGAAGGTTTGGCCCCTACGGCGGCAGATACGTTCCCGAGACGTTGATGTCGGCGCTGGGCGGTCTGGAGACCGCGGCCGCCGAACTACTCGGCGACGAAGGGTTCCGCAGCCAGCTCGCCAGGGAGCACACTGAATTCGTAGGTCGTCCCACGCCGTTGACGTTGGCTCGTGGTCTCGGTGAGAAATGGGGGGCGACCGTCTTTCTCAAGCGCGAGGACCTGTGTCACACCGGAGCCCACAAGATCAACAACGCTATCGGACAAGCCCTTCTCGCCA
>DASTBQ010000186.1:0-18937 GCA_035711995.1 Acidimicrobiia bacterium | reverse complement strand
GTTCCCGATGTGTAAGCGATCAGCACCGGGTCCTCCGACCAAGTCGGCACTGCGCTGGCCCGGTCTGCGTTCGGCACCACTTCGTCCCACCAGACGTCACGACCTCCTGTCATCGGTGTCTCGTCCCGGGCCGTGTAGTCCACCACCAGGACGCGTTCGATCCCGTCGGTCCGGCCTATCGCATCGTCGGCGGTTTCTTTCATCTCGACCAACCGGCCTCGTCGCATGAATCCGTTGGCACAGATCATCAGTCTCGGCTTGGGATCCTGAAGCCTCGTGGCTACAGCCTCGGCGGCGTAACCAGAGAAGACGGGGATGAAGATCGCCCCGACACGCGCCACCGCAAGCAAGGAGACGACGGCTTGCAGAGACATCGGCAGATACACAGCAACCGCGTCCCCTTTGCTGACTCCCAGGCCAGTCAGGGCACCGGCGAGTCTCTCGACCAGTTCGAGGAGTTGGCCGAATGTCACCGATCTGGTGACGCCGGCCTCGGTCTGGGACCTGACTGCGATACGCATGGGGTCCTCGGCCGCCCACCTGTCCACACACGCGGCCGAGAGGTTGAACCCGGCACCCACGAACCAGGTTGCCCATGGATGACCGCGGGACGTGTCCCTGACCGTCCGCCAGGGGGGTTGGAACGGGAGTCCGAGGAACTCGACTACAGCGGGCCAGAACCACTCGGGGTCGGCGGCCGACCTGGTCACCAGGTCGTCGAACGAGTCGATCCCGTTTGCCAGCATGAATTGCGCAGTCCTGGTTCGTCCTGCTGTTTCCGGGTCAGCTCGCCAAACGATCTCGAACTGTTCCATCGTCCTCCTGCTGGGCGACCGAGGCTATCTGGAATGACGCATTTCCGCCCGACCCTGTTCCTACCCTCGCGTTGCGATGAGCGACCGCGTGCAACGGGACGAAGACCGTCTGTTCATGAGGCGGGCCCTGATCGTCGCCCTGGTAATCATCGGAGTGGCGGTCGTGGTGTGGCTCATCTTCAGGCTGAGCACCGTGATCTTCATGGTGGTCGTTTCGGTTTTCATCACGGTTGCGTTCGAGCCGATCGTTCACTTCCTGGCGAAGCGGGGTTGGAAGAGAGGACTGGCCACTGGTCTCGTGTTTCTCGGAGCCTTGCTGATCACGGTCGGCTTCGTCTGGGCGTTGGTGCCGCTCTTCGTCGAGCAGGTGACAGAGCTGGTCGATGCGATTCCCGGGGTGGTCGAGTCGTTCCTGATATTCCTCCAGGAGAACTTTGGCTTCGACCTGGCGACCATCGACCCCGCGGAGGTGGGCCAGAACATCCTCTCGTCGGTACAGAACCTCACAGGACCCGTGGCAGGAGGCATCGTGATGGTCACGACGTCGATCTTCGGTTTTCTCTTATTCGCCACCACCGTCGCCCTGTTCTCGTTCTACATGCTCGCCGAGTTGCCCCAGGTGCAGAGAACGGTCCTCTCGGCCATGCCCGAAGAGCAACAAAGGCGGGCCATGCGTATCTGGGACGTGGCAGTGGAGAAGATGGGGGGCTACGTGTACTCGCGGCTGATCCTGGCGGTGATCTCGGCCACACTCACTTCGGTCTTCCTCAGCGTTCTCGGCGTGCCCTTCTCGATCTCCCTCGGGGTTTGGGTCGGTGTGCTCAGCCAGTTCGTTCCGGTCGTTGGCACATACTTCGCCGCCATCCTCCCCGCCCTCGTCGCCCTCACATTCGTCGACCCGATGACAGCACTCTGGGTTGTCGTGTTCTTGGTTGCCTACCAACAGGTGGAGAACTATCTGATCTCGCCGAGAATCACCAAGCGCACGATGGAGATACACCCGGCGATATCCGTGGCGGCGATAATCATCGGAGGGACCCTGCTCGGGGGAATCGGAATCATATTGGCGCTGCCCATGGCGGGGATCATCCAGGCGATCATCAGCGAAACGCGTCAGCCCTACCGGGTGATAGTCGACGGACCGGACGACTCCCCGACCGTCTGACCACCCCACCAACCACTCTGGGCATACGTGTGATCATCCCTCTATTGTTGTTTCTGTGTCCCCACGAGGGACACAGTTACCCCTAGTTCGGAGGAAACTAAGTGAAAGTAACAAAGCCCTTAGGGCTGCGGTTGCTTGCGCTCCTCGCCATTCTCGCCATGATCGTGGCGGCCTGCTCCGGTGACAGCACCGAAGAGACCACAACCACGGCCGGTGAAGGGGGCGGAGACGCAACGACCACAACCGGAGGTGACGGTGAGGGCGAAGGTGGGGGAGGTGAGACGCCTGTCGAAGGTGGCTCCTTCCGCATCGGCATGATCGCCAATATCACCACCGACAACTGGTGGGCGTCGCTCGACACCGAGAGCGCCTCGCAGAACCAGGCATACCTGACAAACTCGAAGACCTTCCTTTACACGTTGGGTCTCCCCGGGTTTGTTCATGTGCCTGCTGCAGCTGCCACACCGGTACCGGTCGAGCCTGTTCAGGAAGGCGACGTATGGGTCGTCGAGCAGCCAATCCGCGAGGACATGGCATGGTCTGACGGGACCCCCATCACGGCGAACGACCTGGTGTTCTATTTCGACACCGTCCGTGAGTTCAACCTCGGTTCGAACCACGCCGCCGCTTTCGGCCCCACGGTGACCAGCGTCACGGCCCCTGACGATTACACCGTCCGTGTCGAGTTCTCGGAAGCCCCGGGTCTCGCCATCTGGAACAACGGTGTCGGTTTCGCCGCCTTCGTGCCCAGCCACTTCTGGCAGGAGCATGTAGAAGCGGCTCGTGCCGCGGCCGAGACTGCTACAGCGGGTCTCACCCCTGAGGCAGCCACCACAGCCATCGTCGAGGCAGCCGCTGGTGACGACGATCCTGAGAACGACATCGCTGCGGCAGATGTGACTCAGGAGATGATCGACCAGTACATCGCCGACGCCGGCGCCCAGGAGGCCCTCACGGTCCTCTATTCGGTTTCCGGTGTCAACGAGCCTTCAGCAGGTTCGGTGGTGGTCGACCAGTGGGAGACCGGTGCGTTCGCAGCAACGGTCGCCAACTCGGACTACTTCGACCGTGGTACCGAGAACACCCTCTATTCCGACGGTTCCTTCCGCATCGCCAACGCGGAGCGTGGAGAGGACAACGTCTACGGTGGTGAGGGAAGCGGCGACGTCGTTGCCCAGTACATCGAGGGCCCGTTCGTCTCAGAGATCCTCTGGGTCGAGCACGGCACCAAGGACGCCGCGTACGAGAAGCTCGCCGGTGGCGAGCTCGACTATGTGTACGACCCGACTGGTTTGACCAGCGGTCTGCGCAACGAGCTTGCGACCAACCCCGATCTCGCGTTCTCAGTGAACCAGACGGAGGGCTTCCGTTTCATGGCGTTCAACATGCGTAAAGCCCCGATGTCGGATCTGGCATTCCGTCAGGCGACGGCGACGGTCATCAACAAGGAGTTGATCGCCGATACCGTGCTCGCCGGCTCGGTGTTCCCGGGCTACACCATCGTCCACCCCGACCTGACTCTTCACTACAACGAAGCAGTCGAGAAGGCCGGATGGGCCGACGGTGCACCGCTGGAGCAGGGTGCTCGTTTCGACAACGCAATCCAGATCCTCAAGGACGCTGGATACACGTGGTCGACCGAGCCCGTGGTGGTTCGCGACGCCGACGGGAACTTCCTCGAAGTCAACCCCAAGGGTGAGGGTCTCACGATGCCGAACGGCGAGGCCGTTCCGGAGCTGACGATCCTGACCCCGGGCCCGGGTTACGACCCGTTCCGCGCCACCTTCTCCATCTATATGGAGTCGTGGATGCAGGAGCTGGGCATCCCGGTGACTGCGGAGCCCACGGACTTCAACGCGATCATCGACGCGACGTTCCCGCCGCAGACTCCTGAGTCTGCGCTCGGATGGGACATGTTCGTGCTCGGTTGGGGTGGGGGCGACCCGTCGCTGCCTGGAACCTCGACCCGTGCGTTCTTCCATTCGGACCAGGACGCAGTTGCAGCCGGCGGTTTCAACGTCGGTGGATATGCCAGCGAGGAGTTCGACTCCACTGCGAACGCGTTCGACGCGGCGACGACCATCGAAGAGGCAGCCGAGCTGACCAAGGAGATGGACGCCATCCTTGCCCGTGACCTCCCGTACGTGGTGCTCTTCCGCACCCCGATCATCGAGGCCTACGGCAGCAACGTCCAGTTCCCGGTCGAGCAGATCATGGGTGGCCAGCAAGGCTTCCCCAACGCTTGGCCGAACGCCGTCGGCGTTACCCAGTGACACGTCTCCAGTAGACGAAAGAAGAAGAGGGCCCAAGGGGCCCTCTTCTTCTTTGTCGGCACCGAGGCCGCATAATCGGCCCGGCCTAACTACGGTTGTCGGGCCGGGTGCCCACGTGGAGTGGCTACCGACCAGGCACGCCATCGGAGGACTAGGAGTCGTGTCTTGCTGAAGTTCATCGCGAAACGACTCGTCCAGATGGCCTTCTTGTTCTTCCTGTTCCTGTCACTGGTCTTCTTCCTGCTGCAAGCCCAGCCCGGCAACATCGCCAGTCAGTTCATAAACCCGACGATCCCCGCTGAGGTCCAACAGCAGATCCTGGCCCGTCTCGGACTCGACGGCAGCATCTGGAGCCAGTGGTGGAACTATGTCTCCAACTTCTTCACGGGGAACCTCGGCGTCAGCTTCAGTCAGTACCCACAATCGGTCTTCGACGTGATCAGCGAGCGCATCCCTCGAACCCTCTTTCTCTTCACCTTCGCCACGCTTCTCTCCTACGTGCTCGGGTTCGCCCTGGGTAAGCGTCTCGCCTGGAGACGGGGTGGTTTCTCGGAGGGTTCGGTGACCGTTGGTGGAGTCTTGCTCTACACGATCTTCTACCCGTGGTTCGGCATCCTCATGATCCTCTTCTTCGCCTCCTACCTCGGCTGGTTCCCGATCAGTGGGTTTCTGACGCCTGAGTTCTGGCGTAACGCACCGTTCACCGGGAACCAGGTATTCGGCCAGTTGCTCCTATCGCTGGCAATCGCTGCGACGGTCCTGGTGATCGGGATCGTGCTGTCCCGTCGCTCCGAGGAGCGTTCCACGGCGAGAACCATCAGACGGGCGTCCTACGGTCTCTCGGTCCTCGTGTTCATCGGTTTCTGGCTACTCCGTCCCGAGATGCGGCCCTACGCCCTTGACATCGTGCATCACACGGTGCTGCCGGTGGTGACACTCGCCCTGGTCGCCTTTGCCGGGACCATGCTGCTCACCCGCAGCTCGATGCTGGAGACGCTCAAAGAGGACTACATACTCACCGCCCGGGCCAAGGGGGTCCCGGAAAGGGACATCCGCGACCGCCACGCCGCCCGCAACGCCCTCCTCCCGGTGGTCACTTCATTCATCCTCGGGCTTGCCTTCATCATCGGCGGAGGCGTGGTCACCGAAACCATCTTCGGATGGCCGGGTATGGGTTCGTTGTTGCTCACCGCGACGGTGATCGAGGACGTCCCCCTCGCGACCGGTGCGCTCGGGTTCATCGGCATCCTTGCCCTTCTCGCTCATCTCCTCGTCGACATCCTCTACAGCGTTCTCGACCCGAGGGTCAGAATCGCGGCCGGGAACTAGGAGGGGCCAGTGGTCATCAAAGATCCCGAGACGACAGACATCCTCGAACCGACCCTCGACGACCAGGCGGGTGTCGCACTTCAGGAAGGTGACCAGCTTCCCGAATCGTTGTGGCGCGTCCGATGGCGTCTCGGCTGGACCGCCTTCAAGAAGAACTGGAGGATGTTCGCCGAGAACAAGCTCGGCTTGTTTGGTCTCGGCATCATCCTGCTCTTCGCGCTGATGGCTCTGGCCTATCCCGTATTCCGCACTATCGGTCCGTGGCAGAACGACGCAATCTATGACCCGGTCATCGGATACGACGCAGTGGACACCACCTTCGAGATCGTCGCCACCGAGGCCGACGTCGTCGACCCCACCACCCAGATGGATGTGATCACCGCGCAGTTGTGGTGCTTCGGCGTCCTCCCCGGTGAGACATGTGACGTCCCTCAGGTCCCGGCACCACCGGACTCGAATCATTGGTTGGGCACAGACCCCTTGGGTCGTGATGTCGCCACCCAGCTCAGTTACAGCACGAGAGCTGCGTTCTTCCTGGGGACCGTTGCCGCTGTGGTCACCGTCGTGGTTGCAACCATGGTCGGCTCGATGGCCGCCTTCTACGGCGGCTGGCTGGACAACTTTCTGATGCGTCTCGCCGACCTGGTCTTGCTTCTCCCACTAATACCGATCCTCATCGTCGTGTCGGGTCTGTTCACGGTGACCATGCCCCTGCTCGGGATCCTGATCGGGATCCTCTCCGGGTTCGGTGGAACCGCAATCGTCCTCAAGTCACAGGCGCTCTCGGTCAAGGTGAAGCCCTTCATCGACGCGGCAAAGGTGTCGGGCGGCTCGAACATGCACCTCATCTTCAAGCACGTCATCCCCAACGTCCTGCCCCTCAGCTTCCTCTACATGATGTTCACTGTCACCGAGGCAGTGAGTCTCGAGGCGACGCTCTCCTTTTTCGGTTTGATCGAGGCCGACATGACGTGGGGAATCATGCTGAGCACGGCGCAGACCCAGGGTTATCTCCGTAGCGGTCTCGAGTTCTGGTGGCTGCTGATTCCAGCCGGGCTCGCCGTGTCACTACTCGCCGCTGGGTTCTTCTTCGCCGGCAGGGCAATGGACGAAGTCATCAACCCGAGACTGCGATCGCAATGACGGAAACGAGGCTGGATACGACCGAAGGGAACCCGTCGGTCCCCGCCAATCGCGGGGCGCCGATCCTCGAGGTCAGGAATCTCATAATGAACTACGAGACCCGTGGGGGCATGGTCTCTGCCGTCGAAGATGTGTCGTTCACGCTCCCACGGGGTTCGTCCTTGGGTCTCGTGGGTGAGTCCGGTTGTGGCAAGACCTCCATCGCGTTGACTCTCATCCAGCTCGCTGCAGCCAACGCCCGCATCCTCAACGGTGAGGTGATCCTGGACGGTGAGAACCTCCTCGACCTATCTCAGGAAGAGATGAGGAGACGTCGCTGGAACGACGTCTCGATGGTCTTCCAAGGTGCCATGAACTCGTGGAACCCGGTTTACACAGTCGGGGAGCAGATCAGGGAGACCATGGAGATCCATTGGGACCCGAAGCCGACAGCCGCCCAGGCTCGGGCCAAGATGGAGGAACTGTTCAATCTCGTCGGAATCAATCCCGAGATGATCGACAGATACCCCCATGAGTTCTCGGGAGGTATGAAGCAGAGGGCGGTGATCGCCATGGCCCTCGCCTGTGATCCGAAGCTCATCATCGCCGACGAGCCGACGACAGCCTTGGACGTGATCGTCCAGGAGCAGATCCTCGAGGAGTTGAGGAAGATCCAGCACGAGCTGGGGATGTCGATCATCTACATCTCTCATGACATCGCAGTGATCGCCGAGATCACAGATCTCCTGGGAGTCATGTATGCCGGCAAGCTCGTGGAGTTGGGTGACACCAAGGACGTCTTCGCCCAGCCACGTCACCCATACACCTGGCTCATCCTTTCTTCGACACCGTCGATCACCGGTCCTCGCCGAGCCCTCGCTCCACTCGAGGGCGAGCCTCCCAACCTGCTCGACCCACCGTCAGGATGCCGCTTTCACCCGAGGTGCCCATTCGCCACCCAGCAATGTGTGGACGAGGAGCCCCCCCTCGCTGAGATCTCCACCGGCCACAAGGTGGCCTGCTGGAATTACGAACAGGTCCCGACGACTCTGGCAAGAGGAGAAGTGTGACCACAGACATCACACCCAACCCGACCGCCACCGAGGCTCGCACCAGGGTCCGGGTCGAGAACCTGGAGAAGCGGTTCCCGATCTCCAGAGGTTTGTTCCGCAAGCCGACCGACTTCGTCCATGCCGTCGACGGGATCAGCTTCGAGATCGAGGCAGGCCAGTCGCTCGGTCTCGTCGGCGAGTCCGGTTGTGGCAAGACCACGACCGGCAGGATGTTGGTCAAGCTCGAAGAAGCCACCTCGGGAACGATCGAGATCCGCGATTCGGACACCGACGAGATGGTCAGGGTCACCGATATCACCTCCAAGGCGGACCAGAAGGAGTTCCGCAAGAACGTCCAGATGATCTTCCAGGATCCGTACGAGTCGATGAACCCCAGGAGAACCATCTTCGATATCGTGGCGGAGCCCCTAGCGGTTCAGAATCTGGGCACCACCGAAGAACGTGAGGAGAGGGTCGTCGACCTGTTGCGTCTGGTGGGGCTCACCCCACCCGAGCCCTTCCTGTTCCGCTATCCGCACGAACTGTCCGGCGGTCAGCGGCAGCGGGTTGCGATCGCCCGTGCCCTGGTGATGGACCCGACTTTCGTGGTTGCCGACGAGCCGACTTCGATGCTCGACGTATCGATTCGCATCTCGATCATGCGTCTGATGCTCGAGCTCGCCGGAAAGCTCGGTGTGACCTATCTCTACATCACCCACGACCTGGCGGTTGCCCGATACATGTGCGACAAGATCGCTGTGATGTATCTGGGGAAAATCGTCGAGATGGGTCCGACCGAGGAGCTGTTGACCAACCCGATGCATCCCTACACGAGGGCTCTGTTGTCGGCAGTACCGGTTCCTGACCCGGGGTACAAGCGGCCCAAGATCGAGATCGAGGGTGGGGTGGCCCGGGCGATAAACCCACCGGCCCAGTGCCGGTTCATCGCCAGGTGTCCGTTCGCCACGGACATCTGCACCACCGACCATCCTCCCCTGGACGACCGTGGCAACGACCATCTGGTCGCGTGTTATCTGGTGGGTCCGGACGGCAACTGGACCGGCCCGCCACGTGCCCGATTAGATCTGAGGTCTTGACGGGCGGAGGGCAGGCCCCGAATGGCCAGAGGGGGTCGTCCCCCTCAAAGTGAGAGCAGATCCTTGCTTAAAGCCTCAAGGCGTCGTTTCATCTAGGCATGGGCCCACGGATGCGACGTTTGTCGATTGCCATTGTCGCCGTCGTCGCTGCCTGTGCTCCGGTGGCTGCCGGACCGGAACTGCCACGCCCGGCCCTGCCGGCTGGATCGGCACCACCCACCACTGCGCCGACAACCACCGTGGCCGCCCCGGTGACCACCGCTGCCTCGACTGACCCGACCTGTCCCACCGAGTTCTGCGTCCTCTACACGATCCATCCCCAAGCATCCTGGACTGATGGGACGCCCGTCACTGGAGAAGACTTCGTTCGCACCTATCAGCAGGGTCGGTTCGCAGGTGTCGCCGGCTACGACACCATCGTCTCCGTCGAGGTGATCGAGCCGAAGCAGGTGTTCGTGACATTCTCCGGGCCATACGGGGCCTGGTTGCATCTGTTCGCCAGGTTGATAGGACAGGGAGGCGCTCAAAGCACGGGTTACGAGCTCGTGGATCAGGTGCCCGGGGACAGCATCGTCGTCTCTCGTGTCGAGGGGTGGTGGCCGGATCGGGATCCGGTCTCCGGAGCCGCTTTGGGCGATGTCCAACAGGTCACATTCGTGTTCATGTCAGATCTGGACGAGATGGTCGAGGCTCTCGCCGAGGGGCAAGTCGACGTGATAGTCGGGCGACCCGACCCGGACGGCCTGGAGGATCTGGCCGAGATCGAGGATGTGGTGGTGAGTGTCGTCCCAGGCCCCTACTGGGAGCAGATCAGCTTCCAGCACGACGATCCCACCGTCGCACAGCCGTGGCTCCGACGGGCGATCGCCATGGCGATCGACAGGGAAGCTGTGCTCGATGCGACGGTCAGGTTGGTCCAGCCGGATGCGATTGGTCTCGACAACACGATCTTCATGAGCCGCACCCGCCCCTATCAGGACCACTACGAAATCGCTTACGATCCGGCAGGAGCCGAGCGCTTGCTCATCGATAACGGCTGCGTGCGTGGAGAAGACGGCATCTACGAATGTGGAGGCAACCGTCTCTCTTTTCGGTGGGCGACCACCAACGACGATCCGGCGCGACGCCAAGCGTATGCCTTTATCGAAGAAGATCTCGAAGCGATTGGCATCGACCTCGTCCCCGACTTCAGGACCCCTTCCGCCTTCGTCGCCACCGACTTCCTCTTCGGCGGACCGGAGCGTTGGCAACTGGCGAACTTCTCCTGGCGTGTGGGCGATGATCCCGCGGAGACCAGCGACCTCTATCGGTGTGGTGAGTCGCTCCTCAATCTGAGTGCCTACTGCTCGCCCGCGGTCGAGTCCCTGGTGGATGAGGCCGAGACCACTGTGGACAGAGATGTTCGCGACGACCTCTACAACCAGGCCGACGCTCTCTTTCTCGGAGAACTCGCCGTGATCCCCCTGTATCAGAAGCCCGAGTTGATGGCGTGGAGGGAATCGATCCAAGGCCCGGTCCACAACCACAGTCGTTCGTCTGACCTTTGGAATCTGGCGGCGTGGAGCGGGCAGGATTCTGTGGTCGTGGCCATCCCGGATGAGCCGCAGAGTCTCGACCCGTTCGTCACGACTGACGACGACGCAAACATGGTCATGGCGACTCTCATGTACGGTGCCTTCGCCATGGACCCCTCCCACGAGACCTTGCCGGTGCTCATCGAGTCGGCCCGGGTGATCGAGGGCTGATGCCGGGGCCACTCGACGGTGTGACAGTCACCGAGCTCGCAGGTCTCGGTCCCGTCCCTTTTGCGGGGATGGTCCTCGCCGATCTCGGCGCGGCCGTGGTGAGGATCGAGAGAGCAGGCGGTGGAGGGCTGTTCGCCCACTCGCCCCGTGATGTGCTGAGCCGAGGCCGACTCTCGGTGGCGGTGGATCTGAAGAGCGATCGGGGACGGGAGGTAGTCCTCCGGAGTGTGGCGGCATCAGAGGTATTGATAGAGGGCTTCCGACCCGGAGTGACAGAGCGGCTTGGGATCGGGCCGGCCCACTGTCTCGCCCGAAATCCCGCACTGGTCTATGGACGGATGACCGGGTGGGGCCAGGATGGGCCACTGGCTGGGATCGCAGGCCATGACATCGACTACATCGCCGTTTCCGGGGCGCTGCACGCCATAGGCCCTGCCGAGGAGCCGATACCGCCTCTCAACCTCGTCGGTGACTTCGGGGGAGGCGGGATGCTGCTCGTCGTCGGTGTTCTCGCTGCTCTGGTACACGCCCGGGCGACCGGTGTAGGTCAGATCGTGGACGCTGCAATGACCGACGGGTCGGCGCTGCTGACTGCGTCACACCACGGATACATGGCAGACGGGTGGTGGAAGGCGGAGCGGGAGGCGAATCTGCTCGACGGGGCGGCCCCTTTCTATTCGACCTACCGCACCTCCGACGACCGCCACGTCGCGGTGGGCGCTCTCGAGCCCCAGTTCTTTGCGACCCTCCTCGAAAGGCTCGACATCGATCCCGACGACATCGCTCCCCAGAACGACAGGGACGGCTGGCCCGCCATGCGGGAGCTCTTCAGGGAGAGGTTCGCCACACGCACCAGGGACGAGTGGGCATCACACTTCGAGGGCACCGATGCCTGCGTAGCTCCGGTCCTTTCACTCGCTGAAGCACCCGACCACCCCCACAACGTCTCCCGTGGGACCTTTGTCGACGTGGCCGGAGTCGTCCAACCCGCCCCAGCCCCCCGATTCAGTGTCACCCACACCGAAGCCAGCCCCGTGCATGGCCGGGTGGGCCAGGACACCGACCACGTTCTGACCAGGCTCGGTTTCGACGCCGCCGAGATCGCGGAGATGCGTGACTCGGGGTCAGTTGCCTGATTCCTCCGGGCTTTAGGGTCGGAGACACCGGTAGACTCCCGGGCCTGACTGTCGTCTGACCTGTGCGGAGGAAATGTGACCGACAATGCTGCGGTGCTTGCCGAACGAGCAGAGATAGATGCCGTAACCGAGGGTAAGACGATCGTCGATTCGTTCAACCGGAACGCCGACACATACCCCAACCAGCCGGCCATTCACTGGAAGGACGGCGACTGGAATAGCATGACCTGGTCGCAGTACCGCGACGTCGTCCATCAGGCAGCGGCTGGTCTGCAGACGCTTGGCGTCGGCGAGGGCGAGTTTGTCGCGATCATGTCTGGCAACCGACCCGAGCACGTCATCGCCGACTTCGCAGCCGTGCACGCCGGTGCCACTCCGGTGACGATCTATTCCACGCTGGCGGCGAGTCAGATCCAGTACATCGCCGACAACTGCAAGGCCACCGTGGCCATCCTCGAGGATCTCGACTTCATGAAGAGATTCGAAGAGATCAAGTCGGAGCTGCCGAACCTGCGATACGTCGTGTTGATGTCTGGTGCGGAGAACTACGACACCGCCGACTGGGTGCTCAGCTGGGACCAGTTGATCGCCAAGGGAATCGGTCACCTGGAACAGGACCCCGAATCGGTGAGTAGGTCGGCGTCGAGCATCACCCCCGACACCCTGGCCACACTCATCTACACGTCGGGAACCACCGGCACCCCGAAGGGTGTGATGATCAGTCAACGCAACGTCGTCTGGACCCTGGAGAGTCTGAGACGGGCCGCCGACCTCGAGATGGGCCAGCGCATGGTCTCCTACCTCCCGTTGGCACACATCGCCGAGCGTCTCGCCACGCACTATCTGGGCACCTATCTCGCCGGTCAGGTGTGGTACTGCCCCAATCTCGCAGGCGTCCTCGAGTACATCCAGATCGCCAAACCGACGGTCTTCGTCGGGGTCCCCAGGGTCTACGAGAAGTTTCACTCCCGGTTGCTCGGTCGCTTCGATGAGGCAGAGGGCCTCAAGGGGACGATCCTCAAGAAGGCGCTCGATGCCAACACCAAGCGAGTCGCGGCCGAGGCAGAGGGCAAGAAGGGCCCGGCTCTGGCAGGTGTCCTCGACTCGATAGCCCTCTCCAAGGTGCGCGAGGGTCTGGGTATGGAAGAGGTGAAGATCGCGATCACCGCGGCGGCGCCCATCAACCCAGAGTTGGTCAAGTTCTTCCACGTCATCGGCATCCCTCTCTTCGAGATCTACGGGATGTCGGAGAACACCGGTCCGGCCACTGCCACTCTCCCCGGCGCCAACAAGTTCGGTTCGGTGGGCAAGGCGCTGCCCGGAGTCGAAGTAGCCGTCGCCGAGGATGGCGAGCTGATGATGCGTGGTGGGATCGTCGCCAAGGGCTACTACAAACTCGACGAAGCGAGCCGAGAGACTTTCGACAGCGACGGTTGGCTCCACTCCGGCGATCTTGCACGAATCGACGAAGACGGCTTCGTCTGGATCGTGGGACGAAAGAAGGAGATCATCATCACTGCGGCCGGCAAGAACATCGCCCCGGCCAAGCTGGAGACACTCCTGGGGAACAACCCGATCATCTCGAAGGCTTGCATGATCGGGGATTCACGGAAGTTCCTGAGCATGGTCATCGCGCTCGATCACGAGGAAGCCCCGGAGTGGGCTGCGGCCCGTGGGCTCGAGTATCAGGACCTCGCCAGCTTCTCGGAGTTGCCAGAGGTCCAAGACGAGGTGGCGCGAGCGGTCGCCGAGGCGAACGAGACCGTTTCCAGGGTGGAACAGATCAAGAAGTGGATAATCGTCCCCGACGAGTGGACCCCAGACTCCGGTGAGGTGACTCCCTCACTGAAGCTGAAGCGAAGGATCGTTCTCGACAAATACGCCGACCAGATCGACGCGATGTACACCGGGGTGTGAACCGCATCCGATGAAGCGAACGCTATTCGAGCCTGATCACGAACTCTTCCGGGAGAGTGTCCGCGAGTTCGTGAGTCGGGAGATCGTCCCCAACGTCTCCAAGTGGGAGCAGGACGGGAAGGTCGACAAAGAGATGTTCCGCAAGGCGGGCCAGGCGGGTCTCCTCGGGATGGCGATCGCAGAGGAGTATGGCGGGGGTGGTGTCGAGGACTTCCGGTTCAACACGGTGATAGTCGAGGAGATGATGCGGGCCGATGCCTTCGCGTCGGGGATGTGCATCACGCTCCACAACGACGTCGTGCTTCCCTATTTCCTGAGTCTGTGCAACAACGAGCAGAGCCAGCGATGGCACCCGGGTCTCGCCTCCGGCGAACTGATGGGTGCGATAGCGATGACCGAGCCAGGGGCGGGCTCCGATCTGGCAGGTATCTCGACCACCGCTGTCCGCGACGGGGACGTCTATGTCGTGAATGGCTCGAAGACCTTCATCACGAACGGCATCAACTCAGATGTGATAGTCACAGCCGTCAAGACCGACCCTTCAGTCCGTCACGCCGGAATGAGTCTTCTCGTGATCGAGGACGGGATGGAGGGGTTCAGCAGAGGCCGAAACCTGGAAAAGATCGGTCTCCACGCCCAGGACACCGCCGAATTGTTCTTCGAGGATGTCAGGGTGCCGGTGGACAACCTCCTTGGTGAGGAGGGCAAGGGCTTTGTGCATCTGGTGCACAATCTTCCTCAGGAAAGACTTTCGCTCACCACGGGGTCCATCGCCCACGCCCAAGTGGCGTTCGAGTGGACCCTCGAGTATGTGAAGGAGCGACAGGCATTCGGTCAGCCGATTGGTGGTTTCCAGGCGATCAAGCACACGATGGCTGAGATGCGAACCGAACTTGACATCGCCCAGACTTATGTCGATGCCCAGATACTGGCGTTGAACGCGGGTGAGCTGACAGCCGATGAGGCAGCCAAGGCCAAGTGGTGGGTCACCGAATTGGAGAACGACGTGATAGATCGTTGTCTCCAGTTGTTCGGCGGGTGGGGATACATGGAGGAGTATCCGATCGCCAGGGCGTTCCGCGATGCCAGGGTGCAAACCATCTACGGAGGGACCACCGAGATCATGAAAGAGATCGTCGGCAGGTCGCTCGGTCTCTGACAGGGAGGGACCCATTTTGAGTGAACCCATCAGCTTCGACAGTCGTGTCGCCATCGTCACCGGCGCTGGCGGTGGTCTCGGCAAGACCTATGCATTGGAACTCGCCCGACGGGGGGCGAGGGTGGTCGTGAACGATCTCGGCGGGGCCGTTGATGGAACCGGCGAATCGAGTTCTGCGGCCGATCTCGTTGTCGGGGAGATCACCGAAGCTGGTGGGGAGGCAGTCGCCAACTACGACTCAGTTTCCAGTGAGGAGGGTGGAAAGGCGATCGTCCAGACTGCACTCGACGTCTTCGGGACTGTCGACATCGTCATCAACAACGCAGGCATCCTCCGCGACAAGTCTTTCACCAAGATGACGATGCCAGAAGTCGAAGCGGTCATCGACGTGCATCTCAAAGGCGGCTTCTACGTGTCGTCGCCGGCTTTCAAGGTGATGCGGGAGAATGCGTACGGGCGCTTCGTGTTCACTTCCTCCGCCTCGGGTCTCTTTGGCAACTTCGGACAGGCCAACTACGGAGCGGCCAAGGCCGGGCTCGTCGGATTGTCGAACGTCCTTGCCATCGAGGGAGCCAAGTACAACATCAAATCGAACGCCATAGCCCCTATCGCCAAGACGCGGATGACCGAAGATCTCCTCGGTCCGTTCGCCGACGTAGTCGCTCCGGAGCAGGTGACGCCGATGGTCGTCTACCTCTGCTCGGAAGCCAACGAATTCAGCCATGAGATCTTCACGGTGGGCGGAGGCCGCTATGGCAGGGTGTTCATAGGAACCAACAGAGGCTGGTTCGCCGGCAACGATGAAGTGCCCTCGGTCGAGACGCTGTCGCATCACCTCGACGAGATCAGGGACATCTCGGACTACCTGGTGCCCCTCAATAACAACGACGAGATAATGCTCCTCGGCCAAATGCTGGCCGGCTGATGCCGATCGACGTCGATGCGGCATTGGGGTCGGAGCTACCGGGCACCGTCTTCAGTTGGGACCAGGACGACCTGATCCTCTACAACCTGGCGGTGGGGGCGGGTGTGCATCCCGATGACCCGGCAGAGCTCAAGTACGCATACGAGGGAGACCTGGTTGCGGTGCCCGCCTACGGGACGATCCCACCCTTCTCGATGATGATGAGTCTCGGGGTGGTCCCCGGTCTTGAGCTCGACCTCTCCAGGATCCTCCACGGAGACCAGACCCTGAACGTGCATCGATCCATTCCTACGAGTGGGACGGTTGACCAGACGGGTCGCATTGTCGACATCTACGACCGGGGGAGAGGCGCCCTCATCGCCATCGAGGTGGTGTCGGTGCTGGAGAAGACAGGTGAGACCTTGTTCACCAATCGTGCCGGTGTCTACGTCAGGGGTGAAGGTGGGTTCGGCGGTGACCCTGGCCCGACGTCGGGTGGCGGGCCACCGACCGGACGTGATCCAGATCACGTGGTCGAGGTAGCCACTCTCCCGCAGCAGGCTCTGCTCTACCGGATGGCGTCAGGGGACAAGAACCCTCTTCACGTCGATCCAGCCTTCGCCGCCTTCGCCGGGTTCGAACGACCCATCCTCCACGGTCTCTGCACTTACGGCCTGGTCTTGAAGGCCGTGATCGAAGAGGCGCTGGGTGGCGACCCGTCCCAGGTCGGTTCCTATCACGCCCGATTCACGGGTCATGTCTTCCCAGGCGAGACGCTGGTAACCTCGGTCTGGGACACCGACGACGGGCTCAGGGTGGAGACCGTCACCAAAGAGCGGGCAACCAAGGTTCTCGGCAACGGGCTAGTCACAAGCCGCGTTGGCTGAAGCCCGGCTCAAGCCGCCGGCCGGCCATGTATCAGGCCTTGATTTCGACCCTCGTCCCGATCGGGACCATCCCATGGAGTTCCGTGATCATGTCGTTGGGGAGACGGACACAACCGAGGGAGATGTTCCCCCCGATCGAGCTCGGATTGTTCGTGCCATGGATGCCGATGATCCCGTCACCACCGTTGAACTCGGTGATGTCGTTGGACCGAGCGGACAGACCCAGGGCGTGCGGGCCCCAGGGTGAGTTGGGATTGGTGAGGGTCACACTGTCGGTCACGAAGAACTCGCCAACGGGTGTCTCGTTGTGGACGCTGCCAACTCCGACCTCTGTCTCGAGCACCGGCACATCGTCCACCAGATAGGTCAGACGTCTTGCACCCAGCTCGACCACGATCCTGGAGTCGGCGATGTAGAAGGAGAGGTCATCGGCACGAGCCCAGCCCGTGCTCCCGTTGGGTCTCATCGGCAGCATGACTTCGACCCATCCGTCGCTCGTCGGCTCGGTGACCACGCCGAGGACGGTCACGGTCCCGAGGATCGTGGCTTCATCGACGGTCACTTTGGGCTCGCCGGCCCCCGGTTCGGCAAACACTTCGACCGGCCCGTCGGCGATGGCTACCAGCGTGGGAGCTTCGTCGTTGGTCGCAGCGAATCCCTCCCAGACGGGTCGCGGTTCGGTGGTCGTGGTGGTCGGAGCAGTCGTTGTTGTGGTCGTCGGCAGCGTTGTCGTGCTTGGTGTCACGGCGTCACCCCCGCCGCACGCGGCGAAGAGCAGCGTCGTCGCCACGAGGGGGGTGAGATAGAGCCGCCGCATCAGGCCATTTTATCGGTCGTTCCGTGCTGCCCGTTTAGCCTCGAGACCACTGTGGGCAGAGTGTTCGTCACCAAAGAGATCCCGGGACTGCATCGTCTCGCTGACCGGGACATCTCAGTATGGCGGGGGAGTGGACCTGTCCCCAGAAAGCTGCTGCTCGCCGAGGTGGAGACCGCGGTCGGTTTGCTCTGCATGTTGAGCGATAGGGTGGACACTGAGCTGTTGGAGGCCGCCCCCGATCTGAAGGTGATCTCCCAGATGGCCGTGGGTCTCGACAACATCGATCTCTCCGCCTGCGATCGGGCCGGGGTGATAGTCGGACACACACCCGATGTCCTGACCGACACGGTTGCCGACACCGCGTGGGCGTTGCTAGGTGCGATTGTTCGACGTCTCCCCGAGGGCGAACGGGAGGTCCGGGCCGGGGAGTGGGGACCTTGGGAGCCGATGCACCTCGCCGGCGGCGACCTGCACGGGTCGATCTTGGGAATCGTGGGGTTGGGCCGGATCGGTCAGGCCGTGGCGAGGCGGGCTTCCGGTTTCGACATGGAAGTGATCTACGCCTCGCCCTCTCCGGTCGAAGGATTTGGTGGGCGGGTGACGCTCGACGAACTGCTGAAACGTGCCGATCATGTCGTCATCTGCACCCGACTCGATGAGAGCACACGGGGACTGATCGGTCGCCGTGAGCTCAGATCGATGAAAGACACCGCTTACCTGGTGAACGTGTCGAGAGGCCCTGTCGTCGACACCATGGGCCTCGTTGACGCGCTGGAGAGAGATGAGATCGCAGGTGCTGCGCTCGACGTCACCGACCCCGAGCCACTGCCAGCTGACCATCCCCTTCTCCAGTTGGAAAACTGTCTCGTCGTGCCCCACATCGCCAGCGCATCTCTGAAGACCCGGCGTGCCATGGCGGATCTGGCGATCGACAACCTCATTGCCGGGCTCGACGGTGGGGAAATGCCCGCTCAGTATCCAACCGGTAGTTAGGGACGCCTGGTTGGTTAGCCTTCCCGGTCTCCCCCCAAAGGGGAGACGAGGAGGACATGTTCGAGTTGCCCCCAGCCCGTTCCGTCGAGCGCAATCCGTCATCGGAGCGTCTTCGTGATCTCGCGCTCGAATTGATGCCCAGGGTCACTGTCACCGAGTTCGGCAATCTCAACTATCAGGCAGAAGTCAAGTCGCGACTGAACAACTCGACTTTCTTCATCGCCGACGAAGACATCCACAAGAACCGGATCTCCCGGGAAGAAGCCGAGGAGTGGGCGGCCGCCCAGGACGCACACATCGCAGACAGAGACATGCTCTTGATCGAGGGCTACATCGGCCCGGATCCCGACTTTCGCACCGGATGCCGTCTCTACATCGAGGCGGGTCAAGCGAACATCGCCGCGATGCAGGGTCATCTCTACTTCCCCCGTGACGAGGCCTGGGAGCCCCAATTCACGGTCATCTACACGCCGACCCTTCGGGCAGAGGGCAAACCTGACGACAGATTGATCGTCGTCGACCTCGA
>DASTBQ010000185.1:0-3274 GCA_035711995.1 Acidimicrobiia bacterium | reverse complement strand
GAACCAAACCGGATCGACCGCGAAGTAGTCCCCGAGTCCTCCGCATATTCCGGCGAAGACCCGCTGGGAGTTGCTTCTATAGAGCCGACGCTCAGCGTGTGCCTCGGGTCGGACTTCGTCACGTACCGATTCGGATTGTGTGGACATCCTTCACCTCCTTTCTCTGTGCGGCTCAGCGGAGGCGAGCTTCACCGCCTCTGTGAGCATTCCGATTCCGGCGCCCACCATCGCCAGGATCAAGACGATCCGGACGATGAGCGCCCAGTTGAAGTCATACGCCGAGAAGTCGAACGGGAAGACCAAGAGGACCTGATAGCTGACGAAGATGCTGATGAGGTTGGTGACGATCTGGCCTGTCGACTTCACGAATCGTGTGTCGTCGAACTGATAAACGAGATTCGCCAGGATCGAAACCACCAGCGACAGGCTGATCCATGGGACCACCTGGGCGAACTCATCGGTGAGGAATGGGGCCCATCCCCATTCGAGGATGTTCTGCACGACGACCAACATGACGAGGTTGATCACAACGGCGACGCCGTAGCCGAACCTCCTCCCGACACGTTTGAGCTCAGGTGAGACGTCGATCTGTGTGGTTGACATGGACTCCTCCTTCTCGTCGATTGGAAACAATTCGTCTCGATCCCAACAGGGCCGTTGGTCACCTCCTCTCGGGAAATCGCACGCAGTGGCCCCCCGACAACTGACGAAAGCCTCTACTACCAAGACCAGAGGCGCAGAACACTTGCGGTATGGCCACTCGCTGCTTCTTGATGGCTCGACGAGAGAGTGACGAAAGGAGTCCTGTATGACCGCGCTTCGCCCGAACGAGAAGACAAGACACCAGTTCCACTGGCCTCCCGGCCCCGTGACGGCTCTGGCCGTTCTCCTCGGGCTCCTGGTGATCGGTGCCCTCCAGGGGGGTCTGGCAATGGTGACCAACCCGATCGATCCATTGGGAATGTCACCCGATTTCTTGGACGGAACTCCCGTCGCCGACTACTTCTGGCCCGGGATGTTCCTCCTCGGCGTCGCGGTTGCTTCGGTGGTCACCGTCGTCGGTCTCCTCTTCCCGTGGAGGTGGGATTGGGCGAACCGGATCGAGGGCTTCGTCGGCTACCGCTGGCCATGGATCGGCTCGATCGCGATTGGGGTGGTGCTCTTGAGCTTCGAGATCATCGAGCTGTTCATGGTCCCCTTTCATCCGGTGATGCACCCGCTGCTGATCGCGGCATCCATTGCCATCGTCCTGCTCGCCGTCACACCGTCGACCCGGCACTACCTGTCGGCTGATCGGTGACCGGCACGAGGACAACCGACCCTCTCACCTTCCAGCACGTTCGAACGGACGCCCGGAGGTGGCGAGGAGTCACTGCACTTCTCCTCGGCGTGGTCGGACTCAGCGTCGGATTAGGTGTTGGCGTGCGTTGGCTCCAGGCCGGTGTGGTGACGTGGGAATCGGTAGCGGCCATCGTTGCGCTTTGCGCCGGTGTCGCTCTCACCGTGTTCGGTGTGGGCTCGGTGACGACGGGAATGAGGCAGTCCGTCCGGGTCGTAGTCGGCTCTCTTGTGGTTCTGGCATCAGCCCTGGGCGTGTGGACGTTCACCCCGGCGGTCATCGCGACCAAGGTCCCACCTACCGCTGCCACCCAAATCGACCTCGCCGCGGACGGTAGAGAGGTGCACTTCAACACTCGCGACGGTGTCAGTCTGTGGGCCTGGTACGTGCCACCTCCCGACGGAAAGACGGTGATTGTCCGACACGGATCGGGTTCGACTGCTTCTGGCGTGCTCGCACAGGCCGAGGTACTGGTCACCAATGGGTACGGGGTATTGATGACAGATGCCCGGGGACACGGTCGCAGCGACGGAACGGCGATGGATTTCGGCTGGTATGGCGAGGCGGACATACGGGCCGCCCTCGACTTCCTGACCGATCAGCCTGAGGTCGACCCGACGCGCATAGGCGTGCTGGGGATGTCGATGGGAGGCGAAGAGGCGATCGGTGCTGCAGGATCGGACGACAGGATCGCTGCGGTGGTGGCTGAAGGCGCCACCGCGAGGACGGATGCCGACAAGACCTGGCTCATCGACGAGTACGGATGGCGGGGTTGGATCCAGGTGCGACTCGAGTGGCTCCAATACGGTCTCACCGATCTCCTCACCGGTGCCAGCAAGCCCCCAACACTTGCGACCCTGGCCCGCCTGGCTGATCCGACTCCGATACTGATGATCACGGGTGGTGCGAGACCAGACGAAGGAAGGGCCGCTGACCACATTCAGGCAGCGTCACCCGGCAATGTCTCGGTGTGGACCGTCCCGGGTGCGGGCCACGTCGGAGGTTTGGCCGGTTCGCCCGACCAATGGGAGCAGACCGTCATCGATTTCCTCGACGACGCCCTCCAACAGAACTGAACTGCGAGGCTGTTGGGCAGGGCTCAACCTCCCTGACGTTCCCCTTGTTGCCTCAACAGTTCCTCGACGGGGCTGGGCAGCGTCGTCTCGAAGTCGATGAGCTTGGCCCACGTCGGGGTGACGACGATCCGGACCATTCCATCGCTGTACAGCGAGCGCACAGCCGCCTCCCACTCGACTCTCTGCTCGGGAGTCATCTGGTAGCTGCTGTTCGACTCGAGATACTCGTCGGGGATGTCGTCGACATAGTCGAGTTCGGCCCGACCCCTGATCAGCAGGATCTTCGGGGGGTGGACCTCTGTGTCGATCGTCAGTGCGACTTCCGGATCTGCGGACAGGGCCCAGAGTTTCGGGGCGTTCTTCGGAGTGCACATGACTATCTCTGAGCCGTTCCAAGAGAACCCGATCGGGACGTTTCTGGGTGTGCCGTCCTTGGCGACATAGGCCAGGCGGGTGATATCCCGGGCGAGGAGCTCCTGACTGACCGGTCGGCTGAGGACTTCGGTGATCTCATCTGATTGCACGGCTGCTCCTCGGTGTTGAACCCGCCCCACCGGGGTGCTTAGAGACCTGGTGGTTGGTCGAGCACGGTGGGCCGGTACTCGACGATCTGGATGCGCCCGTCGAGAGTCTGGCTGGAGATCATGTCGAGGGCGACATCGGGGTAGCCGTCGTAAATGCGCTCGGCACCCGTGGCTCCGGTGATCACGGGGAAGATGCCGACGCGGAACCGATCAACCAGGCCGGCTTCGACTAGCGCCCGACACAGACTGAGACTGCCAAGCGTGCTGAGGAGACCTGAATCCTCGTTCTTCATCGCCCTGACCGCTTCGACAGCGTCGCCACGGACGACTGAGCT
>DASTBQ010000184.1:0-6323 GCA_035711995.1 Acidimicrobiia bacterium | reverse complement strand
GCTGGTCGAGCCATCTGATTCCACCAAACGACGGAGCCGATCGGCGGAGAAGCTTCCACCCACCCAGCACGTCGAGCTCGAGGCGGACGTCAGTGATGGGGAGAGAGCAGTCGCCCTGATCGAACAGGACGGCATCTATTCGTGGGCTTTCGGCGATGTGACGGACCGGACAAGTGATGAGCCGGATCGTCGGTCCGTGCCCGGCAGCGGAGGCGGCGTGACGGTCCGTTTCTCGGTGCCGATCTACGCCTCTTCTAATGCGGACCGGCGCTCACGACTGCTCGGTGTAGAGAGGGTGTTTCGTCCCCTGAAAGCTTTCATCTTCAAGTTCCCGGCCCGGGTACTGCTCGGCCAGGTCGTCAGGCACCTGGAAAAGGACATCGAGCCGGCGATCATCCACTTTGTGGGGCCTACCCTCTCCGAGTGGGTGACTGTCGACGATCTCTCCCAGCTTGCCTTGCCCACCGAGCGCAATCCCAGGATCCTGCTGATGATCCATGGGACGTTTCCGAGCACCAAGGGAGGCTTCGCGGCCCTCGGATCGACGAATTTCGGGCGGGCATTCATGGCTCAAGCCATCGAGGCATACGATGCCGTACTCGGGTTCGACCACCGCACCCTGAGTGTCGATCCCCTCGAGAACGCCGCCGACATCCTCGCCGCGTTGCGCCAACGCGTCCTCGTTTTCATGTGGATGAAGAGTTGAGATGAGGGTCTGCATCGACATTCGGGATCCCCGCCAGGAGTCACCCGGCGCAGCTCCTCGAGACATGCGCTCGAGCCAAGATACGAGTCGCCCACCGAAACTCCGTCTGGCGGTTCCGGTCGAGAAGAAGTGGTCCAATGGTCGGGAGGTCGCCGTCGCATTCCTCGACGGGCATGCCGACCTGCATCAGCGGGTCATGGCTGTCGCAGATTCATGGACAGAACACGCCAACCTCACATTCGAGTGGGACGTGCCACTAACGGAGGCCGACGTGAGAGTTACTTTCGCTGGAGCGGGTAGCTGGTCTCAGGGACAGATGCGAGATTGGTGCCAAAAACCGAGCCCACGCTGTGTCTCGGCTGGATCACCGGAGGCACCAATGACGAGGTTGTACGACAGACGGTGCTCCATGAGTCGGGCACGCGCTTGGCGCCGTTCACGAACACCAGAGCCCTGCGGGCGGGGTCCCGTGGGATCGCACGGCCGTTTACCGCTTCTATGCCGGACCTCCCAACTCGTGGAACCAGGCCGACGTCGATCAGAACATCTTCACCCGCTACGACCGGTCGATGACTCAGTTCTCCATCTTCGATCCTGATTCGATCATGATCTACCCGATCCCAGAGGAGCTAACTCTCGGTCGATACGAGGTGGACTGGGCGCCTGATCTCTCGGTAGTCGACCGGGAGTGGATCGGCGTGGTCTACCCTTCCTCGGCGAGGGACCCGTTTGACCTGTCCATCGACGGACCGAGCGTGGCGGCTGAGATCGGCGAGCATGGCGAGTGGGACGAGTTCCATTTCTGGGTAGAACGCGAGTCGAAAATCGTCGTGGAGACAGAAGGGCCCACCGACGTGGTGATGGCCCTTGCCGGCCCGGACGACCCGGAAGCCATCGTGGCCCAGGATGACGATGGCGGAGAGTCATACAACGCTCGGGTTGAGACGGTGGTCGTCCCCGGCAGCTACGTCGTCCGAGTGTGGCACCAGTGGCCCACCGGGACCGGGAAGTATGGGGTCTCGGTCCGCTCGGCCGGGCCCTGATCGACGCGGCTCAGTCGCCGATCCATCCGAGTCGGCTCGCCTTGAGCAAGGCCTCGGTCCGACTCGATACACCCATCTTCTTGTAAACCCGCTTCAGCCGTCGGTACATCTCACGTTCGGAGTATCCGGCTTCCTCGCCGACACTGGCGACTGTGGCTGAGTGCGCCAGAGACTGGAGCCATTTCAGCTCTTCGGAATCGACCTGAGGTGGCTTGCCGTCCGCCAGTTGGGTGGATACCAGGAGCCTGGCCACTTGCAGTGGTAGAACCGCATTCTGGGTAAGCGCCGCCTTCAGAGCGAGAATTACTTCAGTGGGAGAGGCGTCACGGGTGATCGCCCCCGACGCGCCACACGCGATGGACGCCGTTACCGCCGGTGCATTCGCTTCGTTCACCAGAGTGACCACAACCGAACGCGGGTGCTCCGTCTTGAGGTCGACAATCAGAGACAGATCAGCGTCGTCCCTGATATCGACGATCACGACCGAAGGTTCGTGTTCTCCCACCCATTGGAAAATGTCGTCAACGGTCTCAAATTTGTAACCGTTGGCCGGGAACATGCTCTTTAGCCCGAGCATGTAGACAGGGGCAGCGTTGAGGACGCCGACTTCCAAGACCATCGTATCCCCTTACGTTGGTGATACCTCGGCCCCCCTCGCCGATCCTACGCGTCGCTGGCGTGGAGGCGCCACGTCTTGTCAGGAACCTGCCAGGGCGGCGGACTTGCCTATCGGGGCGGGGGAGACCGGCCGTCGAACCCGGGGATCGGCTCGCCGTTGACCCACGCCTCCAGAATCGGCATCAGAAGGCCATGCAGGTCTGTCAAAGGGGGTGGTGGGTCGACCGCGGAGTAGGTGTGCTCGCTCACCGCACCCTCATGGACGATGCGGACCGTGGCTGCTCCCTCATCGCGGGAATCTGGATTGCCGTAGATCGACTCCAGGTCCTGGGTGTCAACCGACTCCAGAGTCGCCCTGACCTGCGATGCCCATTCCTCGCTTGCCTCCGCGACAGCGACCTGGTCCGGGTCAGCCTCGAGGTCGCTCACTCTGGTCAACGTGACAAGCGTGCCTGACACGCGCAGGATCGTCGTGCAGTACCCGACGCACTCTCCGTACGTGACGACTAGCTCGACATCACCGGAGGAGAGGCTCTGATCCGAGGTTGTCACCGGTCAGTTGTCTCCCACATAGTCGGCAAGTATGTCGTCGGCGCGCTGTGATGCGCTCTTTCCTCCTCGGGTCTTCTTGTCGGACGCCAACTCCTCGCGCACCAAGCCCAAGACGGGTGCCTCCGTGTCACTTGCTGCCACAACAGCCGTGCAGATCTCCGCGACCCGATCGGCGTTGGTGCCGGTCATCGCTTGATCGATCGCGGCTTCGGCGTCCCGGGTACTGCTCTTGCGAACCACCTGACCCTCGCCGAGGTCTCGGAACGGACGGGAGTAAGAGTTGGCCAGCACCAACGCGGCGGCCGTTCCGGTGTCCGTCTCAGTGAAGTCCGCCGAGAGTCGCTTCAACTTCTCCGCCGCTTCGGTATTCCCGCCGAAGTCTCCGAACCCGAAGCTCAACCCGACGTCGTGGTCCATGGTGAGATCGGCGAGATCCGACTCCTCCTGCGAAGTCGGGGCGTGGATCGTCACCTGCTGTGGATTGGACGTCAGACGCAATGGACTCCCCCGCCGCGGGCTGAAGACGGCACGCAACTCGTAAGAGCCCGCCTTGCTGAATGTGAACCCGGAGCTCGTGTAGAACAGTTGGACCACCGACTCGATCGTCTCCCCAGGACCGAGGTCAGCAGTCCGCTCGGGACCGCAGAGGTGGACAACGTCACGGACGACAATGTCGTCGCCTTCGGGCGTATGTACCGTCACCTCGAGATTCCCTTCGGCGAGGTTGAGCGAACGGTTGACCGTGACCGTTTCCGGACCCCTGTTTGTCACAGAAACGGTTGCGGTCAGGAATTCGCCCACCGCGGCGACCTCGGAGATGTCCAGTTTGACCTCCAACACCTCCCCCACCCGGTCGGTCTCCCGCAGGCCGGTCGCATCGGTGGGGGCCGGCACCCCCAGATTGGGTGACGCATGTCCCCATCCGAACGGCTTCCAACCGGGAGCAATCTGTGGGTCGGGTGAGTGGATCAACGAGGTTCGGTTGTGATCGTTGAACCTGAACTCCGCGTTGCTCGGGTAGAGGTTGCCCGGGGAGGCGAAACTGATCACGTCCCCGGTCTGGTTCATGATCGTCTCACCTATCGGCGGGTTGTGATCGTCCGCTTTGGGGTGATACAGGTTGAGGCAGTGTCCGACCTCGTGGATGAGCGTCCGAAGATGACCGAGCGGAACGTCACCCAACCGCGCCCCGCGTACGACGGGTTCGAGGAGGGTCGAGCTGTCGAATGTCGCATCCGAGTAGCTGACACACCCTTCACGTTCGGGTGTGCTGACGTCGAACATCAGCCCAAACGTGTTGCTTCCCGACCGCCTCGATCCGACGAGCGTCCAGAGGCGCCACGTGTAACCGATGGAGCTGATCGAACGATGAGCCGCCATGAGGGCGTGACATTCGGAGTCGGTCAGGGTGTTGTCCTCGGGGACATTGGTCTCATTTATGTACATCCGGACATCGATTCCATCGCCGCGGAAGGTCCCGGTGAACGTGTGTCCCGCCCCCGTGTTCGGCCAGGTCCGGTTGGTCATCACATCGACCTCCACCACCAGACCGCGGTAGTACGGCGATGTCTTGGTCGCGGTGATGGTGTGAGGCTGTCCGCCAATCATGGCCTGGCCGTCCATCTTGACGGTGGGCTGAAGCAGCCATGACGCCCGACTGAGTTGGGACGTGCAAGAGAAGCTCATCCATCCGGTGTCGGTCGACACGAACTCCTGGGTGGTCTTGTTCCACAGGTGCCTGGTGAACGGGAAGTAGAGCTGTCCATTCACATAACTCGCCCCGGTGCTGCGGAAGTACCACACGTACTCGTTGAATGGGTAATGCGGGTACCAGTTCCGTTTCCAATGGGGGATGAAGGATGCGGCTGCTGTCGGCGGACTCGGGGCGTCTGTCCGTTCCAATAGGAAGCCCGGGGTGGAGTAGTAGGCGTCGCCCGAGACGCGAAGGACTCCGTCGGCTGCCTCGATGCGCATCGGCCCCCGCAGCGTGCCAAGTCGTGCTTGGAAACGTGAAGCGATCTCCAGGTTCCACGACCCGTCGAGGACACCCAACCCACATGGCCACTTCCACCCGATCTCGAACTCGGGCCTCTTGATGACCTCTGTCACCGGCCTGAGCAGTTGTGGCCCGAGTGTGCCCGTTTCGTCGAAGACCAGATCCTCGGGGGGACCCCCCAGGTCATCTGGAATTAGTGGTCGTTCGAACTCGTCCCCAAATTCGAAGTCGTCGGTCATCGCGATACCTCTTTGCGGTTGGCTGGTTGAACCACACGTGCGTTTCTCGTGTCCGCCGGAGCCACCTCCGAACAACTCGACCTTTATCAGAGTCACTCGCCGCCGACCATGACGACCGCGGTCATGGAGACGACAGAACTGTCACCATTGCGCCAGGTGGGTTGTCCTCGCTGAATCAGTATGTAAGTTCGCGCTTGAGACCCACCTAACTGGAGGCACCACTCCTTGGGTCTATGCCCGTCTGCTGAGAACGGAGGAGATTATGGCGACGGCAAGAGCTCCCGAGATCAAGCTGGAGGACCTCGTCGAAGTGAGCTACTCAGCGGTTATCAAGGCTCGGGAGCGTCACTTCGATCCGAAGAATCCCTGGATCAGCGGGCCGATTCTCGTCGGACTGATCTGGTGGCCCGACAGTGGCCAGCCGATGATCCCCAACCTGCCCGGCATGCCTCTGGACAAGGGCGCCAAAGGGTAACCCCGGCCGAACCGGAGCCGACCATGCCCGAGGACGGGACGAGCTGGTGCCCCAGTGCACAGCCAGACATGGACGAGGCTCTCCTCTTTGGTGTCCTGACAGAGACGCCGGAAGGCAGCGTCGTCGGATACCTCGATCGGCCGGTTGCGGCCAGCGAGTGGGCGAAGAAGACCGCAGGCACACTCGATCCGACGGAGGTCTTTCGATTCGCCGCTCCGTGCGCCGAAGACAAGTGCATGCACTTCAATGGATCGGAGTGCTCGCTGGCCGAACGCATAACGCAGGTACCGGTGGCGATAAGACTACGAGTTCCCAAGTGCGCGATAAGGCCGCGTTGCAGGTGGTGGCGGGAACGCGGTGTCGAAGCCTGTCGAAGGTGCCCGGTGATCATCACCCGGGACTATCGACCCACGGCTGCCATCGCCGACGCCTCCAAACCCCCTTCCGAGGAGCACCCTCCCGTTAGACCCTAGGGATGAGCTCCTCGACCTCAGCCCCTGCTCGACCTCCCCGCGGCCGTCCTGGTCCGAATCCCTAGGGTGCCGTGCAACAGGCCGGCCGATCCGGCCTGACGAGGCCATGGTCGGTGCAAGCAAACATCCTGAGACGTTGGATGAGGCAATCGAAGCCCTCTCCGCCATTGTCCAGTGGGCGAAGGACTCGGAGAACCGGATCGGGTTCTTCGCCGCTATGT
>DASTBQ010000183.1:0-2029 GCA_035711995.1 Acidimicrobiia bacterium | reverse complement strand
CTGGCTCCACACCTCTTCTACCTCGATGCCCAACTCTCCCGCCCAACCGGCCAGTTCTCCCTTGTCGCTGTCCAGGTCGACCGGGTGACCCAACCGCTCCGACACCAGATCGGTCATCGTCGCCCGGCGGAGGGGCGGGGTCAGATCGAGCTCCCGTCCCTGGTAGCTGACTTTGGTGCCCCCGGTCACGGCTCGCGCCACCTCTGGGATCACCTCCTCGACGAGGGTCATCATGTCGGTGTAGTCGGCGAAGGCTTCATACGCCTCGAGCATGGTGAACTCGGGGTTGTGGGTCGAGTCGACCCCCTCGTTGCGAAAGATCCGGCCGATCTCGAACACCTTCTCCATGCCTCCGACTACGAGCCGCTTCAAGAACAACTCGGTGGCGATGCGTAGATACATGTCCATATCCAGGGCGTGATGGTGGGTGGCGAAGGGCCGCGCCATCGCCCCGGTCGCCTCACGCAACAAGACGGGTGTCTCGACCTCGATGAATCCTCGTGTCTCGAACTGACGACGGAGCTCCGCCACCACCACCGTCCTCGCCCGGGCTACGTTCCGGGCCTCCTCGTTCACCATCAGGTCGACATATCGGCGACGACTGCGCAGCTCGATGTCATGGAGGCCATGCCACTTGTCGGGGAAGGGGCGGAGACTCTTCTGGAGAACGACGAAATCGTCCACCCTCACACTCAGCTCGCCCTTGCGGGTGGTCATGATCACACCGCTCGCACCGAGCCAGTCGCCGAGGTCGACCTCGGAGAACCGATTGGCCCCGTCGTCACCCAGAGTCGCCCGGTCTACGAAGAGTTGGATCGTTCCCGTTACGTCTTGAAGCGTCCCGAACTGGAGCTTGCCGAAGGACCGGTGAAGCATGAGCCGCCCCGCGACCGATACACGGGTGTCGGTCTCTGAGCCTGGGGCCAAGTCGGAGAACAGCCGGTGCAGGTCGTCGGCTAGATGCGTCCGGTCGTACCGGTGCGGATATCCGCCGCTTTCGAGGATCTTCTGGTGCTGCTCCCGTCTCCCAGCGACGAGTGGGTCCTTGCCCTGGTCGGATGTCTCGGTCATGTCACTCAAATGGCTGGGGTCAGTGGAGGGTAGAACGCCACGGTCCCGAATTCCCGCCGTGATCACGATCAACCGACGATGCGCTCGAGGATCGACTCGTCACCACGGTACGGGTCAGCAGGACGTGGCCAGGGTATGACCAGATCGGTCACGCCCACCTCCCGGTAGGCGGACTTGACCTCGTCGAAGGCTGCCGTCGAGGCCAGACCGGAGTCGAGGCGTTGCCCGGTGAGGACGAGCCGATCGATGCTCGCCGGATCGCGACCCTCGGCCAGGCACGCCTGCTCCAACGACGTCATCTGCCTCGCGACGACGGCCGCCCCCGGCTCCGCGGCCATGGGTGGCCCCTGATGCGATCGATCTCCATTGGTGACCCAGGTCGCGGCATGCCTCGCCGCGGATCTCATCGACCTGGCTCCCGTCGCCGCGATCGCAAACGGGGTGCGTGGCGATTGGAAGCAGCCGGGGTGGGTCCTCGCCTCGTGGGCATTCCAGTACCGGCCCTGGTAGGAGACTTCCAGATTCCTGAGCAGGAGATCCAAGAGCTCGACGAACTCGACGAATCGGTCGGCGCGCTCGGCCACGCTCCATGGTGTCTGACCCATCATGGTGGCATCCCAACCGTGAGAACCTGCTCCGACTCCCACCGTGAGACGACCTTGCGAGATGTCGTCGAGGGTGATCACCTCGCGGGCCAAGGGTACGGGGTGCCGAAAGTTCGGCGATGCAACAAGTGTTCCGATCCGCAGGCGGCTGGTGGCGGTGGCGGCTGCGGTCAGGGTCGGCATCGCGGCGAACCAGGGCGAATCCCTCAAGTCACCCCAAGCGATGTGATCGAAGGTCCAGGCGTGGTCGAAACCGAGAGCCTCGGCACGTCGCCACCTGTCTGCCGCGATCGCCCACCGATCATCGGGCAGGATCAGCACTCCGACGCGCACGATCAAGAGATTAGGAGTGC
>DASTBQ010000182.1:0-14066 GCA_035711995.1 Acidimicrobiia bacterium | reverse complement strand
GGGATCAACGTCGCCACAGACTGGGATACCGCGTACCGAGGCGACTTCACGAGATACGGTGGCGACAGCCCGATCGTGATGTCGTATGCATCCTCGCCACCGGCTGAGGTGATCTTCGCCGAGGAGCCACTCGACACCGCGCCGACCGGCGTGATCGAGGCGGGTTGTTACCGGCAGATCGAATACGCGGGAATCCTCGAAGGCACCGAGTACCCGAAGACGGCCGGGCAGCTGATCGACTTCATGTTGTCGACCGGTTTCCAGGAGACCATCCCGGAGACCTGGTTCGTGTTCCCGGCCAATGGGGACGCATCCCTCCCTGAGACCTTCGTGGAACACACCGTCATCCCCACCGACCCGGCCCGGTTCGACTACACGTACATCGAGGAGAATCGAGAAAAGTGGATCGACCAGTGGGTGGGAGTGATGGAAGGCTGATGAGAAACGTCCGGTGGGGATGGGTGGCGGTCGCCGCCGTCCCCACCTTTTTCGTCGGCTACTTCTTCATCTACCCCCTGGTGCGGATCCTGGGTCTCGGTCTCTCCGAGTTGAGCGTCGGTGCCAGCGGGGTCGAGGCCCGGCTGCTCAGGGTCGCATGGTTCACCCTCTGGCAGGCGTGTCTCTCGACCGGGCTGACCTTCGCCGTCGCCGCCCCGCTGACCTGGGCGGTCTCGACCTACGAATTCAAGGGTCGTCGTCTGACCATGGCCCTGGTAACGGTTCCATTCGTCCTTCCCACGGTGGTGGTAGGCACCTCGTTCGTCGCGTTGGGGATGAACGAGTCGGTGGGCGCGATCCTGGCAGCGCACGTGTTCTTCAACGTTGCGGTGGTCGTGCGCACTGTGTCCACCCTATGGTCGAGGATCGACCCCCGCCTCATGGAAGCTGCTCGGGTGTTGGGCGCCACCAGCTGGCAAGTGTTCCGCAGGATCATGCTCCCCATGCTCCGACCCGCCATCGCCGCAGCAGCCTCGATCGTCTTCCTGTTCACATTCACCTCGTTTGGTGTCGTCTTGATCCTCGGCGGCTTCAGGTACGCCACTCTCGAAGTCGAGATCTACCGCCAGGCGGTGACCTTGTTCGATCTTCCCCTGGCCGCCACCCTCGCCGTGATCCAGCTGGTCGGTGTCACCGGTGCCCTCTACTGGTACTCGCGCTACCAGGAGCGAACCGCCGTCTCCTGGACCCTCGAGAGCGGGACCAACTTGCGGAAGCCACGCGGCCGGGTGCGATGGGTCGTGCTGGCAGCCGTCGTTTCCACCCTCGCGGTGCTTGCAATCCCGATTGCGGTCTTGATAGGCCGGTCTCTGTCCGGCTCCTACTACGAGGCCTTGCTCACCGACGACCGGATCGTCGGCAGCCCCATCGCCGCCGTTGGGAACAGTCTGGTGTTCGCGGTCCTCGCGATGGTCCTTGCAACCGTCGTCGGTGTCCTCGCCGCCACCGTGATCACGCGGAGGTCGGGTGGGCTCTCCCGATGGTTCGACCTGACGTTGATGCTTCCCCTCGGAACTTCCGCGGTGACGATCGGCTTCGGATTCATCGTCGCCCTCGGCGCACCGGTGGACCTCCGAGCCTCTTTCTGGCTGGTCCCCATCGCCCACGCCCTGGTGGCCGTCCCGTTCGTGGTCAGGTCGACGGTCCCCACCCTGCGAGCGATCCCGGCGGAGACCAGGGAAGCTGCTGCCGTGTTGGGTGCCCGCCCCTTCACGGTCTGGCGACGAATCGACCTTCCGATCATGAGCCGGGCCGTCTTCATCGGCGCAGGTTTCGCATTTGTGATCTCTCTGGGCGAGTTCGGGGCTACTTCCTTCATTGTCAGACCTAACACTGCAACGATCCCGGTGATGATCTTCCGTCTGCTGGGGCGACCCGGCGCCACGTCTTTCGGAATGGCGATGGCACTTTCGGTCATCCTCGCCCTTCTCACCGCTGGTGTGGTGCTCGCGATCGATCGGGCCCGATTCGGCGACCTGGGGTCGTTCTGATGCTTCGGGTCTCGTCGCTGGATGTCGTGCTGAACTCGCAACCGATTCTCGAGAGTGTCGATCTCGAAGTTGCAGACAGTGAGATCGTGGCAATTCTCGGTCCGTCAGGATCGGGTAAATCCACGCTCCTGCGGGCCATCGCGGGTCTGGTCGAGGTGGCCACCGGGGACATCGAGTGGGACGACAGGTCGCTCCAAGGTGTACCCCCACACCGACGCCACTTCGGTCTCATGTTCCAGGGCTACGCCCTATTCCCCCACATGACCGTCGCTGAGAACGTCGCCTTCGGGTTGCGCATGCAGAGCGCAACCGACATCGACGAGCGGGTGGCCGAAGCATTGGTGGCGGTTGGCTTGGAAGGGTTCGGGCCACGAGACGTGGAGTCGCTGTCGGGTGGGGAGCGTCAGCGTGTCGCCCTCGCCAGGACCCTGGCACCCGAACCCAGGCTGGTCATGCTGGATGAACCGCTTGGCGCACTGGATCGCAATCTCCGGCAGCGCCTCGTCGAAGACACCCGACACACCCTGGAGGGGCGCGATGTCACTGCGATCGTCGTGACCCACGACCGCGACGAGGCAGTCGCCATGTCCGACCGTCTTGCCCTGATGCGAGCCGGGACGATCGTCCAGACGGGGACCCTCGAATCTCTCCTGGCGGATCCAGCAGACGATTGGGTGACCGGGTTCCTCGGCTGACGAGTCGCCCTATTCCTCCTCGTCGTCCAAGATGTCAGGACATGAGTTGGACCGAGAACGACGTACCTGATCAGACCGGGCGCACTGTTGTGATCACCGGCGCCAATGGTGGGCTCGGGCTGGAGAACGCGCGCGCTCTCGCCGACCATGGAGCACACGTGGTGATGGCGGCCAGAAATCTCGACAAGGCGGCTGAAGCCGAACGCAGCGTCAGAGACCTCCATCCCGAAGCCTTGGTGGAGGTGCGTCAGCTCGACCTCGCCTCTCTCGACTCGATAGCGGAGTTCACCGCAGGGTTCGCAACCGACCACCACAAGCTCGACATCCTCATTGCCAACGCAGGGGTCATGGCGATTCCAGAGGCCAGAACCATCGATGGGTTCGAGATGCAGTTCGGGACCAACCATCTCGGTCATCACGCCCTGACGGCCCACCTCCTCCCCCTCCTCATGACGACACCAGACTCCCGGGTCGTCACCGTGACCAGCACTGCCCGTCACTTCGGCAGACCGGTCGACCCGGACAATCCCCACCTGGAAGATCACTACTCGCCCTGGCGCGCCTACGGGCAGTCGAAGTTGGCGAATGTCCATTTCGCGGTCGGTCTCGACGAGAAGCTTCAGGCTGCCGGTGCCACCACCCGGGCCCTGGTTGCCCATCCAGGTCTCGCCACCACCGATCTGCAGGTGAACACCACCAGACAGGGCGGTGGGGATGCATCGGAGCGCTACGCGGCCCGGTTCGGAATGAGCCCGGCCGACGGTGCCCTTCCCCAGTTACGCGCCGCCACCGACCCCGACGCCTCGGGCGGTGAGTTGTATGCACCGAGATGGGTCAACTGGGGTCCACCCGTGCGTCGACCGCTCTTCGGCAGATCCACCAACCCCGAAGCGATAGCGACGCTTTTCGCGGTTTCCGAAGCCGAAACCGGGCTGAGCATCGACACAGCCATCTCCGGAACAGAAACGACGGGGCCCCGGTAGGAGTGAACCGGAGCCCCGTCTGTACCTGGGCTTGCTTGTGTCGTCGAGGAGAGTCGAAGCCCTAGGCGTCCTCATCGGGTCGGGTCGACCGAAGCTCCGGCTTGAGGTCGCGGAGCTCCTCGGGGGTGATCAACCCGTCCTCGAGGAGTTCGTTCAGATCTGCTTGCTTGAGTGGATGATCATCGGGAAGCGAGTCGTATTCCTCCTGATCGATGCCACCGTCGTCGAGGAGAGACCCGAATCTGAATCCGCGTCCAAACCAGGATCCGGGTCTTCGATGTTCCCGTCTCCAGGCACGGAGATCGTCAGAGTCGAGTTGGCCATCCTCCCATGCCTCGTCGAAGCGGTCATCGAAGAGGAAATGGTCGTCGGGGAGTTGTGAGGCCTCGTCGTCGGTGATGACACCATCGTCGAGCAGGTCCTCCAGTAGCCGGCGACCCGCCCGCCTGTCCTCACGCTGCTCGGAGAGCTTCGCCTCGGAAGCGGAGATGATGGCGTCGGCCTGGTCCTGAGTGATCGTGCCATCCCCGACCAGGTCGTCGAGCACTTCGTCGAGAAAACCAAAGGCCCCGGACAGCCGTCCTCTTTCCCCGCTGTCCTCCTGGGCGGACGCAATGCGGGGTGATGACACCGCGGTGGCAATCAGCCCGGCACCTATGAGTAGAGCACCGACAATCGAGGTTCCCCATATCCTTTTGCTCATGTTTCTCCTTCAGGCAGCTTCCCGAGATTCTCCATCTCATATGTAAGGAAGTTGTGAGGAGGATGTCGGGTTCGGTCGGGTCCCGAAAGTCCCTGTGGTCTGGGGCGAAGGACCCTGGGAGGGGACAGCACTCTCGGCGATGCTGGAGTACATCAAACACACCTAACCACAGGAGCAGATCTTGTCCGCACGTGACAACTCCAAGACGTTCGACCGCGCCATGGTGTTGATGGCCGTTTTCGCCGTCCTCACCGCGGCGCTGGCGGTCATCGCCGCATTCCGACCAGCTGGTGCTTCCGGTGAGACCGAGACAGCGGATGAGATCAACGCCTCCATCGAACTGTCGGAGTTCGCGATCACGGGTGACCTCACGATCGATCCAGGCGTGGTCACGATCACTCTGTCGAACACCGGAACGATGGTCCACAACCTCGTGTTCGAGGATGGGCCGCGGTCTATGGACCTCAACCCGGGCGAGACGGTCACCCTGGAGGTGGGCGAGCTAACACCTGGTACGTACACCATCTTCTGTGACATCTCAGGTCATCGCCAGGCAGGGATGGAGGCCCACCTCGTGGTCGCCGGCATCCCCGACGAGGAGGCCGCGACGGCTGGAGGTCACGAGGGCATGACCCCCGCCGAGATGGACCAGATGATGGTCGACTCCATGCTCGAGTTCCCGGCCGAGACAGCGGGTGTCGGCAACGTCCCGCTCGAGCCCACCGAGATCAAGGCCGACGGGACGAAGGTGTTCGACCTAACCGCGTCAGTGATCCCATGGGAGGTGGCCCCCGGTCAAGTCGTCGATGCCTGGGCCTACAACGGCATGGTCCCCGGTCCATGGATCAAGCTCGACGTCGGCGACAAGGTAGAGATAAACGTCACGAACGAGACCGAGCTGTCCACCGATGTGCACTGGCATGGGATCCCGACTCCCAACAACATGGACGGTGTCGCCCCCTACACCCAGGATCCGATCAGGCCGGGTGAGACGTTCACCTACGCCTTCGAGGCAGTGCGCCCTTCGATCGGGATGTACCACGCCCACATGCACAGTCAGATCAGCGTTCCCAACGGTATGTTCGCCCCGTTCACAATCGGAGAGACACCGATCCCATACGGGCAAACGATCTCCGGTGTCGAGATCCCCGAGGATCTGGAGATCGCCCAGGAGATTCCCATGGTGTTGAACGACGCCGGTGTGATCGGCCTCACCCTCAACGCCAAGTCCTTCCCGGCAACCCATCCGGTGGTGGCACAGGAAGGGGACTGGCTCGTCTACCACTACTACAACGAGGGTCTCCAGATCCATCCCATGCACCAACATCAGTTCCCCCAGCTGGTCTTTGCCAAGGACGGGTTCCCACTCGATCACCCCTACTGGGCCGACACCGTGAACGTCGCACCGGGCGAGCGGTACTCGGTCCTGGTCCACCCGGACCTGGCGGGAACATGGGTATGGCATTGTCACATACTCACCCACGTGGAGAGCGACGAGGGCATGTTCGGGATGGTGACGGCCCTGGTCGTAGAGCCTGCCTCCTAGATCGGCGTCCGGCCCTGCATCTGAGCGATGAACTCAGGGGGTATCCGTCGCGGCTTGCCTTCCAGGTCGGTGAAGGCGGCGGTGACGGTGATTCGAGCAACCTCCTCGTCGTCGCCCCGGCTCATTGTCTGACGCCAGGTCGACTTCACTCTCCCGGCGTCCTCGACCCAGGTTCGTATCGTCAGCTCCTGTCCGTAGCGAGCGGCAGCCATGAAGCGGGCCTCGATATCGACGACGACCAGCTGGAATCCTTCCGACTTCAGCACGTCGAGACCCCATCCCATCTCGGTGAGGTACTCGATGCGGGCAGTCTCGAAATAGGAGAAGTAGTTGGTGTGATTGACATGGTCATAGGGGTCGAGCTCGTAGAAGCGCACCCTGACACTCGTCACATGGACGAAGCGATCGGAAGGTGTTTCAACAGACAAGCTCTCTCCCTGGGGCGATGGGCCACCCAACGCTACCCTCGCCGCCATGAAGGCCTGGCAGCTGGAAGACACCAACGGGATCGACTCTTACGTCCTCAACGAGGCTCCTGAACCCGAGCCCGGGCGAGGAGAAGTGCGCGTCGACATCCGCTTCTCGGGTCTCAACCATCTCGACATCTGGACGGCGATGGGCCTGCCTGCACCCAAACACATGCCACACACCACAGGCGCCGATGCGGCCGGGGTCGTGGACGCGGTCGGCGAGGGCGTCGCCGGCATCGAGGTTGGTGATGAGGTGATCGTCGACCCGTCGATCTCTTGTGGGGTGTGCGACTACTGCCGCAACGACGACATCGTCTATTGCACCGAGTTCAAGATCCTCGGTGAGCACGTCCCCGGCACCTTCGCGGAGAAGGTCGTGGTACCCGCGATCAACGTGGTCCCCAAGCCCGCCGCCGTCGACTGGGAAACCGCTGGGTCGTTCGGCCTCGCCGCCGTCACCGCCCTGCGCATGCTCGAGAAAGCACGACTGAAGGCGGGTGAGACCGTTCTGGTGGTCGGTGTAGGAGGCGGGGTGTCGGCATCGGCGATGTCCCTGGCCCAGGCCCTGGGCGCCACCGTCTATGTCACGTCGAGGTCACCCGAGAAGATCGCCTGGGCCGTGGGGAACGGCGCGGTCGCCGGCTTCGATTCCGCTCACGAGTTTGGCAAGGAGATGACTGATGCCGGTGGGGCCGACCTCGTGGTCGACAACGTCGGCCCGGCGACTCTGAAACAGTCGATGTGGGCCGCCAAACCGGGCGGCCGCATCGCAATCTGTGGTGCCACCAGCTCACCGAAGTTCGAGCTGAACCTGCCGGTCCTGTGGTTCAAACAACTTGAGCTGATCGGATCTTCGATGGGAAACCACGCCCAGTTCGCCCGCGCTCTCAACTGGATTCGGCTGGGCAAGGCCCAGGCTCCGGTCGCCCGGGTCTTCCCCTTCGAGGAGTTTCCCGAAGCATTTCGCTACCTCGAGTCAGGTCAGCAAATGGGAAACGTCGTGCTCCAGCAAGACTGAGGTATCTGAGGAGTCCGCGTCGTCTCTTCTCTGATGAATCCGGTGCAGAGGGCACCGCATCGAAGGGGGGGAGAGATGACCTACGTAAGCACACCGAGTCCGGGCACGGTTCCACTAGAACGACGATCCCGGAAGCTGGGCACCAAGCTGACTGCGGTGGTCGTCACCGTTTGCAGCAGGTGCCACCATCGCATTCGGAGTCAGCGCCACAAACGACGTCGCTGCTCCGACATCGGCCGTGAATGATCCTGAACTTCTCAAGCACGACCAGGCCATCGACGACGACTTCAACATGGGCCGCCGCACCCCACGTGGGGAGGGAGGCGAGCCGCAGCGTCGACAATGACCAACGAGGAGTTCACGCACTACCTCAGCGACATCGGGATGCTCCCCGAGGGGGCGATGCCAACGGGAAAGCCGTCGACACGGGTTCCGGACGGGTCTGGGCCTCGCTGACAACACCACAATCCGGAATCAGAAGCGATCGATGACCGTGATCCCCACGCCCTTGAACTCCCCCATGTGTTCGAGGACTTCTGAGGCCTCGTCGAGGGAGACAGTTCCGGTGACGAGACGGCCCACGTCGATTCGCTTGTCGTTGATGAACCTGAACACACGCGGATAGTCCGTCGCCGGAAGACCACGACTGCCCATGATCTCGATCTCACCTATGATCACCCGTTCCATGGGAAGGGCAGGGGCCGCATGTTCTCCGTGGAGCAGACCGACCTGGACGTGTCTCCCGTGTTTGCGGACCGATTCGACCGAGGCGAGGAATGTGTCGGTGACACCGACCGCATCTATCGAGACACTGGCGCCACCCGCAGTGATATCTCTCACAGCCTTCGCCGGGTCGTTCCAGCCCTCCACAGCCGCATCGGCCCCGAGTTCAGTGGCCAACGCCAGGGAAGCCGGGTCGATGTCTATGGCGACTACTCGCGCACCCATCGCCTTGCCGATCATCACCGAGGACAGCCCCACACCACCGCAGCCGTAGATCGCCAACCAGTCACCCTCGCCGACGCGCCCTCGGTCGACCACGGCCCGGAAGGCGGTGACGAAACGGCAGCCCAATGCGGCGGCATCCACCGAGGAGATGGCATCGGGGACGGCAACGAGGTTGACGTCTGCGTAGTCGATCGCCACCAGTTGGGCGAAAGACCCCCAGTGGGTGAACCCTGGGGTGAACCCGCTGCTACAGGTGTTCAGATAGCCGGCCCGACACGAGGAGCACTGCCCGCAGCCGACCGAGAACGGGACTGTGACTCGTTCGCCACCGTGCCACTTCTCGACTTGGGGCCCCACCTCACGAACCACCCCGGTCATCTCGTGACCCGGCACATGCGGCAGTGAAGGCAGATCCTCGTGTCCCATCCACGAGTGCCAGTCGCTTAGACATATTCCTGAGGTCTCGACCTCGAGAAGGACGCCCGTCGCCGATACGACAGGATCCTGGTATTCGGCTACGACAAGCGGCTGCTCGTAGACGGTGATGGCGGCGGCACGCACTGCGGCGAGTCTACGCCCCGGACTGCATCCGTTCTGTTTCGGAAAAATCGTCTCCAGCGGACAAATCGGCGCAGACGAGCAGGGAAACATGCGGCAGTGTCAGAGATCGGATACCAGACTCATGTGTCGTGGACACCGTCATCACCACCACAGTGATCATCACGTCGCTGGTCGCGGTGATGGCCTCTCCGGTCTTCGTGGTGGCATGGCGACGTCAGAGGAGGGACACCATCCGTAACTTCGCCCTGGGCGCTGTGGTAATTGGTGTGCTCTGCGGATCGATCACAGCCATATCGGAGCGACAGGTGGACCAGTGCCTCGCTGCCGGCAACACGGACTGCATCGACGCTGGCGCGGCGGGGCTTCAACTGGTGATCATCGGGATCTTCGTTCTTTCGTCGTGGGTTGCCGCCTCCGTCATGTGGAGAGACTGAGTTGGGGCCGGAGCGCATGGGGGGTGTGGGAGCCGTGCTCGCCGACGAGCTCGACCGAGCCCGAGCCCTCGAACCCGATGTGACAAGGGCGGTGCTGGTCGAAGGTGCGAGCGATAGGGCTGCGGTCGAACGGCTTGCCGTCAGACTGGGGCGCGATCTTCGAACAGAAGGTGTGATTGTCGTTGCCATAGCAGGGGCCACCAACATCGGAAGATTTCTCGAGGTGCTGGGGCCGTCGGGCCATGACGTCAAGCTCTCCGGGCTCTGTGACCGTGCCGAGGCAGCAGACTTCGCCCACGCGTTGCACCGGGCAGGCATCGCCGACGTCGTAGATATCTCGAACCTCGCCGCCTACGGATTTTTCGTGTGCGACGGTGACCTCGAAGAGGAGCTGATACGGGCGGTCGGGCCGACCGGGGTGCTCGACGTGATACGAGAGGAAGGACAGCTTCGCTCGTTTCGGCGGTTCCAGAATCAGCCAGCCCAACGGGACAAGACGATCGAAGCCCAGATCTGGCGTTGGATGGGGAACCACAAGATCAGGTACGCGCCGCTTCTGGTCGAAGCCCTCGATGCCGAGGCCCTTCCACGGCCCCTGGTTGGCCTGCTCGACAACATACGCGACTGACTAGTCATTGCTGAGCATCTGGGTTTGACCCTGGTTGTCCACCTCGGGGTCGAAGATCATTTCCTCGATGGCGGGGCGAATATTGGGAGAGTCAGGTGCGCACATCGACGCGGCAACGTCCGCTCGGTATCTCCGCCCGCTGTCGACGTTGCGACGCATTGCCTACCTGGTGGGAATGGTGGCCGTGGCCGCCCTGCTGACACTTGGCGGTGTACACGCTCTGAACATCGCAATGAGCTGGCTCTGAGCCGAAACGCCTCCTTCAATAGGATTGGGCCCGGCTAGTCACACAAGGAGCCACGGATGAAACTGCACGAGAAGGTCGTCGTCGTCACCGGCGGAGGCAACGGGATCGGACGGCAACTCGTGCTCGAGGCGTTGCGGCGAGGCGCCCGGGTCGGGGCCGTTGACATTCGTCGTGAGGCTCTCGATGAGACAACTGAGATGGCCGACGTAGGGGACCGTCTCGCCACTTATGTCGTCGACGTCACCGACCGCGAGGCAGCGGGTGAGCTACCTGCACAGGTCGCTGCCGACCTCGGGGAAACCGATGGTCTGATCAACAACGCGGGGATCATCCAGCCTTTCGTCAAGTTGAACGACCTCGATTTCGACGTGATCGAGCGGGTGATGAACGTCAACTTCTACGGCACGGTCAACATGGTCAAGGCATTCCTCCCGGGTCTCCTCACCAGACCGGTGGCCCATCTGGCGAACGTTTCGAGCATGGGCGGGTTCCTCCCGGTCCCTGGCCAGACCTTCTACGGAGCATCCAAGGCTGCGGTGAAGCTGATGACAGAAGGTCTCTATGCCGAGTTGTTGGAAACCAAGGTCGGGGTGTCGGTGGTCATGCCGGGTGCCATCGGTACCGAGATCACAAAGAACTCCGGCATCGAGATGCCCGCCATGGAGATGGACCCGGAGGAGGCGGCCCGACGCACCACCGCGCCCGACGAGGCGGCGCGAATAATTCTCGACGGGATCGAAGACGACCAACTTCACATCTTCGTGGGGAGGGACTCCCTGATGATGAACGTATTCAGCCGGGTGGCCCCGAAACGAGCCACCCATGTGATCCAACGTCAGATGAAGGAACTACTCGGTTGACACTTCGACAATTCCTGGGTGACGGAATCCCCGCTCCGTACACTCCCACACATGCCCGATCTCGAAGAGTCGCTCGACCGCGTCGCCGCTGAGACCGGGTTTTCTGGTGTCGTCCGGATCGACGAGGACGGATCCACGTTTACCCGCGCCTATGGGATGGCCCACCGCGGCTTCGGAGTGCCGATAGATCTGGATACCCAATTCGCGGTTGCCAGTGGGGGCAAGACATTCACCGCTCTGGCGCTCATCCGACTCGTCGTCGATGGCGTCATCTCGCTCGACACCACGGCCCGATCGATCCTCGGGGCCGACCTCCCGCTCATCGCCGACGACGTCACGGTCGAGCACCTCCTCTCTCATCGCTCCGGCATCGGGGACTATTTGGATGAGGATGCCGAGGACTACGACCCGGAGGACTATCCGATGAAGTCCCCGGTCCAGCTTCTCGACAACACCGAAGCGTTCCTCGTGGAATTGGAGGGGTATCCGACCAGATTCCCGGCCGGGGAACGCTTCTCCTATTGCAACGGTGGCTTCGTGGTTCTCGCGCTGATCGCCGAGCGAGCCGGCGGAGCCCCCTATCACCGACTCGTCGAGGAGAGCGTCATCGATCCCGCCGGACTCGCCGACACCGGGTTCTTCCGCACCGACGAGCCCAGCGGGCGGATGGCGCTCGGATACCTCGACGAGACCGGTCTGCGCACCAACATCTTCCATCTCCCGGTCAGGGGAAACGGCGACGGGGGCATCTACACGACAGTGGGTGATCTCAGCCGGCTGTGGGCGACCTTCTTCGGCGGTGAGATCGTGCCCCAGGACTGGGTGATGGAGATGACCCGGCCCCATGCCGATGCGTCCGGAGAAGGGGCTGGATACGGCCTCGGGTTCTGGTTGGATGACGACGGCCCGGGTGTGAAGATCATCGGCGGAGACACCGGCGCCTCCTGTTACAGCAGACACGATCCCACGACTGGGTCGACCCGCACCGTCCTCTCCAACACCGTCGGTGGTGCCTGGCCGATGGCGAGACATCTCTCGCCGACCGACCACCAGGTTGAGCAGTGACTGGTGACCGATATACTTCGCTGGTCGCCCGATTTCCGGGCAAGCTCCAGGGCGCGTAGAACAGTCTGGAGTGTTCGCCGGCCTGTCAAGCCGGAGGTCGCGGGTTCAAATCCCGTCGTGCCCGCAAGCCCGATTCTGCGATGATTCGGGTAACCCGGTCAGGTAGCTCAGTCGGTAGAGCGCCGGTCTGAAAAACCGGAGGTCGACGGATCGACGCCGTCCCTGACCACCAGCAAACGCGGACCTGAGTGACGGGCGACCCATGACCGGCTCATTCTCGATCAGCGGGTCATCGGTTCGTCTCCAGTAGGCGGATCGAGGGAAGGTCAATCCCTACAACGTTTTATCGCCAGACGCGTGCGAGTCCTGAACCGCCGCAGAGTGCTCTCCTTCGGCAGGCACTCCTGCTCGTATCGGAATGGTCTCCGCGGTCATTCGTGACAGCGTGTGAAGAAGAACTCCGATCCGCTGGGTGTCACGTTGAAATGGTCAACCAGGTGTGTGCTCACCCTGGTGCCATCTTCGAGTGTCCCGTTCGCATTGAACGTGAACGTACCGTTTACGGTCTTGCCGTTGTTGTTGAACCCTCCCCATACCGTGAAGTGTCCGGTTGCGGCCTGGCCGCCTGGCTCCAATGGGATTGCATCAAATGTTCCTGTCTGGGTGAAGGTGAAATGAACGCGCCCATCGTCGAATTCGGTCACATGAGTGACCTCATTGAAGGTGAGAGCGATTTCATGGGTCGCCCCCGGTTCGCAGAAAGGTGTGTCTATGACCGTCAAGGTCATATCCTGATTGGTGATGGTCTCGGTAGACGGTGGGGCGGCCCATGCCGGGGACGCCACCCCGAGAATCAAGAGAATCGCAACGAGACGTTTCAAGGCCCTCATGGTGTCCTCCTCTTCAGCGGTGCTCTCATTTCCCCGGATGGAACCGCTATCGATTTCCCAAGGCGGTTATCTGACACGGCGGTCGCCTGGATAAATGGAAGCCTCAAGCTCGCAGACGAGGTGCGTGCCTTCTCCGCCCTCTGTCACCCCTTATACATTCGGCCCTGGGGATGGTCAATAGCGGTATTCATCAACGCGCTCCGTAGGCCGTGACGACCAGAAGCAGGTACTGGCACCGCGCCAAGTGCTCAGAGGTGGTTGTGAAGATTCGGTGGGCACGTCTCATCAACAATCTGTTGACGGATCGACGCCGTCAGTTGACTATCTGCCAAAGCTGCGTGTTCTCCCGACGGTCGGCCAACAGCAGGCATGGTCACGTAGGTTCTGGCAATGCTGATTCGACACCTCGACCAGATCTCAAACACCAAACGCGACGTTCACGGTCCCGGCTGGAGAAGCCGACGGCTGGTGGTCGGCGACGACGGGCTTCCGTACTCCTTTCACATCACCATCCTCGAAGAGGGAGCTCGCCTCGAATTCGAGTACGAGGATCACCGAGAAACCGTGTACTGCATGGGTGGCGAAGGCCGGATCGAAGACCTCTCAGCCGGACGTACCGAGCGCATCAAACCGGGCACTATCTACTCGGCCGGAATCGGCGAGCCGCACGTCATTACCGCCGATACGACTTTGAGCCTGGTTTGTGTATTCGACCCGCCGTTGACCGGTACTGAAGAGGCAACTTGACAACCACTGGTCTGATCGCGCGCCCCGTCGAGATGACACAACTGAACGGGATTTGGGGTCACCACCAATCCAACGGGAACCGCCAGGCATCCAGGACCGTATGGCACGAAAGAGAGCGAGAAAGGAGTCAAAGAATGCGTCGTCTCTTCACGTTGCTGGCATCAGTGGTCCTCGTGCTGGGACTCTCTGTCCCGGCCATGGCCGAAACACAACCGACCGGAGTGGCCAACGCCCTCGGCCGTAACGGCGGGAACAGCGCGCCCGGACCGCACTGTCACTTGAA
>DASTBQ010000181.1:0-6107 GCA_035711995.1 Acidimicrobiia bacterium | reverse complement strand
CCCAAATCGGCGACTCTCGCCGGGGAGAAAGCTCAGGGGGTAGTCACCTCCGTCAAGGACCCTGCCGAGACGATGGAGAACGTCGTGGAGCCGCTGCGGGTCGCGGCCACTGCAGCGGGGAACCCGGACCCAACGGTGCTGGCGACCCGGTGGTCGATCTTCGCTTCGAACGAAGAGGAGGCGTGGGAGGCGTTGTATCCGTGGCGGGGCCTGAGAGCACCAGGGCGTCTCGAAGCCGTAGACCCCCAGACCCTGCGAGAACGTGCCGACGAAATGCCCCGTGAGGAGGTCCTGGGGCGGTACAGCCTCGTCGACAATGTGGATCACATCGTCGACATCTACAGACCGCTGGTCGATCAGCTCGGTGCCGACATCGTCACGTTCCAGATGGCTTCACTGGACCAGCCTGCTCTGATCGAGTTGCTCGGCACCGAAGTGGTTCCCAGGTTGAAGGGTTAGCTAGCCGACCCTTGTAATCACCTCGACCAGGGCGAGGAGCTCCTGAGAGACTTCCGCCGGGGTGCCAGGCAACTGGGCCGCCGCAAGTAGCGAGGGAACGATCCCTCTCAGGTTCTCCATGATCAGTCGTGCATCGTCGGTCTGAGTCACGAGCAGCCGTTCCACCTGACCGCTCATCCGGTCGGCCAGTCCCGCTCCGAACGAGGCGAAGAGGTCGACTCTGTAGCCGTCTTCATCCCTGACGATGAGCTCACGTGCTGCGCCACCTGCTGGTGTGACCACCACGCTGTGGAACTCGATCCCCTCTCGAGTGACGGTCTCACCACCAGCAACATCTATGTCACCCCCCAGAAACTCGCCAGTCTCCTGGGCGAAACCGGTCCAGAAGTTAGCGGCGATCTCAGCGTCCCCGTCCCGGAGGGCGTCCGCGACTTCGGAGAAACTGGCACCTTCTGCCAGGGCAGCAAGTGCGGCGTGGCCGGGCATTGCCAGCCGGCTTGCGTCGGTGAAGTCGGGGACTCTCACCGCCTCCACCAGCTCGTTCACGGCATCGATGGGAGACGCCGCACCTTCGCCGCTGACAGCGGGCTCGGCTGGATCGTTCGTCTCCCCGCCACATCCGACGAGAAGGACGACCAACAAAGCGGCGCCGCTAAGCCTCAGCGACATACTCCGGAAGTCTCCCGCTCTCGACCACGCTCCTCCGTCTCATCCGATCGCCCATGCCCAATGCCATCCACAGCCACACCAGATAGGCCAGGCCGATAGCCGACTTGACCCATCGCCACGGATCGTTGAGGGCTCGTTCCCAGGCCAGAGACCAGAAAGGTGCCTCGCCTGGGGGGATCTCCCAACCGAAGAAGGGCCAGAGGAAAACCTCCTGACTCGTCCACATGCCGTCGAGCAGAAGATGGAGGAGCCAGCCGATTCCCAACGCCATCCAGGCACGACGTCTCCGTCCCCGTCTCGTGGTCAGGAGGACGACGGTCATGTAGATCGTGGGGAGGAGCAAGGAGTGAAACCAAAGTTCTCCGGTCGAGTAGCGGTCGGCTGCCAGGATCGTGCCAACCGGTAGGTCTATCAGATCGGGAAGGATGGCACCAAGCAAGAGGAAACGGATATCCACCTTCGGGTCGCGGAAGATCCACCTGAAGAGCCAAAGACTCCCCCCTAGGTGCCAGAAGAGCACCTGATCACCATTCAGGCGACGAGGATCCGCCGACAGTGAACGCAGCGAGGAAGGTCGGCGGCGAAGGCCTCGTCCTGCTCGGCCGGGGACAAGGACATGTGACAGCCGCCACAGACACCGTGATCGTATGAAGCAACGGCAACGCCCTCTTTGATCCGACGCAGCTTCTCATAGAGGTCGAGCAGCTCCGGGTCGATAGGGGCCTGGGCTTCCCGTTTGCGGTCTTCCTTGCGGGCGATCTCGGCGTCAATGCGTTTCCAGTGTTCTTTGATCGAGCTCTCCAGTTCAGTCTTGCGGCTCTCGATCTTCGCCAGGTCTGACTCGATGAGCGCCACCTTCTCCCGGGCCGGGTCGATGCCCTCGAGCATGCCGAGGACTTTCTCCTCGAGTGCCGACTGTTGAGCATTGAGGCTCTGCACTTCGAGACGCATGTGCTCGGTTTCACGGGCGCTCATTCCACCTGCGTAGAGACGGGTCTCATGCTCCTTCAGTTTGATCTCGAGAATCTCCAGCTCGCCTTCGGACTTGTCCAGGGCGAGTTCGAGTTGCTTCAGCTCCGCAGCTTCCCTCTGGAGTTCTTCACCGCCGGTCTTCGCGGTCTCATGGGCTTGCTTGTACGCGCCTAGTTCGGGAAGCGACTGTCGTTCGTCGAGGAGCCTGTCGATCTGGAGATCGATCTCCTGCAGGTCGAGAAGATCGGCGAGACTCATCAGTTGCATGCGAGCGCAGAGTAGCCCCGGCTCACTCCCAAGTCTGTGGGTCGATGCCAGTCAGGTCTACGACGTCGAGCCCTGACGTCTCTGCGACCAGCGTGAGGAGAGCCGACATCCCTGGTCGTTCGGTGGCGACATGACCGGGGTCGGCTATCGCCAAACCCAGATCGCGGGCAGTAACGGCGCGATGATGTGAGACGTCACCCGTGACCAGAACCTGCGCCACCTCCGCGGCCGCCTCGATGAAGCTCTCACCCGACCCGGGCACGACGGCGACAGTGTCAACCTGAGTTCGACGATCCCCTGTGATACGCATCCCAATCGGGCCGAAGACATCGGTGAGCATCGCATCGATGGTGCCCAAGGATCCCTCGAAGTGGCCCCATCTACCGATCGACGCCAAATTCGACGCTTCGTCGCCCCCGAACTCCTGGATGTCGCGAAGCCCGAAGAACGAAGCAAGCGACTCGGCCATCCCTCCGGGAGCTGCATCGAAGTCCGTGTGAGTGACCAGAAGCGTGATCCCCGCAGAGATCAGCCGGTAGGACCTCGCTCCTGCGGATCGCCCGGCGAGGATGCGGTTGGTGGGGGTGAAGAGAAGCGGGTGGTATGTGACGAGAAGATCGACCGGGGCGCCGACCAGATGAGCCACCACATCGTCGGTGACCTCATGACACACGGCGATCGAGTCGACCTCAGTCTCAGGGTCTCCCAATTGAAGGCCCACCGGATCCCAATCCGGGGTTGCCTCTGGATGGGTCCTCTCTGCGATGGCCTGGGCGATTTCGGCGACGGTGGGCAAGGAGCAGAATCGTAGGCTCAGCCCACGATGGATGAACACGCCGCCCTCGCCTGGTCTCCACCGCCCGGATGGCAACGGATCACCGTGATCGAATCGCACACTGGTGGCGAGCCGTTTCGGGTCGTGATCGATGGTCTACCCGGCATCCCGGGTAGCTCGGTGCTCGAACGGAGAAGGTTTGCCATGGAGAACCTGGACCACCTGCGAAGGGCTCTGATGTGGGAGCCCCGAGGACATGCGGACATGTACGGAGGGTGGATCGGGCCGCCAACCGAGGCCGGTTCGGATCTGTCGGTTCTCTTTCTGCACAACGACGGGTTCTCGACCATGTGTGGGCACGGGATCATCGCCCTCTGCAAGGTGCTCATCGACACCGGTATCGTCGCCGCCGACACGAATCCTTCGACTCTTCGGATCGACACACCGGCGGGGACGGTGTTGACGTCGTCCACGCTGGAAGCTGGGTGTGTCGTACAGACCAGGTTCCAGAATGTGCCCTCGTTCGCCGCCGCCCTGGATCAGACGGTTTTAGTCGAGGGGCTGGGCGAAGTCACTTACGACCTCGCCTTCGGAGGCGCCTACTACGCCGTTGTGGATGGGGCACCACTTGGTCTCGACATGAGCGACGTGACCCGCTTGACATCGGCAGGTAGGGCGATCAAGCGTCAGATCGGGAACACGACGTCGATCGACCATCCCGACCAGGCCGACCTGGGATTCCTCTACGGCGTGATCTTCACCAGGGAAGGCAAAGATCCATCCATCCATAGTCGCAATGTCTGTGTCTTCGCCGACGGGGAGGTCGACCGCTCCCCGACGGGAACCGGGGTGAGCGCACGTCTCGCCGTTCTCTACGCCCGGGGCGGGATCGGCGTCGACGAACAGATCGTCATCGAGAGCATTGTCGGCAGCCGCTTCACTGGGCGGATCGTCGAAGTGTTGGATGGAGATCCGGTCAGGGTCATCCCCGAGGTGGGCGGGTCGGCGCATCTCATCGGGCGATCCGAACTGTGGATAGACCCCGGCGACCAGCTGGGCGAGGGCTTCTTGGTCCGCTAGCCGACGGCTATCGGATGCAGTGCAGGCTCGTCCACGAGCACACAGCCGGGCACGGTGAGGGTGAAACACGCCCCTCCGAGACGCTCCGATCTGCGGTAGTCGGCCCGGCCGCCATGGGCTTCCATGACGGCCTGGACGATGGATAGACCGATTCCGAGACCGGGCGTCACCGCATCGAGACGATGTGCGCCTCTTTCGAAGTGCTGCCAGATGATCGACTCATACCGGGTCGGCACACCTTCACCGTTGTCATGAACCTCGAAGATCAGATCGCGTCCCACCACCCGTGCCACCACCAGACAGCGATCGCCCCCGTAACGGACTGCGTTGTTGATCAGGTTGGCCAATGCCTGTCTCATACGATCGGGATCGACATGGACTCGAACTTCGGCATCGAGGTCCTCCTCGATCCGGGTCGTCCCGGTATCGATGTTGCGCAACACCGAGAGCACGATCGCCATCGCTCGCACATCTTCTCGTTCCATGGCGAGAAGGGTGTGATCGCCGCGAGCCAAGACCAGAAGGTCCGACACGAGTCGGGACATGTGCCGGGCCTGACCGGCAGCCTCCCCGATCATCTCCTGTCTGGCTTCTGGTGGGAACTCGTCTGGATGATCGTCGAGGAGGGTCAGGAACCCGACCATCGCAGTCAGCGGGGTGCGCAATTCGTGGCTGACCGAAGCCACCAATTCGGCGCGCTTTCGATCTACCCGGTTCCGATCGCGGTAGATCACGTAGACCTGACGCACCAGGATGACTATTCCGATCAGGATGACCGCGTCGAGCAGGAGTATCTCGTTCGAACCCGGAGCGAGCCTCCGATAGTTCTCGAAATGCACCGCCAGCAGGACGGCGGCCAGGATGTAAGGCCACATCAGAGCCCAGATCGGAGTCGGAGCCTCTGGGAACTCTCGTTTGCGTGGCACTCTGTCGACGATCGTGGCGCTCAGGAGCATGAATGCGATCGCCACCAGGTTGACGTAGTAGGCGGGTTCCGACTGGGCAAAGCGCTCCCCCACGCTGTTGCTCAGGAAGATCAGGTCTCCCAGAACCTGGACCGCTCCACCGAGCGCAAAGAAGAGAAGACGCAGATCGAGGTGGTAGTTGGATCGTCGCAGGACCAGGATGATGAGACCCATCACCACCACGATGTCGACGACCGGATAGATGGCGGCGATGGTCACCTCCCACCATGGCGCACCTTCGAGGCTGGACATGAGCTCGGCGAAGAAGGCGCTCCAGATGAGGGCGGCTAGGGCAATACCTCCAACGAGCGCATCAACGATGGTCAGGACCCATTCCCGCCCTCCACTGTCCATCCTGGCCAGCTTGTAGAGGGCGACGATCATCGCCACGTAGGCGGTTAGGAAGAAGACGTCGAGCGCTCCGAACGCTGGTAGGTCGACACCCATCTCATTGAGGATCCCGATGACCACGACTCCGAGCCAGAAGAGTGAGAGCCCGAGAGCGATGTAACGCCAGGCAGTTCGCTCCCGAGGAGGAAGGGACTTCGACCTGAAGTAGAACAGCCCGACTGCCAGCGGAATCGCCACCACCAGACCCACGAAGCCGACATACGCCGCGGCTTCAGGGACGAGACGGGCGATCAGTGCGCCGATCATGAGCAGCGCTATTACCGGTGCGGAGAGACGCCATCTGCCTCCCCCCGCGTTCCATTGGGAACCCACAGGTTCTTATCGGCTCGAAAGGGAAGCTATTTAGGGATGCTGCCGGTCATTCGAAGGCAGCGAGGTCGATGACATCCTCACCGTCCTCGTAAAGCAAGCGGGCCACGTTGATGCTGTCGAGGAGACCCCGGATCTGTTCGATGGTGTTGTATCTCGTCACCGTGAATCTGAGCCCCGACTTGCCACGCTGCACCACT
>DASTBQ010000180.1:0-24014 GCA_035711995.1 Acidimicrobiia bacterium | reverse complement strand
CAGGGGACCGGGCAGTGGGTCGTCACCATCAACTTCGATGGGGAAGGGGGCGAGGCCTGGGCCGATCTGACTGCCGACGCAGCCTGTGCCGACCCCAACTCTGCCGCGCGCCGTGTTGCGATAGTCCTCGACTCTCAGGTGATCTCGAGTCCCGGTGTAGCCCTCGACGTGGTCTGTGATGTCGGCATCACCGGTGGTAGCACGATCATCACGGGTGGGTTCGCCGAACAGGAGGCCACCGACCTCTCGCTTCTGATCCGAGCCGGAGCGCTGCCGGTCCCCGTCACCGTGATTCAGCAGAGCACAGTCGGCCCATCCCTCGGCGAATCTGCGATCCAGGCGAGCGTCGAGGCCGCAATCATCGGAGCTGGGCTGACGATCCTCTACATGATCGCCTTCTACAGGTTCATGGGAGTGGCTGCGGGTCTCTCGCTCGTCGCATATGCAGGAATCTCATACGCCGTTCTCGCCGCTCTCGGAGCCACATTGACACTGCCCGGTGTCGCCGGGTTCGTTCTCGCCGTCGGAATGGCCGTCGACGCCAACGTCCTCGTGTACGAAAGGGCCAAAGAGGAGAACCGCACCGGGCTGGGCGTTCGAGACTCGATCAATGCCGGGTTCAAGCGGGCCGCGACCGCCATCGCCGACTCGAACATCACAACGCTCCTCGCCGCCCTTCTTCTGATCTTCTTCGCGTCTGGAGCGGTCCGGGGTTTCGGCGTGACGGTGAGCGTGGGCGTGATCGTCTCGTTGTTCTCTGCGCTGATCGTGACGAGGACGTTGCTCGAACTCATGACTCTCTCTTCTGGGTTGGAGTCGAGTCCTCGGGCCATGGGTCTGACCACCGGTGGCCGTCTCAACGAGTGGATCGAAACCAGACGGCCCGACTGGCTCGGCAACTGGAGGCGTTGGCTCATCGTCTCTGCGGTCCTCGTGGTCGTCGCATTCAGTGGAGTCTTCATCTCGGGGGTGACGTTTGGCGTCGAGTTCCAAGGCGGTGAACTGCGGGAGTACTCCGGTGACCAGCCCTTCGACCTGGACGAGGTTCGGGAGGCGTTGGCCGATCAGGGACTGGGCGAAGCCGTCATCCAGGAGACCGGGGAAGGCACAGTCATCGTTCGGACCACTGCAATCGACGAAACAGCCGAAGAAGCCCTCACCGAGACGATGGAGGGCCTTGGGGAGAACGTCGAACAGGTGCGGAGTGAGTTCGTGGGGCCGACCCTCGGTGAGGAGTTACGGAGCCGGGCTCTCATAGCACTCGGGATAGCCCTGCTGGTGCAGCTCATCTATCTGGCAATCCGATTCCGCTGGACCATCGCAACTGCGGCCGTGGTGTCGATGGCGCACGACATCCTGATACTCATAGGTGTGTTTGCCTGGCTCGGGAAGACCTTCGATGGTGTCTTCCTGGCCGCGCTGCTCACGGTCATCGGCTATTCGGTGAACGACTCCGTCGTCATATTCGACAGGATTCGGGAAGAGCGAACCAAACGCCCTGACGAGCCGATCGAAGTGATCGCCAACGACGCCTGTCTGCAGACGATCCCCCGCACCATCAACACCGGACTCGGGGCGATCATGATCTTGGTCAGTCTCTTCCTCCTCGGAGGTGACACCCTGGCCGATTTCGCACTCGCCCTTCTGATCGGCATCCTCGTCGGGACCTACTCGTCGGTGTTCACCGCGGCGCCAATAGCGATCGCGTTGGAGAGGCGATGGCCGACCCCGCCACCCGAACCCGAGGCGGATGCTCGGCGACGACAACCTCGCGGCAGCGGAGTCTGACCGCCTGTCAGGCTGACCTGTCGAGTGTTGTAAGGCTAGTTTGCACTACCGCCGTAGTGGAAATAGCCTCGGGGTCGCAAACGAAAGGAATTGGATTTGCGACGAGTTGTTGCAGCAGTGGCAGTCATCACTCTCTTCGCCGCTTGCGGTGGTGGGGATACCGAGCCCACTACGAGCGAGGCTTCGGCCACGACCCCACCGGAAGCTTCCGGCGAACCCCTCGTCCTCTATTCGGGCCGCAACGAGGAGTTCGTAGAGCCGGTCATCGAAGCTTTCACCGAGGAGACCGGCATCGAGGTCGACGCCCGCTATGCCAGCACAAGTGAGCTGGCTGCGACACTGCTCGCCGAAGGCGCGGACACACCAGCAGACGTGTTCTGGGCTCAGGACCCCGCTTTCATTGGTGGCATTGCGAAGGAAGGACTGCTCACCCAACTCCCTGACGACATCACGGGAATGGTGGATGAGAGATTCCAGGACGCGGAGGGGCAGTGGACCGGCATCACCGGTAGGAGTCGGGTACTGGTCTACAACACCGATCTCGTCAGCGAGGATGAGCTCCCCGAGACGGTGTGGGATCTCACCGACCCGAAGTGGAGTGGTCGAATCGGGATAGCGCCGACCAACGGATCCTTCGTCGCCTTCGTCACCGGGATGCTTCTGGCCGAAGGTGAAGAGCGAACCCGTGAGTGGCTCGAAGGTATCGCCGCCAACGACCCCGTCATATTCGACGGCAATGGCCCAATAGTCGATGCGACAGTTGCGGGCGACCTCGACGCCGGCCTTGTCAACCACTACTACCTCCTGCAGCGGATAGCTGAGCTCGGCGACGTCCCGGCGAACAATCACTACTTCGGTGACGACGACCCGGGGAGCATGGTGATGGCGACTGGGGCAGGGATCCTGGCCTCATCAGACCAACCAGACGCCTCAGCAGATCTGATCAGGCACCTGCTCTCTCCCGAGAGTCAGGACCATTTCTTGAGCTTGTACGAGTACCCCCTCGTCGAGGGAGCGGGCACACCTGAGGGCCAGCCTGCGCTTGATGAGCTGTCCGTGTTCGACATCAGTCTCACCGATACCGCGGACACTCTCGAGCCAGCGCTGAACCTCATCTCGGAGTCCGGATTGAACTGATGTCATGACCACGGTCGCGACCCCGCGAGAGCCGACTCTCGAAGCGAAGCCCTCTCCGACAACGGGGAGGGCTCCGTTCGCGCTGTGGGCGCTCGGGGCGGTCGCCGTCACTCCAGCGATAGCACCGATCATCTATTTGTTGTGGAGTGTGGTGAGGGCCGGTGCCACAGACACAAGTGGCATTTCTGCTTCACGGCTGTTGGAGTTGTTCATCTCGACTGCAGTGCTCGCGGTCGCAGTGACCGTGACCACGACTGTTCTCGGTGTTGCCACCGCTTGGCTGACGACTCGAACGGATCTATCGGCTCGGAGGATGTGGTCGACTCTGGTGACCCTTCCGCTGGTGATCCCGTCTTATGTTGGAGCTCTGGCGATGCTGGGCACCTCGGGGAACAGCGGTCTGATCACAGAGGCGCTTCGTGCAGTCGGTCTACCAGGGTTTCCGGTGTTCAGTGGGTTCTGGGCCGCCTGGGGGGCCCTCAGCCTCTGGAACTTTTCGTTCGTCCATCTTCTGGTGGTGCCCGCGATCCGACGCATGGACCCGGCTTTGGAGGAGGCAGCGCGTGGTCTGGGTGCTTCGAGGTTGGTGACGTTGCGGACGATCGTCCTCCCCCAACTTCGTCCTGCCCTGGTGGGCGGCGCACTCCTCGTCGGCCTCTACGTGTTGTCCGACTTCGGTGCGGTGTCCCTTCTCAGGTATGAGACCTTCACGAGGGCGATTTACGCCCAGTTCCGTGGAAGGCTGGACATGACACCGGCCCTCTTCCTTTCCGGAGTCCTCGTGATGGTGGCCCTGGTCTTGGTGTGGATCGAACAGAGAAGCAGAGGACGGGCGGTCCTGGCAGCGCGTCGTCCCACCCGACAGCCGGAAGTGGTGCGTCTGGGAGGGGTGGGGCGACTCGCCGCTTACGGGTTTCTCGCTGCAGTTGTGGTCGGCGCGTTGGTGCTGCCGCTCCTGACCCTTTCGTGGTGGACATTCCGAGGCTTCTCGCTCGGGACCAGTGTTGACACGGTGCTGCCCGAGGTGATCGGGTCGGCATCGGTTTCCACCCTCGCCGCCCTAGCGACGGTGCTCGCGGCGATCCCTTTGGCCATTCTCACCGTGCGCTACTCGGGCCGAGCGACTCGGATGATGGAGTCGATCAGTTGGTCGACCTATTCCCTCCCACATCTTGCTGTGGGCCTCGGATTCCTGGTGATCGCCCTGCGCTTCGTTCCCGCTCTGTACCAGACGATCCCTCTGATGGTGATCGCTTACGTCGCGATGTTCCTCCCGCAGGCGTTGATCGCGGCCCAGGTAGGGCTGCGACAGATCGGCACCAACATCGAGGAGGCGAGCCGGGGTCTCGGTGCTGGATCCCTGAGAACGCTCCGAAAGGTCACCCTGCCCCTCCTGTGGCCGTCTCTCCTCGCCGGCGGAGCCCTCGTGTTCTTGACGGTGATGAAGGAGCTGCCGGCCACACTCTTGCTCCGGCCGACCGGATTCGAGACTCTGGCAGTTACCATCTGGAGTGCGTCGTCGGAGCTCTTCTACACTGAGGCGAGTGTTGCGGCGCTCGTCCTGATCGCCATCTCCGCAGTGCCCCTCTACTTCCTGGTTGCCCGCGACCTACACGACTGACTCATGTCCAACGGATACACACTCGCCATCAGAGCCCGCCAGGTGTCCAGGCGGTTCGGCCAGGCCGTGGCCCTGGAAGGGTTCAATCTCGATGTACATGCCGGACACATCCTGACGATGCTCGGTCCTTCGGGATCGGGCAAGACGACCGCCTTGAGACTGATCGCGGGGTTTGACAGACCGGATCACGGCTCGATCGAGGTGGGTGGGGTGACAGTCGCCGACGAGAAGGTGTTCGTCGCTCCCGAACGACGCAAGGTGGGGATGGTCTTCCAGGACTACGCGCTGTTTCCGCACCTGACGGTGGCCGGGAACGTCGGTTACGGCGTTGACCGGGAGTCGAGGCCGACACGAGTCGCCAAGACGCTCGACTTGGTCGGTCTGAGCGACCTCGCCCGACGTCTTCCCCACGAACTGTCAGGGGGTGAGCAGCAGCGAGTGGCGTTGGCCCGCGCTCTTGCACCGGAGCCCAGCGTGATCCTGCTCGATGAACCATTCTCGAACCTCGATGCCGCCCTTCGCGCCAGAGTCCGGACCGAGGTTGCTGAGATCCTGCGCACGGCCGGAACAACAGCCGTTTTCGTCACTCATGACCAGGAGGAGGCGCTCTCAACCAGTGACTTCGTCGCCGTTGTTCGTCACGGAACGGTTGTCCAGGCGGCCAGTCCCAGCGATCTCTATCACCAGCCGATCGACGAGTGGGTGGCCGGTTTCGTCGGCGAAGCCGACTTCTTCGCGGGGCGTGCCAGCGGTGGATCAGTCGAGACGCCGGTTGGCTCGTTCCCTACCCGGCTCGACGGGCCCGTGAGAGTCATGGTCCGGCCGGAATCGGTCCTGCTCGAGTCGAGCCCAAGTGGTGGCGCGGTGGTTCGGCAGCGGCAGTTCTTCGGTCACGACCAACTCGTGACCGTGTCGCTCGCCGACGGCCAGTTGCTCCGTGCTCGTCTCGGTCCCTCGCCCCTGTTCGAACTCGGGGACTCGGTGTCGGTGTCGGTCGACCGCGCCATGACATTCACCGCCGGCCCGACAACGGCAAATGATCAGGGGTGATCCCAACAGCCTGCCAAGGTTTCGTTGTTGGGGCGGCGAAGGTCACCCGAAAGGCCCGCCTTGCGGGCGGCACAGAACTCCTGGGTCAACTCGTATCGAGAATGGCCTCTGCCGGTGGTCACCACCCAATTCCGATCGCCGAGGTCGCCGACAGGCTGTCCCCCGACGGCATCGTTGCCCCGCCACAGGTTGATCCACCTTCCATCCATCTGCTCGTCGAGACGCTGGACAAGCCTGTCGAAGCCGACTGTGGGGAAAAGGGACGGGTAGAGCTCACCGATCTGTGATCCGTAGGTGATCAACAAGCCCGGAGCTTGATCCTCGTCGGCGAGGCAGATCGCCACTGCCGAAACCAAAGATCCCTGGGAGTGGGCTGTGAGAACGTCCGGCTTCGACTCAGAGAGGATCGTCTGGAGACGGTTCACCGCGTATGGCCCGTAGGCCGGGGGGCCAAGCGGATGGAACCACCTCGGCCAGAACGACCCGAGGTCCCAGAGGATGCCCACTTGCCGCCTGGAGTCCTGGCCATTCAAGAGACCGCCCACGATCGACCTCGTGATCAGGATGGCGGGGACTGCCACCATGAGGATCTTCGCCCAGCCCAACAGAGACATGGGGTCGAAGGGAAGACCGAGGAACACTGTGAGGTTCTCGGGGTCCTCAGTGACCCACCGCGGCATCATGATGTTCGCCTGAGTGCAACCCGATCCGCCACGGCAGGCGAGCCACACGGCAGCAACCCCTGCGACGGCCCCATACACACCTGCTGCGGCGAGAAAATATCGCGCCCTCAAGATCCCCCGGCGCACTCGGGATTCGTCGGTATCGACGCGTCGGAAGAGGCTCGCCAACAAAAACGTGACCAGCATCGTCACAACCAGCCCGAACATCGCCACCGTGACGAAGGCAGAACCGCCGGCGAAGGTCTCCCCGGTCGTCGATGACTCGGTGAGATAGGTTTCGACCAGCATCGCTCCGGTCAGACCCAGCGTCCCCCCGATGAGGGCCGCAACCGCCAACAGACCCATCGGAACCCACCCACGTCGCACACCACCTCTGATCATCTCCCCTACTAATCCGAGCCCGGCGGCGATCCCCAGGATCAGAGCGAGTTCGAACGTCATGTCATCAGACACGTTGAGGGTGCTGGCGACGATCGGACCGGTTGCTGCGGTGATCAGCGCCCACACCAGCAACGCAGAACCGAGCAGCGGCGTGACAGCCGTCACCCAGAGGAGGACCCGGTTGGTGGCAGTGGGCCCGGTGCTGAATGCCAATACGACAAGGCTCACACCCCCGAGCACGACAGCGACCAGTTCTACGGTTGCCGAGTCGACGGCGCGGGCCGCAACGATCGAGAGGACCGCCATCCCAAAGGTGAGGTGGAGACGGCGCAGCCGATGCAGGATCGACTTCACACTCCACATGTCGACACCTACGAGCTCGACCTGGCCTGCTGGGTCGGTCCAGTCGGCGTCGGTGAGGGCCGGGCTCATCGCCTCGACAGTCGGCTGGAACATGATCCGGAGTCGTTGGGGGATGGTGAGCGGTTTGAAGGTGGTCTGGGTGGAGAGGAGACCGAGACCCAGCACCAGGAGCAAGGCCGCACCGGTGAGCAGCCAGACCGCCGTGGTGGCGGCCGTACCAGCCGAGAGGGGGATGTCGAATGCCATGTTCGCCACCTGGGCGAAGAAGATGCCGGTGAGGGCGAGACCGCCAACCCTCACCCATATACGGGACCAGATGTTCGGCGCTTCACTCATCCAGCCCGCCACATTTGCCATCGCAAACGGGGCAAGAAGGATCCAGAACGCGGTGAGGGACGACTTCGACGTGAGACTCCCCCAGTGATAAGCCTTGACGTCCCAGTTGTCGCGGTTGCGTTCATACACCTTGGCCAGGTCCCATCCCTGGTCGTAGGTGATCGAGCTCGTGTAGAGCAGCTGGTCGGGCGGAGTGCCGGAGACACCATGCACACGAAGTTCGCTGGGAATCGGTCCCCCTGGGTCGAGCAGGGATCAACCTATCAACCACCAACTACATTCACGTGGATGGACGAAGAACGAATAGCCCTGTTCATCGACTTCGAGAATCTCGCGATCGGTGCCAGAGAGGCTCTAGGAGGGATGGAGTTCGACTTCGATCCGATCGGAAATGCACTGGCCGAGCGGGGCCGGGTCGTCTCGCGCAGGGCGTATGCGGATTGGTCGATGTTCGCCGACGCCAGACAGTCGATGACCCGGAGCCATGTCGAACTGATCGAGATCCCACAGCGGATGGGCGCCACCCGGAAGAACGCCGCGGACATCAAGATGGCGGTGGATGCGATCGAACTCGCTTTCGAACGCGACTATGTGACCACGTTTGTCATCTGCACCGGTGATTCCGACTTCACCCCGTTGGTGCACAAGCTTCGGGAACTGAACAAGAAAGTGATCGGTGTCGGAGTCCGGGAGTCGACCTCCAACCTGCTGCCACCCGCGTGTGACGAGTTTCTCTTCTATGACAACCTCGCCGGGGTGGACGTTCTCGGCCAGGACCCTACCGCCGCCAGCGACGAGGACGAGTCAGCCGATCTCGACTCATTGGTTGTCACGACCCTGGGTGGGCTGTTGCGGAGCACGCAGGGTGATGTGCTCGCCTCTTCGTTGAAGCGCGCCGTCCTTCGCAAAGATCCGACCTTCACCGAGGCCGACTACGGCTATCGAGCTTTCGGCGAACTTCTCCGGCACCTCGAAGAGGAGGGGGCCATCGAGCTCACCGAGGGACCGGGGAGGGGTGACCCGGTCGTCCAGTTCCCGGCCACAGGCACCGGGGAGCAGGGGGCCTTCGACCTCCTCCACCGGGTCGTGACGGAGATGGCGGGATCGAACGGCCCGGTCGTCCTCTCCGGGCTCAAGAACCAGCTGCGCAAGCGACAGCCCGACTTCAGTGAGAAGAAGTTCGGCTATGGCGGCTTTCTTCAGTTCTGTAAGGCCGCGGCCACGAGAGGGCTCATCGATCTCACATGGGACGACAAGGTCGGCGATTACACAGTCTCCGTGGCCTGAATGGGAGCCGATGTTGTCGTCGTCGGTGCTGGGATAATCGGATCGTCGATCGCCTATCAGTTGGCACGACACGGGGCCTCGGTGATCGCGGTGGACAAGGGAGCCGGTCCGGGTGAGGGGTCGACTGGTGCATCGTCGTCGATATGCCGCTGCCGCTACACCCATCCCGAGGTGGTGCGTCTCGCCTTCCATGGCCAGCGCGCATACGGCAACTGGAATGAGTTCACCGGTCTCTCCGACACGAGGTCAAGGCTTCATCGGGCAGGTGTCCTCTGGATGATGGGCGAATCGAAGCAGATGGTCGATGGCGAGGTGGCCAAGCTGAAAGCCGAGGGTGTCGCTGCCGAAAGGCTCGGACCCGACGACGTCGTGGACAGATTCCCCGCCCTCTCCGCATGTGCAGCCCCTTTCGACATGACCGGTGAGACCGAGCACACATGTCGACCAGGCGAGGCGTTCTTGTTCGAGAGTGAGGGTGGATACGTCGACCCGATGGGTGCAAACGAGGACCTGATAGAAGCTGTTAGGGCCGTTGGATCCGACGTGCGTTTCAAGACCAAAGTCACCGGCGTTTCTCGCTCGGGAGATCGGGCCACCGGGGTGAGTCTCGAGGACGGGACCGAACTGACCGGTGATCTCGTCGTGAATGCCGCCGGGCCATGGTGCAACCAGTTGAACTCGATGGCTGGGGTTGACCTGAGATGGACGCTCACTCCGACACGTATCCAGACGGTGTACCGGTCATGGCCTGCGGATCTTGGTCCTTTGCCCGTCGGTGCCGATGCCAACACCGGGATCTACTTCCGACCCGAGTCTGGGGGCCGGCAGGTGCTGGTGGGCTCGGTGCTGGCCGAGGACGAGGAGGAGGTGGTCGCCGACCCAGACGAGTTCAAGAGGTCACCGGATGCCGACTTCACCCAGATGAAGCTAGCCGCGTTCCATCATCGAGTGCCGGGTCTTGCGGCTCGCGGCGATGTGTCAGGGATCGCCGGCCTCTACACGATCAACCGTGAGGACGTTCATCCGGTGGTTGGGCCTACCGGGCTCGACGGGTTCTGGGTGGCCAACGGTTTCAGCGGTCACGGGTTCAAACTGGCCCCGGCAATCGGGTCGATGGTCGCCCAGACCTTCACCGGGCAATCCGACGACTTCGACACCGACGTGCCAATCGACTTTTTCTCCGTCGATCGTGCGCCCATCATCGTCGAGTCATTGAGCGTTCTCGCCTGATGAGATACCTCGATGCCGAGGCGACACGCGAGGCCCTCTCGATGAGAGACGCCATCGAAGCCATGGAGCGAGCATTCACAGGGGGCGCCGAGGCACCGTTGCGCTCGGTGGTCGGGCCGTCGTTGGTGATGCCGGGGACGCTGGACGACTTGATGGCGGTGAAAGTCGTGTCGGTGGTACCCGGCAACCCGGTGGGTCTGGTCGTGGTCTTCGGAGATGACGGCTCGCCGTTAGGGATCGTGGACGGTCCGACGCTCACCGCGATTCGAACCGGAGCCGTCGCCGGTCTCGCAACCCACTTGCTCGCCAGGACCGACTCAGCTGTCCTTGCGATGCTCGGGGCCGGAGCCATGGGATACGACCAGGTGGAGGGGGTGAGGGCGGTGAGGCCGATAGAGAGAGTTCTCGTTTGGTCTCGCGACATCGAGAACGCACGGAGTCTCGCTGAGAGGGTGGGTGGAGAGGCCGTCCCCGACGCAACCACGGCAGTGTCAGCAGCGGATGTCGTCTCCTGTGCCACCCCGGCGACCACGCCACTGTTCGACGAAGGAGCCGTCGAGCGCGGGACCCACATCAACGCGGTGGGAGCTTTCACACCCGAGATGGCGGAGTTGAGTGCGGGGGTATTGAACCGCGCCTTCGTTGTCGTCGACGACGTCGATGCGGCGGCCGCCGAGGCCGGAGACCTCATTCGGGCGGCCCGCACCCCCGACGCCACGTTGCGTCAGTTACTGGAAGGCGATATGTCTGTCGCCGAACACGATCTCACCGTGTTCAAGAGCGTTGGAATCGCCGCCCAAGATGTCGCCGCCGCCGGGCGCGCCCTGGTCAATGCGACCCGTCAAGGTATCGGCGTCGACCTCGGCTGACTCCTCATGTCGAGCCCCCGCGGCACCCTGGGTTCCCGGATCGGGCGGGCTCGACGTGAGTCTGGGGCCCTCCTAGCTGGCCCGGCGCGCTCCCCGGATCTCGAGACCGTCGAGGAGACGTTGCGAGGCTGCCGCGATCTCAGCGATCGCCTCGTCGAAGACGTCCTGGTTGTGGGCGGCCGGCTTGGAGAAGCCGGAGATCTTGCGAACGAACTGACGGGCGGCGGCTTCTATCTCCTCGTCGGGGGCAGGGTCGGCTCCCTCGCGGAGCATCTTGATTGATCTGCACATTCTCACGAAGTTACAGGTTGGGGCGACGTAGACGCTCCACTTCGTTGGAGATGAGCACGATCAGCAGCGCACCAAGTGCTGGGGCAAAGGCGAGCGCTTCCTGACCGACGAGCAGGGTCATCGCAAACACCCCCATCCCGATCAGAGCGCGGGATGCGTGGAGTCGGTCCCCTCTCACGAAGGCGGCATGACGTGCATCCACCTGAGAGATCGGTGGGGCGGGATCGCGAACGACGAGCAGCAGAGCGACCACACCTGTTGCGACTGCCATGTAAGGGACGATTTCGGGAATTGTCTGTGGAAAGGCCCGGGCCGCCGTTGCGACCACCGCCGAACCGATCGCGGTGATGGCTGCGGTCACCACCTGCATGCGGCGGCTCTCACCGTAGAGACGGTCGTCGAGATAGATCGCAACGGCGATGGCGAAACCTGCGATGAAGCCCTCGATGGTGAAGGCGATGGCGATGCCGAAGACGGCCACCACCGCCAGGTCTGTTGGCAGCGGTCGACGGCCCGTCGTCGAGGTGGTCAGACGTGCGGCCACGATCAGACCGGCGATGGCGAGGGCCGAGGCCCGCGGTTGTAATGCGAGCGACCATGCGCCGGCACCGGCGGCGGCCACCAGGGCAGACCAGTTGTGGTCGGGGTCGACCTCTCGGATCAACACCCACATCAGGTAGAGGTCGACGGGCGCCCAGAAGACCTCGACCGGACTTCCGTTGAGCCAGAAGACCAGAGCCAGTCCAGCCGTGAGAACCGCCATTGCGATCAGCGCAACGTTGCTCCGATGACTGAAGTCGAGTGATCGTCCCAGGTGCGTGCGGAAGGGCATCGACTCCCGATTCTGGCTCCTACCCTGGCATTGAGTGAGCAATCCGCTGAACAGTCTGCGCAAGGTTCCCGCCGTCGGGGCGCTTGCCGAGCGTCAGATGGGTGGGTTTCTCGCTCTCTCCGCACTGGTCGGTGTTGGTGTCGGCGTTGGCGCCGCGGCCCTCGTGCTCTGTCTCGAAGGCATCACCCAACTGATCGCCCCCCTCTTCGAGGGCGACGACGGATCACCGTTCAGTCTCACCCGTGGATGGATATTCCTGACCGTCCCCGTCGGCCTTTTCCTGGCCTGGTTGCTAGCACGTCGCTTCGCCCCCGAGGTTGCAGGAGACGGCGTGCCGGCCGCAACAGAGGCGCTCATGGTCCGAGGCGGGTACATCAGGGGCCGGGTGGCGCCCCTCAAAGTGATAGCGACGTCGCTGACGGTCGGTCTCGGAGGCTCCGCGGGTCGGGAAGGCCCGATCGTGCAGATCGGTGCCGCCATAGGTTCGTGGATCTCGCGACGATTCAACGTCGGCGAAGACCAGGTCCGCTCTCTCGTCGCCGCCGGTGCCGGGGCGGGAATTGGGGCTTCGTTCAATGCGCCGATCGCGGGGATGCTCTTCGCATTGGAGGTGATCCTGGTCTCATTCGCACCCCGGCACATGTCGGCTGTGGTCATCGCGTCAGTCACCGCCGCCATCACCTCTCAGCAACTGGTCGGTGACGAGCAGTTGCTTCGAGCCGGCGAGTACAGCCTCGGCTCCCCGTCGGAGCTCGTGCTGTACGGACTTCTCGCACTCGTGATCGTGGCGGTTGGGTTCTTCTTCCTTCGGTTCCTGGACACTGTTGAAGGTTTCGCCCACCGCAGCTCTGAACGGCTCGGATGGCTCCGTCCGGTGCTGGCCGGATTGGTAGTGGCAGGTCTGATCTTCATCGAACCCGCCTTGTTCGGGACAGGTCAGGAGGTGACCAACTCACTTCTCCTCGACGAACAAATCGCAGCCATCACGGGCGCCGGCGGCGAGCTGTGGTGGGTGCTGATACTCCTGGGTCTTGGCAAGGCAGTCGCCACGAGTATCACCATCGCCTCGGGCGCCTCGGGCGGCGCCTTCATGCCGTCGCTATTCATGGGAGCCGCCGTCGGCACCGGCTTCGCCCGTCTCGCATCCGAGTTCTGGATTGGTGAGTCTGCGATCGACCCTGGGGCCTTCGCCGTCGTCGGGATGGCCGCCATGTTCTCCGTTGTCGGTCGGGCACCGCTGACTGCCATCCTGATCGTCTTCGAGGTCACCGGTGCTCGTGACTACGAGTTGATCCTCCCCCTCATGCTCACTGCCACGCTGGCCACATTCTTCGGGGAGCGTTTCCACCCCGACTCGGTGTACACCATGGCACTGAAACGGAAGGGGATTCGATTGACCCGAACCGGTGAGGTCGACATCCTCGACACCGTCACCGTGGGTTCGGTCATGGCCCCTCCCCGGCTCATCGCGACACCTGACACGCCGGTGTCCGAGGCACGCATGCTCCTCGAGTCCAACAGGTCCCACGGGATGCCGGTCGTCGAGAGGGAGCAACTCGTTGGGATAGTCACCATCTCGGACTTGAACCGGATCGAGAGCCCATCGGGCGAGGCTCCCGTATCCGAGGTGATGACGCCACGTCCGGTGACGGTAGATCCGGAAACACCGGTCTCCCGGGCGCTGGAGCGCATGGCCGCGTTGGGCGTTGGCCGTCTGCCTGTCGTGGACGGCGACAATCCGCGAAAACTCGTGGGTCTGTTCCGACGTGAAGAGGCGGTACGCGCTTATCACGAGGCGCTGACGACGACCACCGACCATCACCTCCATCGACAACGGCTCGCCCAGCGAACTCAGCCCGACGCGGGCTACTACGACTTTCGAGTGCCGATCGGCTCGATCGCTGACGGGAGGAAGGTGCGTGATGTCACTTGGCCGGAAGGGTCGACACTCGTGTCTGTCCGGCGTGGCCGCACCGTCCTCGTGCCCGCCGGAGACACCACCCTGGTGGGCGGTGACGTTGTCACCGCGTTCGGCAGCGAAAGCTCACGGGAGCGCACGATCGAACGTCTCAACGCCGGCGCCGACGAGCCCACTGCGGAAATTCCCCTGGTCGAGATGGAGGAGGCGACCGGGGAGACCCGTGTGGACTCCGAATAGACTCAACGTCAGAACGCGAGAAGAATCGGGATCGTGGAACCAGTAATCGTCATCATCGTGTTGGTCGTGGTCGGCTATCTCCTCTTCAACATGTTCCGCAGCAGGAACAGACGGATGAAGGAGGCGGCAAACCAGGCGCAGACCGCCCAGGCCACGGGTCTCTCCGTGAATCGAGACATGTTCGGACCCGACACCGGCCATCACGCGCCGCTGGAGTCGTTCCACGTCGTGGGGTCGGAGGCCCGGGTGACTTTCGACGTTCCCCTCGACGACGAGGACGACGCCGTGCTCAACGACCTCCTGTTGGCCGAGGCCGTCGAGGTCGTGCGTCATAAGCGACACACCCTCCCCATCGACGACGTGCGCGAGATAGTGGTCTTCGCCGGCAGGGACAAGGTCCGCGAGGTGGCACGTCACAGACTCCCGGCCCCTGGCGAGTTGCCCCCACCGATGCATGACCTCGGTGTCAATTTCTCCACCATCGCCCATGACCCATTCGCAGCTCACTTCGACGAAGGCGACGATGCCGCCGTCACCTTCGGGACAGCACTCAACGTGCCAGAGGACGACCTTTCTCCTCTCATCGACGAGTTGCGGATCCCCAAAGGTCTCGACAGGGGCCTACGCACCCTGGGGGCGGACCCGGCGAATTTGGGTGGGCCTGAGTTCGTGATCGCACTGCTTCGACTCTTTGGTTATTCCATCGCCGAGCAGGCCTACGAAGGCAGCTACATGGCGACCAAAGATGGGCAGTCGACCTTCATAGCTACCGATGCCTACAAGAGCGGCGACTATCCCGAACTCCAGGAGAACGTGATTCGCCGTTTTCTCGGCGAGTTCAGCTCGTCGGCGGCAAATCGGGGCATGCTCATCACCGACAAATATGGCCCGTTTCTGATCCATGAGATCGAAACCAACCAACCCAAAGTGCGTTTCATCACCCGGGAGCGGATCCAGAAGTTCATCGACTCTATGGCCCTCGGGTAGGACTTCGACGGTCTCGCGTTAGGATGAAATCAACAAGGAGGGCCGCGCTTTGCGTTTCGGAGGCCAAGAGCTACTGATAATCCTGCTGATAATCGTGCTGATTTTCGGCGCCCGAAAGCTGCCCGACCTGGCACGTTCGCTGGGAAGCTCGGCGAAGGAGTTCCGTAAGGGGATCGAGGAGGGGACCAAGGAGGACGCCGAGAGGGTGGAGGTCAACGAGGTCGACCCGGCAAAGCCCGATTCTCCGGAAGTGTCCGAATCGTAGGAACCGATCGCCGCCCGGCGTCGTTTCTGGAGTAGGTCTCCCAAATGGAGTCCATCCCACTCACATGGGAAGAGGTTGCCCGTGTCTACGGTCGGAAGATCTACAACTTCGCATATCGCCTCACCGGAAATCCCGATGATGCCCACGATCTCGTGCAAGAGGTGCTCCTCCGCGTGCGCCGCGGGCTCGACAGCTATCAGCCTGGGAGCTTCGAAGGGTGGCTTTGGCGCATCACCCGCAATGCCTTCCTCGACGACGTTCGACGCAAGAAGCGACGACCGACCGCCCCCCTCCCCGACGACGTCGACAGATGGGATCGGGCATCGTCTGACTCAGCAGATGTCGAGTACTCACGTATCTCGCTCGGCGACGACATACAGAAGGCACTTCTCGAACTACCGGTCGATTTTCGGGAGGCGGTGGTCCTGTGCGATGTGGTCGGACTCTCCTACGAGGAGATCGCAGTCGCCATCGCCGTCCCGATCGGCACGGTTCGAAGCCGTATCCACAGGGGCCGCAAGATGCTGAAGGATCTATTGGCGTGAGCCACCCTTCCGAGCTGATCAGCGCCTATCTCGACGGCGAGTTGACGGGCGGTGAAGTGTCCACTCTGGTCGTCCATCTCGCCGAGTGCGGTAGATGCAGTGCGGAACTGCAGCAGATACAGCAAGTGCGAACAGCGGTCCGTTCTCTACCGATTCTGGAACTGCCAGTGGGTCTGGTCCCCGAGGCGAACGAGGTGGTGGTTCCGCTACGTCGCAACAAGGGCATCTGGTTCGGGGCCGCCGCGGCGCTCATCGCGATCGTCATCGCCATAGCGGCTCTTGTCACCCCACCACCCGGCTCCGTGTCCATCGACGACCTCAACAGCCGCTTCGGCGCCAGAATGTCTCTCGATCCGGCATTCGGCCCGGCGAAGGTCGCGGTCCCACTCCAGGAGAATGGCGGATGAGGGCTGCCCTCGTTCTCGTGGTGGCGGCACTTGCCCTGGTACCGGCCACCGGTGCGTTGGCGGCCGATCTCGACGAGTTATTGGATCGCGGGAAAGAGGCCACGTACTCGGCCGAGCAGACGATCAGTTGCTCCACCCCGGACGGGGTGCGAGATGCAGTAGTCAGGATCACACAGAGCGATGGGGAGCTGACCGTCACCTCAAATGTCACAGATGACGTCGAGGTGGCGTCGGGAGCCGGAACTTGGACCATGACTCAGGGTGGAGGGCTCGTCGCCGAAGCAGCCGTCGAGGCCGGCGAAGGTGACGAAACAGAGCCCCTGTACACAGTCGAAGACGAACACGCCGTCGAGTATCTGGGGCGGGCAGCGATGTCCTATCTGTTGATCCGGGACGGGGAACCGCGCGGTGAGCTCACCTTCGATGACGAGACCGGAGCACTGGTCGAAGCCGTGAGTTTCACCATCGACGGCGAGGTCTATTGCGAGCGTCGGTTCATTTCGCTGCAGACCGACGTCGACCTCGCTGCCGGGGACGATTCCACTGAGATGTCGGGAACGCAACCCCCCGTTGCAGCTTCTACGTTGCCCGAGGTCGTAGCGGGGTTCGATCTTCTGGACCAATACGAGGATGAGGACGGGCTTCGCTTCGCCTACTACTCAGACGGATTCTTCTCTTTCGCCATCTTCGAAACACCTGCTGCGGTGGCGTTGCCTGAAGCGACAGTCGTCGAACTGGGATCAGGCGTGTATCAACGTGCCTTCACCGCGGGCCAGGTGACCTATGTCTGGGAGACGAGGAACGGCGGTATGGCGCTGGTGGGCGATCTCCCACCCGATCTCCACCCCGACGTCCTTGCCGAGATGCCAGCCCCCGAATCTCCCGGCTTTCTGCGCCGTTGGTGGCGCAACCTGTTCGGCTAAGCCCTTTCACTGCGAATCCGGGTTCCCCCCGGCCCGGGTATGGGTTCGATTCAGCCCGAGCTCAGGACGCTCTTGTATTCGTCGAAGTCACGGCGCTCCCCGAGGTTCTCCGAGCTCGTAACGGCGGTGATGATCCCGTTCTCGTCGAGGAAGTAGGTGGTCCGCTCTGCGTAACCGAAACCCTCATTGAAGGTCTCGTACTTGCGGGATACCGCACCATGGGGCCACCAGTCCGAGAGGATGTCGAAGAGGAACCCCTGCTGCTCGCTCCATACCTTGTTGGCGTGGAGCGTGTTGCAGGTGATTGCAACTACTCGAGTGTCGGCCTCGTTGAACAGGGAGTACTCGTCCCGGATCTGACACAACTCCGCCTCACATGTGCGGGTGAAAGCGAACGGGATGAAGACGATCACCGATCTGGATCCTCGCAAGTCGTCGAGCGACACTGGCTCGCGATCCTGGTTGAGCAGAGTGAAGTCGGGTGCTGGTGTTCCCACGTCTAACGGCATGTGCCCTCCTGGCGAAGATGAGAGGTTTTGTCCCTCATGCGGGCTGAGGTATCGGGGGCTCGCACATCATGACCAGCCATCGAGGAGGACGCGGGCGGCCCAGGCGGTCGGGTCGCGAAGTTCGGATGCAGTGGGCATGCGAGAGGGGTCTACCCAGAGGGTGGCCAGTGCGTCGTCGCCGTAGCGACGCTCCACTTCCTGGTTGAAGGCGTCGCCGAGCTGGGTCGCCTCTGGGGGCACGGGGCCGACACCAATCGTCGGTGTCGCCGTGATCTCCTCTCGCTCGGTGTCCCTCGTTTCGCTGATCAGGTCGAAGTTGGGGCACATCTCGACCACGGCCCGCCTGGCGAGGAGCCGGGCGCACCCCGTCAAGGCGCCCAGGAACGCCTCGAGTTCGGCCCGAGGGGCCTCGGCTTCTTCGCCTCCTATCAGTCCGTCGATGCCACCGGCGTCCTCGATGGCCCTTTCGATAGCGGCCGGGTCGGTGCCACCGAGCATGAGACCGGAGAGCTTGGTGGGGTCGATCGAAGTGGCAGCGGCGTAGTCACCGACCAACTCGGCGAGACGGTCGGCGATCCAGGGCACCTCACACACCGCCCGGAAGGCCACCTCGTTGGCGACCACCCAGAGGCGGACCTCACGGGGATCGACACCCGAGACCAGCAGCGTCTCGATGTTGGGAACTATCAGCGTGAGGGGTCCGGTCTGGTCGGGCGGGATCCCGGCATCGAAGCCGGCCACCGCCCAGACCGAGAGACTTCCGACCAGCGAGCCCACCTGGAGGCCGATCATCGCCGGAGCCAGCTGTGCCATCATCGGCGCAGCCTCCCCGCCCAATGACGTTGCAAAGGGCTCCGCCACCGAGCCATAGAGCTCGAGGTTCTTCTCCGCCCATGATCGGGGATCGAGGGGTAACACGTCGACTGCCGGCCTCACCGGGAAGGGCGCCACCTCTTCGAGGCGGTACTCGGCGAGGCGGGCCAATTCGCGGAACTCCTCCGAAGCCCAGGGTTCGACCGGCTGACGTTCGCCTGAAAGGTGTCGCGCCACCTCAGCAGCCAGCTTCCAGTTCACCGGCCCTGGCTGGTTGAACAACTCGAAGAGCTTGGAGAAGATGTCGTCACTCATCGGAGGAGGCCCAATGTCACTTCCAGTGTCGTGTTGGTATCACCGCGAAGGATACGGACTGGAATCACCTGTCCTTCACGGAGACGACGCAACCGGGCGAGAAGGGCGTCCAGCGTGGTCACCGCGTCCCCGTCTACCGCGACTATCACGTCGTTTACCTGACCGCCGGCGAGATCGAAGGCACCTCCCGCAGTCAGACCTTCAACGAGAATCCCGACCGGGAATTCCGCACCGTTCTCCTCAGCCCACGCCGTGTTGCCGGTGATCCCGAGCAGGGCGTGACGCACCACACCTTCGGAGATCAGGTCGTTGGCGACACCCAGCGCGATCTCGACGGGTACGGCGAACCCGAGGTCCACAGAGCCGACATCTGAAACTGCGATCGCGGTGGTTATCCCGATCAACCTGCCCTCGGCATCGGCGAGGGCGCCACCGCTCGACCCGGGTGCGATAGGGGCGTCGGTCTGCACGAGACCGTAGAGGTCGGCGCCACCGGTCCCAGTCAGGGACCTGTCGAGGGCGCTGATGATCCCCGAAGTGACCGTCGGCCCACCGGCGAGACCTAGCGGGTTCCCAACGGCCACAGCCTGGTCGCCGATGGCCAAAACGTCCGCGGAGCCCACTTCGATCGGGGTCAAGTCGTCACGATCGACGAGCAGCACAGCGATGTCAGTGATCGGGTCGGTGCCGACGACGGTCGCCGGGAACCGACCGCCGTCGCTGAAGACGACCGCGATCTCGTCGGCGCCCGCAACCACGTGGTCGTTCGTGATGACGTACCCGTCGGGTCCGTAGACCACCCCGCTACCGGAGCCGGCCAGGAGGAAGGAGTTTATCTCGACGGCCACTGTCGAAGGCGCGACACGAGCAGCAACCGCTGCAGCCGAGACCTCGTCGGTGAATGTGGGCGGGGGAGAGGCGACGGGGACAGTCAACGTGGGAGCCGGGGGTATGGTCGGTTGGGTCGGCTCCTCGAGGATCCCCATGTAACCCAGGATTGCGAAGGTGAGACCGGTGCCGAGCAGGACGCCGCCGATGATCCCCATCGCAATGGCCCATGGATCGGCCTTGCGTCGCGGCGGGTCGGTCTTGGTCCTCCCCGGACTGAGATGCTCCGGGGGGAGGGGACTCGTCATAGTCTGTTGATTCTATGGAGCGAGTCGGGCAATCGATCAGGGTCACCGTCGGGGAGGAGTCAATCGACTCGGCTTCGCTGGTCGCCGAGGTGTCTACACCGGCTTCAGGGGCGACGGTCCTCTTCCTGGGCACGGTCCGCGACCATTCGGATGGCAAGGAAGGAGTGACCCACCTGGAATACGAGGTGTTCGCCGAGCGGGTCGAACCAGAAATCGCAAAGATCGTCGCCGAAGCAACCGAACAATGGTCGCTCCACGCCGTCGCGGTCGAGCATAGGTCGGGCATCGTCGCCGTCGGGGAAGCTTCCGTCGCCGTTGCGGTGTCGTCGGCCCATCGCGCCGATGCCTTCGCCGCGGCTAATTACGTGATCGACGAGTTGAAGACTCGGGCCCCGATCTGGAAGAAGGAGTTCTGGCCCGGTGGCGCCGAATGGAGCCGGGGATCCTGACTTCCCCGAGCTGACGCGGTCAACCGCACCAGTTGCGGTTTCCACCTTGGCGTCCGCACCACCCATGGTTCCTGACACCCAGAAGTTGCAATACTCGCTCAAATTATGAGAGCAATGGGCTACACAGATCGACGGGCTTCTCTAGGCTCCGCGATCCTGTGAGGAAGGACAACCCATGACGACGTTGATCGAGCGTCAGGACGCGCCTGAATCAGGCGTCGGCTACCGAACAGTCGCGGCGATGATCCGCGAATGGGCAGAGAAGACCCCGGACAAGGTCGCAATGCGAGAGAAGGAGTTCGGGATCTGGCAGGAGATCACGTGGGGCCAGGTCTGGGAGACCATCCTCGACGCGGCTCATGGGCTTCTCGCTCTTGGACTCGAAAAAGGCGATCGAGTCTCTATCCACTCCGAGGACCGACCCGAATGGATCATGCTCGACATGGCGACCGTTGCCGTCCGTGGGATCTCAGTCGGGCTCTACCCGACGAACCCCGCCGCCGAGGTCCAGTACCTACTCACAGACTCCGGGTCGAAGATCCACCTCGCCGAGGACCAGGAGCAGGCCGACAAGGTCCTGGAAGTGATCGACACACTTCCCGACCTTGAGAAGATCATCCACGTCGAGCCGCGCGGCTTCCGCCACTATGACGACCCGCGTTTCATCTTCTGGGACGACTTCCTCGAGATGGGTCGTCAGCACCGTTTCGAGAATCACGGTGCAGTCGAGCGAATCATGGCTGAAGCATCCGAGGACGACGTGATGACCTTGGTCTACACCTCAGGCACCACCGGGCCACCCAAGGGTGCGATGTTGACCAACAGCAATGTCACTTACTGCCTCGACGAGCTGGTCAACAACGCCGAGCGGATCGGCTCGGAGATGCCGGTAGGACCTGAAGACAACCTGCTCACCTATCTCCCGTTGTGCCACGTAGCCGAACGGATCTTCTCCACCTGGACCATGGCCGGCAATGGTCCGACCCTGAACTTCGCCGAGTCGATCGACACCGTTCAGCAGAATCTGCGCGAAGTCCAGCCGACTGTTTTCTTCGCGGTTCCCCGCATCTGGGAGCGGATCCACGCCGGTGTCCTGATCCGCCTCAGCGATGCCACCTGGCTGAAGCGGGTTTTCGCCAAGCCGTCTCTCGCTGCGGCCCGTTACATCGGCCGAGTCAGAGTCGAGCACGGTGGCGACTTCACCGTGGCCTCCAGAGGCGTGTATTGGCTGTTCAACCTCCTCTACTTCCGCAGTCTCAAAGAGCGCATCGGATTGCGTCGCTGCCGGTACGCGGCTTCGGGTGCAGCGGCTATCGCCCCAGAGGTCCTCGAGTTCTTCATGGGTCTCGGTCTCCCGGTCTACGAGTTGTACGGGATGACTGAGAACGCAGCGGTGGCAACCACCAACTACCCGGGCCGTGCCAAAGTGGGAACAGTCGGCGAGCCGGTGGTGGACGGAACGCTGCGCATCGACGCGGAAACCGGCGAGATCCAGACCAAGCATCCCGGGGTCTTCAAGGGTTACTGGAACAAGCCGGAGAAGACAGCCGAGGCATTCACGGACGACGGTTGGCTCCGCACCGGTGACGTCGGCGTGTGGGTGGACGGCACCCACGTGAAGATCGTGGACCGGATGAAGGACATCATCATCACGTCCGGCGGCAAGAACATCTCACCGTCCGAGATCGAGAACTCGCTGAAGGTCTCGCCTTTCATCAAAGAGGCGATGGTCATCGGCGATGGGCGGAAGTTCCTGACCGCCCTGCTCGCAATCGAGTTCGACACCGTCGGTGATTGGGCGACCCGGAAGGGCATCCCGTACACGACCTATCGGGACCTCTCGGAGAAGCCCGAGGTGATCGAACTGATGCAGTCCATCGTCAACGAGACGAACGAGAAGTTCGCCCGGGTGGAGAACATCCGCAAGTTCCGGATGATCCCAAAGGAGCTCGATCACGAGGACGGGGAGCTGACTGCGACTCAGAAGCTGAAGCGCAACGCCATGTCCGACATGTTTGGGGAACTCATCACGGACATGTACGGGTCGTGATCCCAGACGTCCTGATACTGGCGCAGGAGAGCGCGAACGGGTCTGCCGCCGCGCAGGCGCTGGTCACGGGTCTGTCACTCGGGTCGATCTACGCCCTGCTCGCCATGGGCTTCGTGATCATCTTCAAGGCGACCCAGGTTCTCAACTTCGCCCATGGCGCACTCGCCGCGCTCGGTGCCTTTCTCGTCGTCCTGTTCGCCACGGTCTGGGACATCCCGCAACGTTGGCTTCCCGACTGGCCGTCGTGGCTCACGTGGACCATCTCGGTGGCGTGCGCCCTGGTCGCAGCTGCGCTCGTCGGAATGGCGTTGGAACGGATTTTCATCAGACCCATGGTGGGCGAAGAGCTCTTTGCAGTAGCGATCGTCACTCTCGGTATCGACATCGCTCTCCGCACCATCACCAACGACTTCCTCGGCACCGACTCCCGACCTCTGGGCGATCCCTGGGGTACCGGGGTCTTCGACCTTGGCTGGCTGAGCATCGCCCACACCGAGGTGGTGCAGTTGATCGTCACGTTGGTGTTGGTGCTGTTGGTTGCCGCCTTCTTCAGGACCCGGCTCGGCACCGCGATGCGAGCCACCGCCTTCGATCAGGAAGCGGCACGGGCTCAGGGGATCGACGTCGGCCGGGTGTTCGGAGTTTCATGGGCCATCGGCGCCGTGCTGGCGACGGTCGGCGGGATCTTCCTGTCTTTGTTCCCGAGACGGGCTGCCGGACTCGATACCCAAACGGCCTTCGCAGTATTCGCCGCGTTCCCTGCGATCATCCTCGGCGGTCTCGACTCGGTGTTCGGCGCCGTGGTTGGAGGGATGATCATCGGGCTGGCCCAGGGTTTCGCCGGGTTGCTCGATTTCGAGTGGCTGGGTACGGGCTTCACCGGGGTCCTCCCCTACTTCATCATGATGATCGTCCTCTTCATCCGGCCCACCGGGTTGTTCGGGACCGAGGAGATCCGTCGGGTATGAGAGGCCGCCCCCTCCTCTACACGTCCTACGAGGCCGACCAGGCGATCCTCAACACCTGGACCAAGAAGATCATGATGGGTCTCTTCCTGCTGGCATGCGTCGCCATCCCGTTCCTCGCACTAGGGAGTATCGGGGAAACGGGGCAGCTTCCGGGCCCGGACTTCCTCGCCTCCGCCGAGTGGCTGCGGCTCCTGTCGACGGTGTCGATCTATCTGATAGGTGCGTTGGGCCTCAACGTCCTCACGGGTCTCGCCGGGCAGGTCTCGCTGGGTCATGCCTTCTTCATGGGACTCGGCGCGTACACGGCCGCAGTCCTCGGAGCGGCGCCGGGGCCGCTTTGGGGTCTGGGTCTGCCCATGTGGATCTGGCTGCCCGGTGCCGGCATCGTGGCGGCACTGGTCGGGATCCTGGTTGCGCCCGCCGCAGTGAGGGTGCGTGGCCTCTATCTCGCCATCGTGACGCTCGGTCTCGTCTTCATTGGTGAATATCTGTGGCGCAATCTCGACTTCATCACGGGTGGAGCCCAGTCAGGTCGTTCCCACCCACCGTTCGAGTTCAGGGTGTGGAAAGAGGAAACACCGCTCATGTCATTCGCGGAGGAGGGGACCTGGCTCGGTGTCT
>DASTBQ010000179.1:0-7331 GCA_035711995.1 Acidimicrobiia bacterium | reverse complement strand
TCGCCGAGTCGATGGTGATCCGCGGGCCCATGTCCCAGGTCGGGTGACGCAATGCCTGTTCTGGCGTGACTGCTGCCAGCTCATCGGTCGTCTTGCCACGGAAGGGCCCACCTGACGCGGTCAGCACCAACCGAGACACCTCGGCGACGTCCTCACCGGCCAGACATTGATGCAACGCCGAGTGCTCGCTGTCCACAGGAAGCAACTCCCCGCCCCCGCCGGCGAGGGCTTCCATCACAACCTCTCCCGCGGCGACCAAGCTCTCCTTGTTGGCCAGTGCCACCCTGTTGCCTGCCTCGAGTGCGGCCACCGTGGCCCGCAGTCCTGCCGAGCCGACGATTGCATTCACGACTGTGCGACCTCTGGTCGCGGCCGCTTCCACCAACGCCTCGGCCCCGTAGGTGACGGGTGCATCAACCTTCTTGGAGAAGTCCTCTCTCTCGTCGCCTGCGCCACCAGCCACGACGATCTCTGCATCGGGATATCGGGCTGCAATTGCAGCAAGCTGGTCACTGGGTGTCCGCGCCGCGATCACTGCCACGTCCAGGAACAGATTGGAGGCGACTTCCAGTGTCTGGGTGCCGATGGATCCGGTCGCCCCCAGGACGACCAGCGGTGCGCTCACAGCAGCCCGAAACCCCTGAAGAGGACGTAGATCGCAGGGACCGCGAAAAGGAACCCGTCGATCCTGTCGAGCATGCCACCGTGTCCGGGAAGCACTGAACCCATGTCCTTGACACCCAAGTTTCTCTTGACCATCGACTCGGCCAGATCCCCAAGCGGGGCGAAAAGACTGATCAGACCCGCGCTGACCAGGGCCTTGGCGATACCGATGTTCTCCCATGGCGGGAATACCGCCAGGACCGAGGCCACCACCGCAGCCAGCAGCAGACCGCCGATGAACCCCTCGACCGTCTTGTTAGGGGACACCGTGGGCGCCAGTCTGCGGCGACCGAAGGAGCGCCCCACGAAGTATCCACCCATGTCGTTGCTGGCGACCACGATCACGACGAAGAGGATCTGTGACACCGGGTTGGGCCCGGCTGCCACCAGGACTGCAAACGCCAGCATCCCCGTCCAGGCCATACCCAGCACTGTCACTGAGGTGTTCGACAGAGCGTCGCGACGTGGCGTCAGTGAGAAGAAGAGAACAGTTGCGATCGCCGTGGCCGCCGCCCACCCGCCTATCGCCATCGGACCCACCATCTGTGCGCCGACTCCCATCAAGAGGACGCCAATCAGCCCGAAGAGGGCCAACGGGCGATAGCCCCGTGTCCGCACAGTTGCGTAGAACTCACCCAGCGAGACCACCATCACGAGGATCACGAAGATCGTGAACCACCAGCCACCCAGAACCAGACTCCCCAGGAACAGACCGAAGATGACGATCGCCGACCCGATGCGCATCGTCAGGTCGGAGCTGGCTGCTTGTTCGACAGCCTCGTAAGATTCCTCTGACTCGGATGCGGTCCCGGAGACGTCTCCAAACCCGACGAGACCGGACTCGACACCGGCGAGACTGGCAGCTACCGCCTGCTGCTCCCATTGCTCCGCAGAGGCCCTCTCCACCTCTTCGGCCAGACCGCGATACTCCTGGGTGGTCCCTTTGAGGTACTCCTCGGACGTGAACTCCTCGATATCGGTTTCCCCCGCGATCGCCGCCCAGTCTGGTCCGCCGTCGTCGACGGCGACTCCATCCTCGGGGATGTCTCTGACCTCTGTGACCGCATCCTCGACGTCATCTTCGGATTCGAGCATGGCTTCGGTGGTCTCTTCGACGTCCTGGAACGGCAGCTCGCCAGTAGCTGCCTCGGCCCGCTCGTCGTTGTCGGTGTGGTCCCGATCAGACAAACTCAGACCTCGAGTAGTTCTTCTTCTTTGTTCCCCAGGATCTTGTCGATGCGCTCGGTGAAGCGATCTGTCAGCTTCTGGAGTTCGTCCTCACCACGTCTGATGTCGTCATCCGAGATCTCACCATGGAGTGCTTCCATGTCGGTCTTGGCATGTCGTCTGACGTTGCGGACCGCAACCCTGCCGTCCTCCGCCATGTTGCGAACCACCTTTATCAGATCTTTGCGTCGCTCCTCGGTCAGTGGAGGGAAGGCGATCCGGATCACCGAACCGTCGTTCGTCGGGTTGAGGCCGAGATCGGCTTGCTGTATTGCCTTCTCCACGTCTGAGACGGTGCTCTTGTCGAAAGGCTGGACCACCAAGAGCCGGGGCTCGGGTACAGCGATGGAGGCCAGCTGTTGCAGCGGAGTGGGCGAGCCGTAGTAGTCGACCTGGATGCGTTGGAGCAGCTGAGGGTTTGCCCGGCCGGAACGAACCGTCGAGAACTCGGAACCGACGTGCTCGACAGCGGCCTGCATCTTCTGCTCGGCTTCAGACAACAGATCGCTGATCATCGGGGCCTCCTCAGTGGACCACGGTGCCTATCTGGTCACCGTTGACCGCCTTCACGATGTTCCCGGGGACAGTCATGTCGAAGACATGGATGGGCACCTTGTGCTCTCGGCACATCGTAACTGCGGTGGTGTCCATGACCCGCAGCTCTTGGGCGATGAACTCCATGTAGGAGAGTTCGGTGAGCTTGGAGGCGTCCGGGTTGTGTTTGGGGTCCGCGTCGTAGATACCGTCCACCTTCGATGCCTTCAGCAGCATGTCGGCGTCGATTTCGATCGCCCTGAGGGCAGCGGTCGTATCGGTGGTGAAGAACGGGTTGCCCGTGCCGGCGGCGAAAATCACCACACGGCCTTTCTCCAGATGCCTGATGGCGCGGAGACGGATGTACGGCTCGGCCAACTCCTGCATCGTGATCGCACTCTGTACCCGGGTCTGGACGCCGGCCTTCTCCAGAGCGTCGCGCAGGGCCAGTGCGTTGATGACGGTCGCCAGCATTCCCATGTAGTCGGCGTTTGCGGGATCCATTCCCCTTGCAGCCTGGGAGACACCGCGGAAGATGTTGCCCCCACCGACCACCACAGCCACTTCGACGCCGTTCTTCTGCGCCTCGGCGATCTCGGCAGCCACCCGGTGCACCGTGACCGGATCGATCCCATAACCGACGTCAGGATCGGCGAACGCCTCACCCGATAGCTTCAAGAGCACGCGTCGTCGCGATCCGCTCTCCTCGTGGTCCTGGCTGATTGCCTCGTTGTCGGTCAAGCCGGCTCCTATGCGCCTACGGCGATGCGCGCCACCCGACGCACCGAGATGTTCTCACCCATCTTGGAGGCGAGCGCTCCGACCATATCGCCAACGGTGCCGTCGTACCGCTCAGGATTGACGTATTTCTGGTCGTAGAGCACGTTCTCGGCGTACCAAGACTCGATCTTGCCGTCAACGATTCTCTCGACGACCTCGTCGGCCTTGCCCTCGGCCGACGCTTGGCGGGAGATCAATTCACGCTCCTTGGCCAGGGCGTCTTGGTCCACCTGATCTCTGGTGACCCATGCCGGACTGGCCCAACTGATGTGCATGGCGATGTCGTTGGCCGTCTGGCGAAACTCCTCGCTCTTGGCGACGAAGTCGGTCTCACACGAGAGCTCGACCAGGACACCGAGCACAGGACGCTCATTCTGGATGTGGATGTAGCTGCCGATGGTGCCCTCGGAGGCCTCACGTTCGGCACGTTTCGCCATCTTGGCCTGACCCCTCTCACGCAGGAGCTCATAGGCCTTGTCGAAGTCGCCGCCGGCATCGGTGAGCGCTTTCTTGGCGTCCATCATCCCGACACCTGCGTCCTGGCGGAGCCTCTGGATGTCCTTTGCGGCGATCTCACTCATCGTCTGCGCCCACCTCGGCCTTCGGCTTCTTCTTGGACGCGATCTCCTTCCCCTCGACTATCGCGTCGGCGAGAGCGCTTGCGATCAGGTCGGCGGCGCGGATGGCGTCGTCGTTACCAGGTATCACGTGATCGATCGGGTCGGGGTCGGAGTTCGTGTCGACCAACGCGATGATCGGGATACCCAGCCGGTCGGCCTCCTTCACCGCGGTGACCTCGGTGTTGACGTCGACGATGAAGACAGCCTCGGGGAGACGGGTCATGTCGGCCACACCTCCCAGGTTCTGCTCGAGCTTTTCCAGCTCTCTACGCAACTTGAGACGCTCCTTCTTCGGACGGCTGTTCATCTCGCCGGTGTCCTCGAGACGACGCAGCTCCTTCATGTAGAAGACGCGTTTTTGGATCGTCGAGTAGTTGGTGAGCATTCCACCCAGCCAGCGATAGTTCACGTAGGGCTGCCCGGAGCGCTTGGCGGCCTCCTCGACGGCGCCTTGCGCTTGCTTCTTGGTACCGACGAACAGCACCGAGCCGCCGTTGATGGCGATCTGCTTGACGAACTCGATCGCATCTGCAACCTGGGTCACTGTCTGACGCAGGTCGACGATATGGATCCCGTTTCTCTCCCCGTAGATGTAGGGGCGCATCTTGGGGTCCCAGCGACGCGTCTGATGCCCGAAATGGACGCCGGCCTCCAAGAGCTGCTTCATCGTGACTTCAGCCACTTTGATCCTTTCTGGTTGTACCTCCGCCCGGTGGGTCTGACCCCCGCTTCCTTGGGATGCGGCCCTCTCTCGAGTTTCCTCGACCAGTGAGGGGTTGACGGGCGTGCGTTATTGGGTCGGATTGTACGGAGGTTCCGTAGCCTGGGGTAATCGATACAGGCGAACTCAGACAGGTTGCCACCGGGCTCGGGGCGGCGGGCTTCGGTGTCACCAGCACCGCTGTCTTCTCCGAGGCCCGCGCCACACTCGACCGGCATGCCGCCGACGGTTCGGCAGGCCCGCTGCATTTCACCTACACCGACACCGAGACTGCGACAGACGTCACCGCCACCTTTCCTTGGGCCCGCAGTCTCATCGTGTTCACCCACCCATATCTCCCCGATAGCGAAGATCCGGGGCGCAATGGCCCCGTCGTCGGGCGTTTCGCCACCAGTGATGGCTACGCACCGCTGCACCGGATCGCCGATGGTGTCATCGATGTGCTGGCCCGGAATGGTCATCGCGGTGAGCCCCTCATCGACGACAACCGGCTGGTCGACCGGGCCGTGGCAGCACGCGGCGGAGTGGGATGGCTGGGGAAGAGCACCATGCTCCTCGCTCCGGGTCACGGTCCCTGGCTCTTGGTCGGATCCGTCGCCACCGACGCCGACCTGGCCACCACCAAGCCGATGGCTCGTGGTTGTGGGACCTGTGTCGCATGTATACCTGCATGTCCGACCGGAGCCATCACAGACGACGGTCTCGACGCCGGGCGCTGCATCTCGACCTGGTTGCAGACGTCGGGAGCGATACCCCGCTGGATCCGTCCTCTGGTGGAGCGACGGATCTACGGCTGTGACGACTGTCTCACGTCGTGTCCACCCGGCTTCCCTGCCATGAGACGAAGCTCGAACCCAGAGTCGACCCACGACTTCGCCGAGCTACTGGGTCTCGACGACGACAATCTGATCGAGCGTTTCGGCTGGTTCTACATACCCCATCGCGATCCCCGGTTCCTCCGCCGCAACCTCCTGGTCGCGGCGGGGAACTCAGAGGAGGCCGAAGCGGTGGGCTCGATACTCGATCATTTCACACACCGCTCTGCTCTGGTCCGGGGTCATGCCTACTGGGCCTTTGCCCGTTCCCTCGGCGATCAGGGCTGGACAACGCTGCGACGCCGTCATGCATTCGAATCCGTGCCCGGTGCGATCGACGAACTCGAGTACGCGATGGCGATGACCCGGGTGCCGCTTGGCCGCTAAGAGCGCTCCCGTCACTCCGGCCGTGCGGATCCTGCGTCAGCACGGTGCGGCCTACTCCGAACACCTCTTCGATTACGGGCGGTACCCCGGGGCCGAGGGTGCTGCCCGGTTCCTCGGCGTGGACCCACATTTGACGGCAAAGACGATCGTCTTCGTCACCGACGGCGACGCCGGTGTCGTGGTTCTGATGCACGGCGACCTCGAGGTTTCGGTCAAGAAGCTGGCCCGGGCGTTCGGGGTCAGGTCGATTCGACAGGCCACCCAGCGCGAGGCGGACAGAATCACCGGATACAAATTCGGTGGCACATCGCCTCTGGGGATGCGCTCAAACCCGCAGGTGTACGCCCAACCGACCCTTCTCGATCTGGACACCGTCTACGTGAATGCGGGAAGCCCGGGGTTTCTGATCGGGATCAACCCGAGAACTCTCTTGGACCTGGCTGAAGCGATGGCAGTCGATGTCGCCGTCGAATAGTGGGATCAGCCCCAGGCGGGGTCGCCTAGACGATTGCGCATCGACATCATCGTCTTGGCGTGGATCTGACAGACCCGGGATTCGGTGACACCGAGTACCTCACCGATCTCGGCGAGAGTCATTCCCTCGTAGTAGTAGAGGGTGACGACGAGACGCTCTCTGTTGGGGAGGCGGTTGATGGCGTCCACGAGGGACCGTCTGGTCTCCTCGGCCTGGAATTCGGCCTCGGGAGACACGCCGTGGGGATCTGCGATGAGCTCGCCCATCGAGGTCCCGGAGTCGTTCGATACGAAGTCGTCCAGTGCCGCGATTCCAGATCTCCCGATCTGGGCAAGGGCGTCCCTGAAGTCCCCGATGTCCATCTCCAAGTCTTCGGCGACCTCTTCCTCGGTGGGAGGACGTTGCAGCTTGTGTTCCAGCTCAGCGATCGAGGTCTCGATGCGACGCGCCCGCGACCGCACCGAACGGGGGACCCAGTCGAGCGCGCGGAGCTCGTCGAGAATCGCTCCCTTGATGCGATTTATCGCGTAGGTCTCGAACTTGAAACCTCGGGTCAGGTCGAACTTGTCGATGGCGTCGATGAGCCCGAACAACCCGTAGCTGGCGAGGTCGTTCTGATCGACAGAGCGGGGCAGTCCCGTTCCGACACGACCCGCCACATACTTGACGAGTGGGGAGTAGTGGAGAATGAGACGCTCTCTGGCATCCTGGTCTGCGCTGGCCTTGAAACGCTCCCAAAGCCCGTCGACCTGAGATTCCTCAGGCCCTTGGGTGGCTTTGGTCATACATTCCTCTCAGGTGCTTGCGGGTCACGGCAGTGTAGATCTGGGTAGTGGCGAGATCGGTGTGTCCCAACAGATCCTGCACGGTGCGCAGATCCGCCCCACCCTCGAGGAGATGGGTCGCGAAGCTGTGACGCACCGCATGTGGGAAGGTCGCGATGTGTTTCGATACCGATCGTCGGAGACTGCGTGTTGTCATCGACCCACCACGGGCTCCCAACCACAGAGCATCACCTGAGTCCGATGTCACCAGATGGGGTCGGCCATCGTCGACGTATCTGTCTAACGCACGCTGGGCGGGTCTCCCCAGTGGAACAGTGCGGAATT
>DASTBQ010000178.1:0-6570 GCA_035711995.1 Acidimicrobiia bacterium | reverse complement strand
CATGCCGACGACTACGTGGTGGCGAGGATCGTCAACTCAGAGGGCGAAGTCATCTACGAAAAGACCCCGGAAGTCCAACAGGTAGCTGATCCCGGCATCTTCGCAGCTGCGAGGCGCGCCCTCGTGAAAGTGCCTACGGAGTCGGGAACTGCACCACGAGCAGCCATCGACCATCCGCAGGGCGGTAAGACGGGGACACACCAGAGCTACCTCGATGCCTGGTACGTGGGTTTTACGCCCGAGTTCTCGACGGCGGTCTGGGTCGGTTATGAAGCCGAGCAGATCCCCCTCGAGGACGTGGTGATCAACGGTCAGAATTATGCCCGGGTCTTTGGTGGCTCGGTGCCAGCCCCCATTTGGGCCGAGTTCATGTCAATCGTGACAGAGGGTCTACCCGAGACCCAGTTCCCGGCGGACCCCGAGGGAATCGACGAATTCCTAACCCCGCCGCCGACACAGGTGCCCACCGTCGTCAGCCTCGAAGAAGGTGCAGCGCGGAGACGTCTCGCCGACGCCAAGTTGAACGTGGCAGTCGTAGAGATCGCCTCTCTCGAGCCGGAGGGCATCGTTGTCCGACAGTCGATCTCGCCCGGATCGACAGTCCCACAAGGCACCGGCGTGACGATTTGGGTCTCCAACGGTCAGACCCCGGTAGCCGCGTTGCCTAGTCTGCTCGGGTTGACGGTCGAAGAGGCGCAGGAAGTGATCGAACAGGTTGCGTTGGATACCAATGTGCAGTTGACACTGGTCGCCGAGAACTTGGGGACACCTGACCCTGCGCAAGTGGGCCTGATCATCGAGACCAACCCACCGGCCGGCACCCAAATCAACTCATCCGCCTCGATCGTGGTGTTCGTGGGTGTCCTCGCCGAGCCCAGCGGCTGAAGCAATCCGACCTAGGACTCAGCAGCGCCAAGCGACATAACGATATCTTTCGCGGCTTACTTCATGGAGGTTGACGATACTCTGCGTTGTTTGTAAGTCTCTAACGCATGAGATCCGGTGCCCCCGCCAGTGGCCAGAATCGTCCTCCGATCCCAAGCGCCGTGGGGCTGGCAGGGGCCCGGGTCCGACCCACCGCCCGGGTTCGCCCCACCGTCCCCGTCGTGCTCCAGCCTCGTGAGAACGGCATCCATCCGGCCGATCCCTACGTTCGCAAGTTCTGGGTCGCCGCACTGGGCCCGGGGGCGGTCGCCGAACTTCTACGCATGGTGAACGCGGCCGAGCGAGGAGAGGAAGTGCGGCTACCCAGGTACTTACCTCATCTACTCCGAGCCGATTTGGTGTCCATTGTCGACGGGAAGCTGGCGGTGGTGTCGCTGATCCCACCGGTACCGCTCGAGATGCGGTGGCGTTTCCCACCTGATATCGCCGCCCAGCATGCCGACTGGGTCACAGCAAATCCGTGACGGTCAGCGTCCGGCGCCGGTGAGCACAGTCCAGATGCTCTTCCAGAAGATGCGCAGGTCCATCACCGGCGACATGTGCTTTATGTAGTAGAGGTCGTAGGTCAGCTTCTCGATCGTGTCGACCTCGTCGTCGGCGTATCTGAAGTTGACCTGTGCCCACCCCGTGAGACCGGGGCGGACCATGTGACGGTGGTCGTAGAACGGAATCTGACGTCGGAAGTCCTTGACGAATGGCACCTGCTCTGCCCGGGGCCCGACCAGACTCATGTCGCCCTTCAAGATGTTCCACATCTGGGGGATCTCGTCGAGTCTGGTGCGCCGCAGGAACGCTCCCCCGGTGATGAGCCGTGGATCGTCTGGCTCGGCGAATCTGGCTCCACCCTTCTCAGCGTCGAGATGCATCGTCCGGAACTTGTACATGCGGAACGGTCGCCCGTTCAGCCCGATTCGCTTTTGACGGAAGATGGTGAACCCTCGATCGACCATCTTTATGTAGGCGGCGACCAGCAGCCCGATGGGGATCCAGAGGGGGGCCGTGATCGAAGTGAGAGCGACGTCGAAAGCTCGCTTGCCGGGGAGCCAGGTCGCCACCTGGAGCAGAGGGGCCGAAATCTCCCACCCTTCGTTGAGATGGATCAGGGGGACGCGCCCTGTGTGCTCTTCGTAGATGGAGGAGAAGGGCCTTATCGGGTAACCGGCGACGTCACACGAAGATAGATATTGCGCCATGGAGTCGGAGAGGACTGCCCTGAGGTCGATGGCAATCGTGAGTCCGCGATCCGGCAACTCGACCGGGCTCTCACCTTCCGGCGAAAGGACCCATTCGACCTCAGCGTGGTCACTGTCGTTGAGGTCATCGGCCAGTTGCTTCTCGTGGGTGATGACCCCAAAGCGCTCACGCCACGGGCGCTGTCTTCTGACGAACCGGTGGGCGGTAGCCGGCACCAGCCACACCGTGGCTGCCAGGGGGACGAAGACACGAGAGAAATAGACGTCACGGAAGACGAAGATGAACCCAGCAGTGAAGAGCAAGGTTCCCACCCATATAGCGGTCATCCTCCCGTAGCTGGGGCGGGGCACACCGGGGCCCGACATCCGTTCGGTCAGAGCGGACGCGGCGATCATGGAAAGCCCCATGAAGCCGAGCATCGGCAAAACCGAAAGTCCTCCGGTGAATGTGATCGGTGCGTTCCACGGGAGAAACACGTCGTAGACGGTCTTCGAGGTCGCGACCATGGCGAGCGCCAGCGACATCAAGTCGGTGAACGCGACTGAGACGAGGAATCGGCTCCGCATTTGGCTATCAGACTAGGGATCCGATGGAGCCGTCAGCCGGTTTCGGCCATACCCCTCGCCACTTCGATGAGGGTTCGAACTGACACTCCCGAACCGCCCTTCACAAGCTCCCCTGCCGTCTCCAGGCTGCGGGCCGGCCCGGCGATGTCGAGATGCGCCCATGGGACGTCACCTGCGTACTCGGCTAGAAACAGCGCAGCCACTATGGCTCCTCCGTATCGACTGCCCGAGACATTCTTGATGTCGGCGATGTTCGAGTCGATCGACTTGCGATATCCCTTGAAAAGCGGCATCGGCCAGAACTCTTCACCGGCGCGAGCGGCAGCATCGAGGACGAGATCGGCGACGTCGGAGTCTGAGGCGAAGACTGCCGAGATCTGCTTGCCGAGAGCGACCACAGCGGCCCCTGTGAGGGTGGCGACATCGATGGTCAGATCCGGCTCGTACCTGTGTGCCAATCCCAGTCCATCGGCGAGTATGAGCCGTCCCTCGGCATCGGTGTTCAGCACCTCGATGGTAGGACCCTGGACGGGGCGGAGAACATCTCCGGGTCGGGTGGCGTCACCGCCCACGGCATTGTCCGTTAACGGAGTTATTGCCGTGATCGAGACCGGCAATCCAAGCCGGGCGATTCCGATGGTGGCGGCGACCACGGCGGCGGCGCCAGACATGTCATCCTTCATCTCCTCCATGAACTGTGCGGTCTTCAGCGAGAGACCACCGCTGTCGAATGTGATCCCTTTCCCCACCAGGGCCAGGTGTGCGGCGGCCCCATCCGGGCGATACGTGAGAATGACGAGACGGGGATCACGGTCAGAACCCGCGGCGACACCGAGCAGACCGCCCAGCGACTCACTCTCGATTCGGCCTCTCTCCCAGATCTCGACCTCGACACTTGCATCCGATGCGTTTGCCGCTATCTGATCGGCGAACTGCTGCGGCGAGAGATCCTTGGCCGGGGCATTCACCCAGTCCCGGGCCATAGCAGTCACCTCAGCCATGATCTGGGCCGCTGTCAGCTCATCATCGTCGCCGTCGACTACTTCGATGTCGGTTATGGCGAGAGCTTCGCCTTCAGTCTTGTAACTGCGGTACTCGTAACCGCCCAGCAGACTCCCCTCGACCACCGCGCGGGTCGCGCCCTCGATCCCCGCCGCTGCGAGCAGAGTCACACCTCGCCGGGTCTTGACCGCCCGGACCGCGTTGCCGGAGGCGTTTTTGAGATTCTCGAAAGACACTTCGCTGCCCACACCGACGAGGATTACGGCGGCCGCATCCCCATGGGGAAGTGTGATCGTCTGACCCGGTTTTCCGTCGAATCCAGCCGCCTCGAGAACCGCACGGTCGACACTCTCGAGCACTTCTTCCGACCCCGGGATCGGATCGAGACCCTCGAGCACCCCTGCTATGAGTGTGGCGCCTCCTAAATCGACCTGTCTGTCAACGCTGCTCGAACGCATTTACTTCTCTCCTCATCCAAACCGAAACGGGCCCAGCCCGGCCACTATGGCGCGGCCGACAAAGACGGTCCCCAGGGTGGTCAGGAGGGCCAGATACGACAAACCGGTGGCAGCCATCACTCCGCTGTAGGCGGGGTATCTGATCGCCGCGATCACGGCCGCCATGAGAACCACGGAAGTGATCACGAGCACCCAATATCCGATCGAGCCACCTGTGAAGCCGACGTCTAGGTAGACGGTCATCGCTGATTCAGCAACCAGACCGGCTATGCCGACCACCGCCAGGTCGCGAAGAGCGCCCCGGGGCAAACGAGGGTCGACGAGGTACCAGTGACCCAGCGCCATCTCCCCACTGACGCCTCCAAGCGCCAATGTGGCGGTGGCTGCGGGGATCCAGCCACCGAGAATGGCTGCCTGGGTCACATAGGCCAGACCCGCCAGCATCAGAGCCAGACCTGCAAAGGGCCGGTTTCTGGCCCGAAGGATCCCGACGAGGGCCAGGACAAGACCGGCTCGCGCCCACCACCCGTCGGCCGCCAGTGCTCCGGGGAGACCTACTAGTGCAGCGGTGCCGGCCGTCAGCCACGTGAATCCAGGGCCGACGATTCGTGCGAAGGAGATGATCCCGGCAACAAGGGAGAGACCTGCCGCCCAGCACAGCAGAATCAGACGCGGGTCGGCGATTGACTGCAGGTCGGAAGGCACGGCGGGGCATGATATGGCGCAGTGACACACAATCTGCCCGCGGTATCCGTGGTCATTCCGGCGCGCAACGCCGGAGACACGTTGCCCCGCGCCCTGGCCTCGGTCCAGTTCCAGGATTACCACCACATCGTCGACGTGGTGGTAGCCGCTGCCGATGACACCAGCGCTGCGGCGGCTCAAGGGGTGAAGGTGGTGATGAATCCAACCGGGTCGACCCCTGTCGGGCTCAACCTCGCCATCGCAGCATCTGCTGGGGATGTGATCGTCAGATGTGACGCACAGTCGAAACTCCCGGTGTCTTACGTCTCGCGAGCTGTGGAGACTCTCGATCGCACCGGCGCCGCTGTCGTAGGTGGCATGCAGGTTCCGATTGGGGAGACCCCCTGGGAGCGAGCGATAGCGACGGCGATGCGCTCGCCACTAGGAGCAGGGGACGCCCGCTACCGGCTTGGAGGAGAGGAGGGGCCAGTCGAAACGGTGTATCTCGGTGTGTTCCGGCGAGACGTAGTGGAGGCGTTGGGCGGGTTCGACGAGTCGTTTGCCCGGACCCAGGACTACGAGTTGAACCATCGCATCATCGCGTCGGGACTGGTGGTGTGGTTCGATCCCGAACTCCGGGTCGAATACCGGCCACGGGGAGCTCTCCGCGCCCTTTGGGAACAGTACTTCTGGTATGGAAGGGCGAAGAGACTATTTGGGGCCAAACACCCGGGCGCCCTGCGATGGCGACAACTGGCTCCACCTCTCCTCGTGATCGTTCTCGGTGGGTCATTAGTGGCCTCGGTGTGGCTGCCGTTCGCTCTCGTGGTCCCAGTCGGATACGCGGCATCACTCCTCATCGCCGGCTTGATGGATGGATCACCTCGGAGTGCCCTTGCTCTGGCAACCATGCACATCGCCTGGGGGCTGGGTTTCCTGTCCGCACGAGAGCACGTCCCGTCATGATCGACAATGTCGTGGCGATCGTGTCGACCGCTCATTGGCAGGGCGACCCGCGTCTCAACCGTCACGTGTCATATCTCCAGGCGGCGGGATATCAAGTGACCCTGTCAACCCACTCCGACAAGCCGCGTGGTGCAGCCTTGCTCGGTGCCCTCAGCGGGATCTGGAGAGGCGACGGCCGAAGGGTGATCCTGCCCGACCCCGACCTCTTCGTGCTGGGAAGCCTCGTCGCCAGGCTCCGGCGCAAGCTTCCGATCCTCGACATCCACGAGGACTACGCCAAGGCAGCCATGGCCCGTCCATGGATACCCGACTACCTCCGACCAATCGTCAGGGCACTAGCCAGTCTCAACACCGTCATCGCGCGCGCGGTTGCCTGGCGGACGATGACCGCCGCACCCGAGTTGTCGACAGAAGGCGACTTCCTCGTGCTCAACCTGCCTGATCCCGCGTCGGTCGACCCCTCTCCCTACGAGGGTGACAGGCGGCTCCTATACATCGGAGACCTCACATTGGCCAGAGGAGCAGTTGAGATGATCGAGGTTCTATCCCATCTCGACGAGACCTTCGAGCTAGTCCTGGTCGGCCCTACGGATGTGGAGGTAGGCAAGACGATCTCCGAGATCGCTGCCAAGCTCGGGGTGAGCGGCCGTGTCATCACCACCGGAAGGCTGTCACACAGTGAAGCGTGGACGACCGCAAGCGGTTCACTGGTCGGGCTGAGCCTTCTGACCGATGTTCCCGCTTACCGCGAGGCG
>DASTBQ010000177.1:0-29216 GCA_035711995.1 Acidimicrobiia bacterium | reverse complement strand
TGTCGTCCAATACCGTCATTACCGTCTCCTTCGTCCCGGCGGTCTCTCCGCCACAGTGCGAATCTTCGAAATCGGTCCCTAGACAGAATCAAGGAGCGCTCTATACGGCTCTAGACAGACGTCATCACGCGTCGAAGGGGGAGGCAGATACCTCCCCCTTCAACTCGATTGTTCAGACTCTTCGGACTGATTTCCTGATCTATTCGAAGTTGAACTTCGGCATGACGGCCTGCTGATCGGACACTCCAGCGCTGGTCACTGAACGGTTCCGGATCGCATCTAGCTCGTCTTGCAGCGACCAGCTGGCGCCGTTCGCGCCCGCCAGAGCGGCTCCGTACGCTTCGCCCCACTCGTTGAGAGCCTCGAGACGAGCTGCCTCGGCCAGTTGTGCGCCGTAGGCACGACCCCACTCATTGAGGGCCTGCAGTCTGGCAGCCTCGTTGAAAGCGGCCAGCTGTGCCATTCCGGCCTCGACCGTGGCCTGCATCTGAGTTCCGACCGAACTCGAGATATGACCCTCCAGCGCGTTCTTGGCGGCGATGTCGGCCTGCAGACTCGGAGTCCGGGTGGCCACGTTGCCGGTGATGGCATCGACGCTGCGTACCGCAGGATGGGCCGGCGTGACCGTTCCAGCGGTGGACGGGCTGTCGATGAGTTGGCTGATACCGAAGGCGGCGCCGATCCCGACGGCGACCATCGCGGCACCGACCATGAACTTGCCGAACCGGTTGGAGCGGGCTTGACCCGCCGTGTTTCCATGAAGGACAGTCATGAGTTCTCCCCTTTCGATGTCCCCATACGCGGAACTTCCGCGGTCACCACACTCGTGTGACATCGGAAAGAGGGGTCGATATCCGTCCTGATACACACCGGTTACCGTCACCTTCATGAACTACAAAGTCGCGATAGTGATGGGATCGGGGACCGACCGACCTGTCATGGAGAAGGCCGGTGAGAATCTGGAGATGTTCGGCATAGAGCACGAGACCCGGGTGCTCTCGGCACACAAGACCCCCGATCAGGCGATCGAGTTCGCCGAGAACGCCGCCGACAACGGGTTCGGTGTGATCATCGCCGGCGCAGGGAAGGCAGCCCACCTCGCCGGTGTCATGGCGGCGAAGTCGTTGTTGCCGGTCATCGGTGTCCCGATCAATGCCAGTCTCGACGGGATGGACTCGCTGCTGGCGACCGTGCAGATGCCGACGGGGATACCTGTGGCAACGGTCGCCATCGACGGGGCGACCAACGCGGCCCTGCTCGCCGTGGCCATCCTCGCGGTCGGAGACGAAGAGCTCACAGCCAGACTCGCCCAGTACCGGGCGGACCTCGCCGAGAAGACCCTGGCCGGCTGACTATCGAAAGCTTCCCAGATACCATCGGCCCACATGAGCGAGATGTCTTTCGACAAGCCCAATCCATTGGATTTCCTGGACACTGATTCCCTACTCGACTCAGAGGAGATCCTGTTGAGGGACACCGTGCGCAACTTCGTCGACAAGGAGATCAAGCCGCACGTGGCTGACTGGTGGGATGAGGGGAAGATCCCTCATGCCGAGCTGGCCCGGCAGTTCGGTGAACTCGGGATGCTTGGAATGCACCTCGAGGGGTACGGGTGTGCCGGGACTTCTGCCACCGCGTACGGGTTGGCGTGTCTCGAGTTGGAAGCCGGAGACTCCGGGATCAGATCGTTCGTGTCGGTCCAGGGATCGCTTGCGATGTTTCCCATATGGCAGTTCGGCTCCGAGGAGCAGAAGGAGACCTGGCTGCCCCGAATGGCGAAGGGCGAGGTGATCGGCTGCTTCGGGCTGACCGAGCCCGACTCGGGTTCGGATCCCGCCTCGATGAGGACCAATGCTCGACGGGATGGCGGCGACTGGTTGATCAACGGGTCGAAAATGTGGATCACCAACGGATCGGTGGCCGACATCGCGATCGTGTGGGCACGAACCGAGGACGGGATCAGGGGCTTCATCATTCCCACCGACACACCGGGCTTCTCGGCTCACGACATCAAGAAGAAGGCATCACTCAGAGCGTCGGTCACTTCCGAGCTGGCCTTCGATGACCTGCGGGTCCCCGACGAGTTCATGTTGCCCAACGTCTCATCGATGCGTGGACCTCTCTCCTGTCTCAACGAGGCCCGCTTCGGGATCGCCTTCGGTGCCGTCGGCGCAGCTCGGGATTGTTACGAAACCGCCCTGGCCTACGCCAAAGAGCGTGAACAGTTCGACAAGCCGATCGGTTCGTTCCAACTGACGCAACGCAAGCTCGTCGAAATGATGGTTGCCGTGCAAAAGGGAACCCTGGTCGCCATCCACCTCGGTCGTCGCAAGGACGCCGGCACGATCACGCCCGAACAGGTGTCGTTCGGCAAGTACGACAACGTGGGCAACGCCCTCGATGTTGCCAGGAGCGCCCGTTCCATCCTCGGCGGCAACGGCATCACGCTCGAGTACCCCGTTTTCAGGCACATGGCCAACCTGGAGACCGTCTACACCTACGAAGGCACCAACGAGATCCACACTCTCGTCATGGGTCAAGCCATCACCGGTCTCAACGCATTCGTCTAGCCGACCCGTGTCGAAGACCCCGTCTCTCCGACGGGCGAATCGACACAGAAGCGTTCAGAGAAACCCGGCGAGATCCCCATTGCGAGCGACCACCACGTCGTCGAGATCGAGCCAGGTGGCGACGGTCTCGAGTTCGGCGCGAAGGGCCTTGCCCACCTGTTTAGGGTCGGTACCTGTCTCGGCGAACGCTCCCCGAACCTGAAGAACGTTGTCACGGCGATCGGTCTTCAGATCGACCCGGGCCACCAGATCGCCATCGAGGAGGAAAGGAAGCACGTAGTAGCCGTACACCCGTTTCGGTTCAGGCACGTAGATCTCGATGCGGTAATGGAACCCCCAGATTCGCTCCACACGGGGTCGGTACCAGATGAGGTTGTCGAATGGTGAGAGCAGCGCAGTCCCCCGGGTCGATCTCGGGATCGACGTGTCGGGGAGCATGTAGGCGGATTTCTCCCAGTCCTCGACCTCTACCTCCACCAGCTCACCCGAGGAGACGAGACGTCCCAACACGGGTCGTGCTGCTGGCATCCGGATCCTGTAGTAGTCGGCCAGGTCGTCGGCTGTGGCGATGCCCATGTGTTCTGCTGCGAGTAGAAGCAGTTGCTCGAGAGCCTCGTCATGGGCCGGAGGATCACTGTTCAAGGCGGCCTCAGGAATCACCCGTTCTGCCACGTCGTACATCCTCACGAAGTTTGGCCGATCGGCGGTGGTGATCCGCCCTCTGAGAAACAGGGCCTCCAGCGCGACCTTGCCATTTGACCAGCCCCACATCTGAGTGCCGTCCCGTTCGCCCGGCGCCTCCAGGTCGTTGGTCCGCAACGGACCGCGCTCCGCAACCTGCTCGTAAACGGATTCCACGTATTCGGGGTGGTCGGCCTCGAGTTGGGCGAGACGTCTCCACTTGAGGGCCTGATCCATCCGCCATCTGAAGAGACGGTGGCGCTCCACAGGGATCAGGGACGCCTCGTGGCCCCAGTACTCGAACATCTCTCTAGAACGCCACAACCACTCGTCCAGCGCGCTCCGGTCATAGGAGCCGATGCGGGAGAAGAAAGGCATGTAGTGCGCCCGGCTGAACACATTCACCGAGTCGAGCTGGATCAAACCGGCCCGACCCACCACCTTCCGGAAGTGGCGTACGTCGACCTTGCCCTCGGCACGGCCATCCAGGAACCCCTGCGCGTCCAGTGCGATACGGCGCGCCTGGTCGTTCCGGATCTTCCGCATTCAGACCCCAACCTAACGACATGGCATGATCACGATCGTGATCGAGAGGTACACCCTTCCCGAAATGGGCGAGATCTGGTCCGACCGGCACCGTCTCCAGACGTGGAAGGACGTGGAGGTGGCCGCAGTCGCCGCGTTCGAGGAACTGGGGAAGATCCCATCGGGAACGGCGGCGGAAATCGAGGCGACTCATTGCCCCACACCCGAGGCTGTGACAGAGCGGGAGCAGGTGACCAACCACGATCTCGCCGCATTCGTCGACCTGCTCGGTCAGGCTGCGGGTTCGGAGGCGAGCCAGTGGGTCCACTTCGGACTCACCTCCTCTGACGTCCTCGACACCGCTGGGGGTCTCCTTCTGCGTGATTCGGCCGATCTCCTGATTTCGGCGATCGCAGAACTGCGCAAAGTCGTTACGGGGCGCGTATTCGAACATCGTGAGACCTTCATGATCGGTCGCACCCACGGGATCTGGGCGGAGCCCACGACCTTCGGGGTCAAGCTCGCCGGGTGGGCTTTCGAGTTGGCTCGAAACGAGGAGCGGATGCGGACAGCGCGGGAGATGGTCGCGGTCGGAAAGGTCTCCGGTGCGGTAGGCACCTATGCCCATGTTCCGGCTTCTGTCGAGGCGACGGTCTGCTCGTCGCTCGGGCTGGGGATCGAGCCGGCCTCGACACAGGTCACTGCGCGAGATCGCCACGCTCAGTACCTGTCCACCATCGCATTGGTCGGGGCGGGGATCGAGAGGATGGCCACGGAAGTCCGACATCTGCAGAGGTCCGAGGTCGGTGAGGCCAGGGAGGGGTTTCGCGCCGGTCAGAAGGGGTCCTCGGCGATGCCGCACAAACGCAACCCGATCCTCTCCGAGCGCATGACTGGAATGGCCAGATTGCTTCGGGGATATGCCCAGGTTGGTCTGGAAGATGTCGCCCTCTGGCACGAGCGTGACATCTCACATTCGTCTGCCGAGCGAGTGGTTCTCGCCGACGCCTCGATCGTCCTCCACTACATGCTGGTGAAGTTCACCGGGCTCGTTGAGAACCTGGTTGTGGATGAGCAACGCATGATGGCGAACCTGGAAGGAACCAACGGGCTGATCTTCAGTCAAGCGGTGCTGTTGGCCCTGGTCGAGTCGGGTTTGAGTCGCGACGACGCTTACAGACTGGTGCAGCGCAACGCCATGAAGGCGTGGGATGGGGAAGGCCAACTTCGCGACCTCCTCGAAGCGGACACCGAGATCGTCCTCTCCGACGACGATCTCGCCGACTGTTTCTCACTCGACAGGATTCTCACCACGTCGGCACCGGTCTTCGAACGTCTTGCCGCGTTGTCCTGACGATTGTCGGCGGATCAACGCTTCTGGGAGTAAGAACAGCCGGAATCCGGCCCTTCATACGCCTGGATCGGAAATGTCAGTCGTAAAACTCGGCGAGCTGCTCGGCGAAGGGCACGGACGGGATCAGGACGGCTTGGCCGTAGGTGGTGCGGTAGTTGTCCACTTCGATCGAGAAGCGGTGAACCTCGTCCTGTGTGATTCCCCGGTAACGCCAGGCGGCCACGACCGCGTCGCCCAGCGACCAGGAGGAATCGAGACGCACCGACGAAGCAACAGCTGACAGACGTCTGCTCAGGGAGGCGGGCGAGGTGAAGGTCGCTATCTTCGCTGCCATCTGGAACAACACGTCTTGTTGACGCTCCTGACGTCCGAAGTCAGAACCGCCGACCGACCGCCAATTCCCGTTGACCAGCTCCTCAGGGTGTCGTGAGCGCACCCAGGCCAGGGCATCCTCGCCGTCGAGACGCTGACACCCAGTACTCGGCAGATCGAGATGAGACCTCAGATCCCTGCGCGGGTGATCGACGCACACCCGGATACCACCCATCGTGTCGACCACGCGTTCGAAGCCTTTGAAGTCGACCCTGGCCAGATGGTCGACGGGTATGCCGGTGTAGTCCTCAACCATGATCGCGAGCAGTTCTGCGCCAGAGGCGACCCCCTTGCATCCGCCCAGCCCGGTGTTGAGACGTGTGAAGGTCTGCTTGCACATGTTCCACACGAATAGATCCCGGGGAAGGCTGACGAGGGCTGGTGTCCCGCCCTCGCCGGGCTGAAGGGCAAAGACGATCGTGTCGGCGAGGAAACCCGAGGCGTCAGTACCCACCAGCAGGTAGGTGTCGTATAGATCGTCGTCGATCGGTCTTCCGTACGCCGCCGAATTGAAAGTTTCGCTCCCCTGATCAACCGCGGCCCTCTGTTCCTCGATCAGGGCCAACTCGGCGTCGAGGTCGTAAGTTGGTTCGAGGTCCAAGTCGATGACCGTCGAGGGGGGCGAGACTTCCGGATGAACAGGACTCTCGTCAATCGCCTCCCGCGCCTCGCTGGGATCGAACTCCTCGGTCGCAACAGCACCGAAGGCGGTGCTCACCTGGTAGACGTAGAAGGCGCCGACCCCGAGTACCACACCCACGACCAGGACCGCTGCGGTCTTCCAAGGATGAAACACTGCGTACTTGACGAGCGGCAAAACCCGGAGAATCTACCCCGAGCCCTGACCGATGAAGACTGTTCCAGTGAATAGCCCGACTGTCCGGCCATCGGCGGCCCGCGACACCTCGGCGCGATATGTGCCGAGGGTCCGCCCCCGGGACACCTCCCTCACCCGGGCCTGAAGACGATCTCCGGGCCGGCTGGCCGCCGTGAGTACGAGGTGGGTGTCAATGGCAACGGCATCGTCGCCTGCGGAGTTGGATGCCAACGAAAAGGCACAGTCGGCGAGCGAGAACACCATCCCGCCGTGTCCAACACCGAGGAAGTTGACATGTTCCACGGTCACGTCGAGGGCCACGGTGATCTCGTCAGACGTCACCGAGACCAACTCGACGCCCAGCCCGTCTGCGTAATTGTCTGCCTCGAGGAGTTGGGTCACCCGCTCGGCATCGAAGAGACTCACAACTGACAGGCTAGGAGACATTGCCACGGCAGTGGGCTGGGGCAATGGCAGACAGCACTACTCTGCCCCGGCGTGCTGGCACTACCCCATATCGCATCAGGGAAGGTCAGGGAGATCTATGAGGTCGACCCGGACCATCTCCTATTCGTGGCGACCGACCGGATTTCGGCGTACGACGTCATCCTTAACCAGGCGATCCCCGACAAGGGTCGTGTGCTCACCGGGCTCAGTCTCCACTTCTTCGACCTCCTCGACACCCCCAACCACCTGGTCACCACGGACATGTCGGGTGTCGAAGCTCTCACCGCCGAGCAGAGGCAGGAACTCTCCGGTAGGGCGATGGTGGTCCGTCGCGCCGAGGTCGTTCCCGTCGAGTGCGTGGTTCGTGGCTACCTGTATGGGTCGTCGTGGCGGGAGTACCGCGACGGTGGCGGACCCACCACCGAGCATCTCCCCGACGGTCTGAAGCTCGCCGACAAACTCGACGAACCGATCTTCACGCCTGCCACCAAGGCAACCACCGGTCATGACGAGAACATCACCGAAGCAGAGACCAGGGAGATACTCGGCGACGAGCTGTACGAGGAGTTGAAGACACGTTCGCTCGACATCTACACCAGAGCCAACGAATACGCCGCCGCCAGAGGTGTGATCCTGGCCGACACCAAGTTCGAATTCGGCCACGCCAACGGTGAGCTTCTCCTCATCGACGAGGTGCTGACACCTGACTCGTCCCGATACTGGCCCGCCGACGAGTACGAACCCGGTGGCGACATTCCGTCGTACGACAAGCAGTACGTGAGAGAGTGGCTGGAACTGCAGCCATGGGACAAGAACCCGCCGCCGCCCGACCTTCCCGACGAGATCGTGTCGGGTACCAGGGAGCGCTACATCGAGGCCTACGAGCTGATCACAGGGAAGAGCTTCGACGACTACCTGAAGGGCGCATGAAGGTAACGGTCACCATCGACCGCAGACCGGAGATCGCCGATCCCGAGGGAACAACCGTACGCCGCGCCCTCCACGACCTGGGATTCACCGAGGCCAGGACGGTGCGAATGGACCGGGTCATCCACATCGAAGTCGAGGGTGACGATCCCGAGCAGGTGCGAATGAGGGTGACTGAGATGTGTCGCCAGTTGTTGGCCAACCCGGTGCTGGAGGACTTCGAGATCGAGGTCTCATCGTGACGACCGCCGTGGTGGTGTTCCCAGGAGTCAACTGTGAACAAGACGTCGTCCACGCAGTCAATGCCCTTGGCGGGGAGGCAGAGCTCGTCTGGCATCGCGAAACCGACCTCTCCGATTTCGACGGGGTGATCCTTCCGGGTGGGTTCGCCCACGGCGATGCGCTGCGAACCGGGGCCATCGCCCGCTTCTCGCCGGCGATGGCTGAGGTCGGCCGTCTCGCCGCTGAGGGGGCGCCCGTCCTCGGAATCTGCAACGGATGGCAGGTTCTGTGTGAGGCCGGGTTGATCCCCGGGGCGCACATTGCGAACCGGGACCTCTCCTTCATTTGTCGTTTCGTCGAGGTGGAGGTCGTAGACACCATCTCGATCCTCACCAGGACGGCGCAACTCGGGCAACGTCTCCGCATCCCGCTCAACTCGTACCAGGGAAATTGGGTCGATCCTTCCAACGCTGGGCGAATCGTCCTTCGTTACGTCGACGATCCCAACGGATCCCAGGGCAGGGCAGCGGCCGTCAGCAACACAACCGGCAATGTCGTGGGAGTGATGCCCCACCCGGAACGTGCCACAGATGACCTGCTCGGCTCGACAGATGGACGGGTTCTGCTCGAGAGCTTCCTCCACTCGCTCGTGCCGGCATGAAACCAATCCGATGTGCACCAGCGCCGTCGCCAGCCCATCTCCACGACAGATCTGAATCATGACAGCGACACCCACGACAGAACCTGTCCACCGCCAACTCGGTATGACAGACGCCGAGTACGAGTCGGTCGTCGAGATCCTGGGTCGCGCCCCACGCCCGGCCGAACTTGCCATGTATTCCGTGATGTGGTCCGAGCATTGCTCCTACAAATCCTCACGCAGACACCTCGGTCGTTTTCCCACCGAGGCGGATTGGGTCGTCGTCGGTCCGGGTGAGAACGCCGGCGTCATCGACATCGGAGACGGCTGGCTGGCGGCAATCCGCATCGAGAGCCACAACCACCCGTCGTTCGTCGAGCCCTACCAGGGAGCCGCGACCGGCGTCGGCGGCATCCTCAGAGACGTCTTCACAATGGGAGCGAGGCCTGTTGCACTGTGGAATCAGATCAGATTCGGTCCGCTGGACGAGCCCAAGAACCGTTACCTGTTCAAAGGCGTGGTGTCTGGCATCGCCGGATACGGCAATGCAGTTGGTGTTCCCACGGTTGGTGGCGAGATCGAGTTCGACCCCTGCTACTCGGGAAATCCCCTGGTCAACGTGATGTGTCTCGGCGTCCTGCGACGAGAGCAACTCGTGCTGGGGACGGCGGGGCCACCCGGGTCGGTGGCCGTCCTTCTTGGCAAAGCCACCGGACGTGACGGCATCGGCGGGGCGAGCGTCCTGGCCTCGGCATCCTTCGACGAGGGATCTGGAGAGAAACGACCCGCGGTCCAGGTGGGAGACCCGTTCGAAGAGAAGAAGCTGATCGAGACCTGTCTCGAGCTCTACGACAAGGGTTTGGTTGTCGGCGTCCAGGACCTGGGCGCGGCGGGTCTCTCCTGTGCCACCTCGGAGCCGGCTGGACGTGCCGGCGTGGGCATGGACGTCGACCTAGGCGCAGTGCATACCAGGGAGCCTGGTATGACCGCCCCGGAGCTGTTGATGTCAGAGTCCCAGGAGCGGATGATGGCCTTCGTCGCCCCCGAAGACGTGGCGGCCGTGCTCGCAGTCGCCGACAAGTGGGAGATCGATTCTGCCGTCGTCGGCCAGGTCAGAGAGGGCGATGCCCTCACCGTCAGGTATCAGGATGAGCTAGTCGCCGAGGTCCCCGCAGCTTCGCTCGCCGACGACGCCCCCCTCTATGACCGACCGTCGGTGCGCCCCGACTGGCTCGACGAGGTGCAGGCACTCGTGTTCGACGGATCGGATCTCGACACGGTGGAGGTATTGCTAGCCCTGCTCTCGGATCCGGGGATCGGCTCTTCGGCCTGGGTGCACGAGCAATACGACCACATGCTCTTCCTGAACACTGTGGTGGGTCCCGGCTCGGACGGCAACCTGCTTCGCATCAAGGGAACCGAGAAGGCCATCGCGGTGTCGACAGACGGGAACGGGCGCCTCTGCTACCTCGACCCTCGGATCGGGTCGCAACGGTTGGTGTACGAGGCGGCCCTGAACGTGGCGGTGACCGGCGCCCGCCCCATGGCCGTCGTCGACAACCTCAACTTCGGCAACCCAGAGAAGCCCGAAGTGATGTGGCAGTTCATCGAGTCGATCGAGGGCATGTCGGAGGCGTGCGAGGCCCTAGGGATACCGGTCGTAGGGGGGAATGTCTCGTTCTACAACGAGACCGAGGGTGTCGACATCCATCCCACTCCTGTCGTCGGACTGCTCGGTTTGGCTGACCCCGCACCGCCCGATCCCCCCCGACTCAGCCGGGCAGAACCGGGGATGGAGATCTGGGTGGTCGGCCCCGAAACGTCTGCCAATCTGGCCGGCTCGGCGGTGCAGCGTCTGCTCAGCGAATTGGGCGGCACGCCGACCGCCCCCGACCCGAGCACGGCCCGCCGTGTCATAACCCTCGCCGCTGCATTGGCTCATACCGCCCCTGTCCTTCATGACGTATCGGATGGCGGACTGGCTGTTGCGCTCGCCGAGATTTGCATCGCCTCAGGGGTCGGGGCAACCGTGACTGTCGACCATCCCTTCAACGAAGACCCGCACCGGTTCCTGGTCGTCGCTGCGCCCGGCGTCCTCGATCTCCCAGACGACTTCGCACGGCTGATCGGGACGATGGGGGGTGACATCATCACCATCGAAGGTGCCGTGATCGAACTCGAGTCCGCGGCCAGTCGCTGGCGGGAAGCCCTCCCCCTCGCAGTCGCGGGCTGATCGGAGTCTTCGATGAAAGCGCGCAGGCCGTAGGTCACAGCTATCCGAAGTCGACGTCGGATCGGTTAGACAGGATCGCCTGGTATCATCTGGAAGCCGCATCAGGTGGAGGCCAGCGTCAAAACGCTTCCCTGCTGAGTCACGGCGAATTCCTCACCCGGTTGGATTGCCTCTTCGGCCGACACTCGATCATCCAGGCAAGTGGTTGCCGGACGTCCGAGCGAGACCACCCTCAACCGAGGAGACAATCATTTCCACCTTCACTGAACTAGGGCTGCCCGACGCCCTGGTGAGCACTCTGGCCAATCAGGGCATCGGCGCCCCTTTCCCTATTCAGGAATCCACGATTCCTGCTGTCCTCGCCGGTTCGGATGTCTGTGGCAAGGCACCGACCGGATCGGGCAAGACCCTTGCCTTTGGTCTGCCCCTTCTCGCCACCGTCGAATCAGGCTCGCCGAGAGCACCGAAAGCATTGATTCTCGCGCCAACACGTGAGCTGGCCGAGCAGATCAGAGCCGAGCTCGCTCCATACGCGTCTGCCGTCGGTCGCAGCATCACCGCCATCTACGGCGGTACCAGCTACACCCCTCAGCGCAAAACCCTGCAACGCGGCGTGGACATCCTCGTCGCCACACCGGGACGTCTCGAAGACCTGATCGAGCAAGGTCTCATTCGTCTCTCGGCTGTGTCCACCGTCGTCGTCGACGAGGCCGATCGGATGGCTGACATGGGATTCCTCCCCGCGGTCAAACGGATCCTCGACGCCACGTCGTCGCACCGGCAGACCCTCTTGTTCTCGGCAACGCTCGATCGTGACGTGGCCCACCTGATCGAGCGCTATCAGACCCGCCCCGCCAGGTACGAGGCCGATGGCGTCTCCACGGAGGCGGACGTGCAGCACCACTTCTGGCTGGTGGAGGCAGGCGACCGAATCGACCACACGGCCGACGTGACGAATCGACTCGGCCGCTCGATCGTGTTCACCCGCACCCGCCACGGCGCCGACCGGGTAGCACGCCAGTTGACCCGTGCCGGAGTCGAAGCGGTCGCCATGCACGGTGGTCGATCACAGAGTCAACGAAACCGAGCACTGAAGGCATTCTCGAAAGGTCAGGCCCAAGCACTGGTGGCCACCGATGTCGCCGCACGGGGCATCCACATCGACTCCGTCGACGCCGTGGTGCATTTCGATGTAGCCGCCGACGAGAAAGACTTCGTCCATCGCTCGGGACGCACCGGCCGTGCAGGAGCCACCGGGACCGTGGTGACACTCGTGACCCCGGATCAGCGCAAGACGGTGCATCGCATGCAACGCAGCCTTGGGCTCGGGGATCACACCGTCGCCCCCGACCCCTCCCGGCTCACCGGGGGGAAGAAGCTCCACCGCACCCCCGACACGGACTCGATCACATTCGACTCCGACACCACAAGGATCTTCGTGGGCAATCTCCCTTGGAGCACGACTTCGGAGGACCTCGACCGTCTTTTCAGCCGTCATGGGCACGTGGTCAGTGCAGATGTGGCTCGTCGCCGCGGCGGGCAATCGAAAGGTTACGGGTTCGTCGAAATGACCGAGAGGTCTGCTCACACGGCGATCAAAGCCGAGCACGCCCGCCCGCTCAGCGGTCGGAAACTGGTCGTCCGCACTGCCACGTAGACCGAATCGAATCGAGCCCCCTGGCCATCGGAATTCTCACCGCAGGAGGTGACCGATCCCAGCCACTGCGCCCAGATCTCCCCCTATGAGGAATCCTCACCCGGGTGGGACCTACGGACGTATCGCATCGAAGTCGGACGCGTTCTGGCATAGACTCTCACCGGTCTCACCGGCTCGTGCCGGATTACGATCCTCGGTCTTGTGCAGCGTGGAGGAACCCCTTCGCCGGCGGTAGGCTCCGGGTCACCCGTCTCGGCAGCCCTGTGTCGACTACATCACCGACGGCACCCCAATAGTTGCTCGTGGGAGACGACCAAAGCCGTGCCTTTGAAGAAGACCGCCAACCAAATCGAGCAGGTTCCCCTGGACCACCATTGGATTCAGTCTGCGCTTCGCCCCGGGACCTCGCCGGGCGGTTGACCACCGCAAAACGCCTCGAGACCGACCTGACCGCAGCGATGAAGGCCAGAGACACCATCAGGGTGAAGACGTTGCGCGCGCTATTGAGCACCATCGACAACGCCGGGGCGGTTCCGGTCGAAACCGGACCATACGAACCGAAGCTGGGTCTGAGCCACGACGTTCCACGTCGCGAGGTCAACGAAGGCGAGATTGTCGACAAGATCCGCGCCGATCGGAAAGACCTGATCCAGGCAGCGGACGAGATGCGTCGACACGGGCAGGCCGGGCGCGCCGCCGAGGTCGAAGATCGCGCCGAGATCGTGGCGGAGTACCTGCGATGAGCCATGCGGTGACCCTGGGAGCGATACTGACCGGGGGTCGGAGTACCCGGATGGGTCGCGACAAGGCCGACGTGGCGGTCACAGGAGAGACGATGCTCGAACGGGTGGCACAGGCGATCGGTCCGGTCGTTGGCCGGACCGTACTCCTCGGGCCAGACCGACCCGGCTGGGAGTGCTGGCCCGATGCGTTTCATGCCCAAGGACCTCTGGCGGGCATCGCCACTGCACTGGCACGGACCACCAGTGATCGGGTCCTGTTGGTAGCGGTGGATCAGCCATTCCTCAGGACCGAAACGCTCCGGTCGCTGGCCGCAACCGAATCAGAGCTGCCTGTTGTGCCGGTCGACAGCGAGGGCACGAGACAGGTCACCTGTGCGGTCTACCCCGTCTCGATCGCCGAAGCGGCGGCAGATGAAGCGTCTGCGGGAGGGTCGATTCAGACCCTCCTCGACCGTGTCTCATTCGAACCCGTTTCTCCCAAGCTCTGGCAGCAGTGGGGCGAAGACGGAAGATCCTGGTTCTCGATCGACGATGAGGAAGCCTTGGAGGCTGGGCTGGCAAGATACGGAACGGGCTGATCGTCCCGTCCGACCAGGCTTTGTAGGAGGACGACGCTCATGCCTGTGGCGTGAGTGCGAAGGTCTGGGAGGTTGCGACGGGCCGACCCGCGACTGGGGACGTGAGGGTCGATCTCCACTCGATCTCCACGTTGATCTCAGACATCAACGCGGGCCAAATAAGGTTGGGCGCAGATGAACGACCGAGTCTCAGGTCTGATCTACGTGGGCGACCCGATGTGCTCCTGGTGCTGGGGATTCGCCCCCGAAATCGATTCCCTTGCCGACGACTACCCCGTCGATGTAGTGGTGGGTGGGCTCCGACCCGGGCCCATGGCTCAGACACTCGACGATCGGATGGCGTCGTTTCTGTCACATCATTGGGAGCAGATAGCCCAAAAGACGGGTCAGCCCTTCGACCCATCTTTCCTCGACCGGCGTGACGGTTGGGTCTACGACACCGAACCGGCGGCGATTGCTGTCGTCGAGATGAGGGAGAACCTGCCCAGCGGGACATTGGACTATTTCACCGACATCCAACATGCGTTCTACGCCGAGGGACGGGATGTGACAGATCTCGAGGTTCTGATCGAGATCGCGGCAGATCACGGTGTCGACCTGGAGACTTTCGGGGCCGCACTGTCTGGAGAAGCGGCGAAAAAACGGGCCTGGAGCGACTTCTCTAGAGCACGCAACTGGGGAATCAGCGGGTTTCCCACACTGGTGGGTGATCTCGGTGATGGGCGACTCGCTCTTCTCGCCCGAGGCTGGACGGACGCAGCCACGATCCGGGATCGAATACGAAGAGTGGCCGAAGCCAGTTGAGACCACCTCATTTGCCATCTCCTGTCGTCGATGCCTCGGCCGTCGTCGCACCGGGAGCGCACATCTATGGAGACGTCATGATCGAGGCCGAGGTCTTCGTTCTGTTCGGAGCGGTGATCCGGGCCGACCTCGACCGGATTCTGATTGGAGCCCAGAGCAACATCCAGGACAACTGCGTCCTCCACTGTGACGAGGACGTCCCGACACTGATCGGAAAGCGGGTCACGGTGGGCCACTCAGCCGTTATCCACGGGGTTGAGATCGGCGACAGCGCCCTGATCGGCATCGGTGCGATTGCCCTGAACCGGTCCCGGGTCGGCGAGGGTGCCTGGCTGGCTGCAGGTTCCCTGCTCCCCGAGGACGGGACTATCCCAGCGTGGACTCTGGCGATTGGCACACCGGCCAGGCCGATGCGGGACCTGACAGACGACGAGATCCGGCGCGCCGACGACGGCGTCGAGCACTATCTGGAACTCGGCGTGGCTTATCGCGAAATCTTCGACTGAAACGCTGCGTCGTGACTGTGAACTGCAATTGCGGAGCCCTACCATCGCCATGTGCCCGAGGAGGCTGTGGTTTCGTTGCAGAAGGGCCCGCGCGAGGCCTGCGGGGTGATCGCTGCATACTCCACCTCGCAGCGGGTGTCGCATCTCCTCTACTTCGGACTCTTCGCACTCCAGCACCGCGGACAGGAGTCGGCGGGCATAGCCACCTCGGATGGTGAGACTGTCACCGTCTTCAAGGACCTAGGTCTCGTCGCCCAGGTGTTCGACGAGCCGGCACTGGCGGGCCTCGACGGTCATCTCGGGATCGGTCACACCAGGTACTCGACCACGGGTTCGAACAACTGGGCCAATGCCCAGCCTGCACATCGTCAGGTCGGACACACCAGTGTCGCGCTGGGTCACAACGGGAACTTGACCAACACCGACCAGCTGGCCAGGGCGCTGGGAGTCTCCGGGGCCACCACCGACTCCGACCTGATGGCGGAGAGCCTGGCCCGAGCCATAGACGACAACAGATCCGACGCCAGGGGCCTGGAGATGGCAGTGATGAAGGTGGCCCCAACGTGGGAAGGTGCATTCTCACTCGTGATCATGGACCAGGGCCGAATCGTCGGTCTTCGCGATCCGCACGGGTTCAGACCCCTCTGTCTGGGCTCATTGCCCGACGGAGGTTGGGTGCTCGCCTCCGAATCCGCCGCTCTCGACCTGGTCGGTGCCAAGTTCGTCAGAGAAGTGTCACCCGGTGAGATGGTGGTGATCGACGCCGGAGGGCCAAAGTCCTACTACCCCTTCGCTGAGATCCAGCCCGGTCTCTGTGTCTTCGAGTTCGTGTACTTCGCCCGCCCCGATTCCCACATGTATGGCAGGTCGATCCAAGGAGCCCGTCGTGACATGGGTCGCGTCCTCGCCGAGGAGCACCCTGCAGAGGCCGACGTCGTCGTTCCCGTGCCAGAGTCGGGAATCCCCGCCGCCCAAGGGTTTGCGGCCGCGACGGGGATTCCCTACGCCGACGGTCTCGTCAAGAACCGCTATGTGGGTCGAACCTTCATCGAACCGACCCAAATGCTCCGTGACCAGGGGATTCGTCTCAAACTGAATCCGATAACCGAGAGTCTCCAGAGTCGACGGGTGGTTCTCGTCGACGACTCGATAGTCCGTGGTTCCACGACACGGCAACTCGTCTCCATGGTGCGTGAGGCGGGAGCCACGGAGGTTCATCTCAGGGTCTCCTCACCCCCCTATCGCTGGCCGTGTTACTACGGGATGGACACCTCTGATCGTTCGACTCTCATCGCGGCCCGACTCGAGATCGATGAGATACGGGAGAATCTGGGGGCAGACTCGCTCGGTTATCTGTCGTTAGATGGTCTCCTCGAAGCCACCGGTGTGGCCGACGCAGGATTCTGCAAGGCGTGCCTGTGTGGCGAATACCCGACCGACGTTCCCGAGGGCGCAGACAAGTTCCAACTGGAACGATCCTGAGGTGACCTCCTACCGGGAAGCGGGGGTGGACCTCGACGCCGCCGACCGTCACACCACGTCTATCGCATCTTCTGTGACGGGGACTTGGAAAGAGGACGTGATCGGGGGCTTCGGTGGATTCGCCGCCGGTGTGCGCGTGCCCGCCGGATATGAAGACCCCATCCTGATGATGTCCACGGACGGGGTGGGCACCAAGATCGAGATCGCCAGAGCCACCGGACGTTGGTCCGGGGTGGGGTTCGACCTGGTCGCGATGTGCGTCGACGACCTCGCAGCAGCCGGGGCTCGCCCAATCGGTTTCGTCGACTATCTGGCGGTTGGCTCGTTGAACGGGGAACGAGATCGAGAGATCGTCGAGTCGGTCGCTTCGGCCTGTCTCCAGACGGGTTGCCCGCTCCTGGGTGGCGAGACAGCCGAACATCCCGGGGTCATGGCCCTGGACGCCGTGGATCTGGCGGGGGCGGCACTTGGGATTGTCGAACGCGACAAGGTGTTGACTCCGGATCGGGTCAGAGCAGGGGACCTGATCGTGGGTCTGATCTCGCCGAACCTCCGCTCCAACGGCTTTTCGCTGGTCCGGTCCTTGTACGGCGACGAAGTGGCAGATCACGCCGACACACTGCTCGAACCCTCCGTGATCTATTCATCGGCTGTTCTGGATGCCGTCTCGACCGGACGTGTTCACTCTGCCGCACACATCACAGGTGGAGGTCTGGGCGCCAACCTCGCCCGAGCCCTCCCCGATGGTCTGGGCGCCACCATCGATCTCTCGACGTGGGACCGACCGACGGTGTTCGGCGATATCGCCGAACGAGGCGTCGTGGAGGCGGACATGAGACGCACCTTCAACCTCGGAATCGGTTTCTGCCTCGTGATCGACCCGATCGGTGTCGAATCGGTCCTCGAGACAACGGCTCAACACGACCCACGGGTCATCGGCTCGGTGGTGTCCGGTTCACAGGTGAACCTGTTGTGAGCTTCGACATGGCGACCGCCGTGACGGGTGGGCCGGGCCGCTGGTCAGCGCATCTGGCCGAGGGTTGGGACATCTTCGGCGTCACCAACGGCGGCTATCTGATGGCGATCGCCACGCGGGCGATGGAAGCCGAATCGGGGGGCCGGATATTGATCTCGGCCACCGGCAGCTATCTCAATCCCGCAGGCGCCGGACCGGTCGATGTCGACGTGGAAGTCCTCAAAGAGGGCCGCAGTCTGAGCACTCTCCGCGCCACTATCTCAACCGCTGGACGAAGCCTGGTATATGTGACGGGAGTCTTCACCGATCCCGAAACCCAACGAAATGACGCACGTCTGGTCCTCGCCAAGCCGCCGGACCTGCCCCCACCCGATGAGTGTGTTCCCGCTTTGCCCACCGAAGATGCCCCTCTGCCGCCCCCTTTCACCGGGAAGGTGGATCTGAGGATCCATCCAGAAGACGCACGCGCAGTCCTTGGAGAGAAGACCGGGGTGCCCTTGGTCAGGGGCTGGTTCCGGCTCCGTGACGGGGAGACGATGAATGCCCACGCAGTGGTTCTGGCCACGGACGCGATGCCTCCCGCCATCTTCAATGCCGACCTCACAGTTGGTTGGACGCCAACCGTCGACCTGACGGTCCAGATCAGGGATCCGTCTCCAGCCGGATGGCTGGCTTCCAGGTTCTCGTCTCGATTCATCACCGACGGGATGCTCGAAGAGGACGGAGAGATCTGGGACGAGCAAGGCAACCCGGTTGCCCTGTCACGTCAACTGGCTCTAGTCCCTCGCTGACCTAGGGCTCGACGTTTTCCAGTTCCTTCAACAACCGGTCCTTCTCCTCGCGGTCGAGGAACGACGACTCGATGGAGTTGGCGGCGAGCATGGCGAGACGCTGCTCACCGAACCCGAGATCGTCGACCAGCACCGAGTAGTTCTCTCCGACGTAACCGCCGAAATAGGCCGGATCATCCGAGTTGACGCTCACCAGCAGCCCTAGCTCCATCATCTGGGGCAGGGGATGGTCAGCGACCCGGTCGACCACCCTTAGGGCCACGTTGGAGAGCGGGCACACCGTCAGTGGGACCTGGTCGCGTAGCAATCGTTCCACCAGTTCGGGGCTCTCCAGGCTTCGAATACCGTGATCGACCCTTTCGACACCCAACACATCGAGGGCTCCAGTGACGTAGCCCGGTGGGCCCTCCTCGCCGCCGTGAGCCACGGCGCGGAGACCGAGCTCACGGGCCATGTCGAAGGCTTCGACGTACAACTCGGGCGGGTATCCGACCTCGGTCGAGTCGAGACCGACCGCAATGATCCCTTCGAGGTGGGGCTCGGCGAGTCGCATGGTCGCCACAGCCTCCTCACCACCCAGATGTCGGAGAAAGCAAAGGATCAGGTCGGCAGAGATCCCATGGCTGGAACCGGCCTCCTCGATTGCAGCCCGAAAGCCTTCCATAAAGACATCGAAACCAATCCCACGCTCGGTGTGCGTCTGGGGATCGAAGAAGATCTCGGCACGGCGCACCCCGTCGGTGACCGCCCTGTGTAGATAGTCGGCCATCAAGTCGTAGAAGTCGGTCGGTGTCTGAAGAACGGCCGCGCCCTGATAGTAGATGTCGAGGAAAGACTGGAGATTCCTGAACCTGTAGGCGGCAGCCACCGAGTCCACGTCGAGGAAGGGCAGGTCGAGGTGGTTTCTCGCCGCGATGTCGAACATCAGTTGTGGCTCGAGCGTGCCTTCGATATGCAGGTGCAGTTCGGCTTTGGGAAGTCTCCTGATGAACTCTTCCATCCGAAGACGGTAACCGGCCGTTAGAGGGCTATGTCCTGTGGTCGCACAGGTGCCCGAGTGATCTCCTTTCCCGTCGCCGCCCGAATCGCGGCGAGAACCGCAGCGGTCGACGAGATCGTCGGTGACTCACCAACACCTTTGGCCCCAAATGGACCCCAGGACCCCTCTTCTTCGATCAGTAGGGCCTCGACGTCTGGTGCATCGAGAATGGTCGGCAACAGATAATCGGTGAAGGTGGGGTTGGCGATCACGCCCTCCCTCATGACGAGCTCCTCCATGACAGCCAGGCCGACACCCTGAAGGATGCCCCCCTCGATCTGACCACGTATCGCCGCCGGGTTGAGGGCTCTCCCCACGTCCTGGGCTGTATCCACGCGTACCACTGTGACCAGCCCGAGCTCTGGGTCAACGTCCACGACGGCCCGGTGCCCGGCAACGGCGAAGTCGGCGTGGACGACACCCTGACCGTTCTGATCGGATGGCTCGGTTGGTGGGTGACGGAACACGGTGATCTCCTCCCACCCCTCGGTCACCAGAATGGCCATCGGGACGATGACCTCGCCAGCCCTGAGCACCCCAAGGTCGTTGAGGTCGTCTCCGTTGTGCGCCAGGACGATGCGTTCCCGGAGTCGGCGGGCCGCTTGCAACGTCGCCCCACCCGAAACCTGAGTTTGCCGCGAAGCTGAAGTGGAACCAGCCGAACCGATCCGGGAGGTATCGACATGACGTACTTCGGCAGTGCTGACCCCCAGGGCCGATCTGGCTATCTGGGCGAGGACCATCACCAGACCCTGGCCCACCTCGATCGCCGCAGTCTCCACCACGAGACCCTGTTCTGTGAGTCTGACCCTTGCTTCGGCATAGTCGTCCGAGCCCTCTGAGAAGCCCAGGTTCTTGATACCGAGGGCGTACCCGACTCCACGTTTCACCTGGGACCGCTCGGTGGTCAACCCGCTGCCTCCCGGGAGTGTGGAGGGGACGGCTGCGTCCGGCAACGGCATCGCCGACAGGGAGTCGATCACGTCGGCGACCGGAAGCGGGGTCTCTATCCGCTGACCGGTGGTCGACATCACGTCCCCTGTCGACAGGGCGTTCCTACGTCTCAATTCGAGCGGGCTGATCCCGATCTCGGCGGCGAGTTTGTCCATCTGCGCCTCGTAACCAACACAAACCTGGACCGCGCCGAACCCACGCATCGCACCACAAGGCGGGTTGTTCGTCCTGGTGCCCACCCCATCCACCGAAACCGAGTCACAGTGATACGGGCCGACTGCGAAGTAGCAGGCGTTGGCGAGTACGGCCGGTGTCGTGGAGGCATAAGCGCCGCCATCGATGACGACTCTGGCTTCTACTCTCAGCAGGCGACCATCGGCATCGGCGTGGTGGCGGTACCACATGACTGCGGGGTGCCGATGGACATGACCCGTGAACGATTCGGCGCGGTCGTAGACCATCTTCACCGGCTTGTCGGTGTGCAGGGCGAGCAGACACAGATGGATGTGGAGGTTGACGTCTTCGCGAGCACCAAACGCACCGCCGATTCCGGTTGGGTGCGCCCGCACCTGGTCTGGCCTGAGACCGAGGCTGGCCACCACCTGCTCCTGGTCGATGTGGACGAACTGGCTGGTGGCGTAGAGGTCGACCCCCCCGAGACCGTCGGGTACAGCAAGCCCGGCCTCGGTTCCTAGCGGGGCTTGATCCTGCATGCCCACCTCGTAGAAACCCTCGACCACCACCGAACCGACGATTTCCTGATCACCTCTCCGAATTCGCATTCGGCGGAAGACATCGTCGGCCGCGTCCGCCACGAGCGGATCCACTACGGGGTCGAGCACTTCGTATTCGACGACCACAGCCGCGGCCGCCATCCTCGCCGTCTCCTCATCCTCTGCGGCCACCACCGCCACGGGCTCTCCCCAGTACTCGACGATGTCACCTGCCAGAACCGGCTGATCCGGATGCTCCAGACCGAACACGGCTCGCCCGGGGACATCGCCGGCGGTCAGCACCGCATGAACACCTCCGATGGCGAGGGCCGGTCCGACGTCGATTGAAACCACTTTGGCGTGGGGATACGGACTCCGGGTGGTGGCGCCCCACAACATCTCATCTGCCCAGAGATCCGATGCGAACTCGAAGTCCCCGGTCAACTTCTCCACTCCATCGGGTCTGAGCGTCGATTCGCCAACCCCGCCGATCACAGAGACTGGTTTGTGGGTCCGGAGGGTCATTCCGCGCTCCTCCCGGCAAGGGTCTCCAGAGCCCGCACAATCGCTCCGTACCCGGTGCATCTGCAGATGTTCCCGGCCAAGGCCTCCTTGATCTCCTCCCGGGAAGGGGTTGGATTCTCGGAGAAGAGCGCAGTGGCGGTGACCACGATCCCGGGTGTGCAGAAGCCGCACTGAACGGCTCCTGCCATGTGCATCGCCTGCTGAACCGCGTTGAGCGCCCCATCGACGGCTACGCCCTCGACGGTCCTCACGTCGGACCCTGCGACGTCCGCAGCCATCACCAGACAGGAACAGACCACCTCACCATCGAGAACGACCGAGCATGAACCGCATTCACCCTGGTCACAGGCGTTCTTCGAACCGGGGTGGCTCAGTTGATCCCTGAGGACGTCGAGCAGACTGGAAGGCGAGACCACACGCGCATTTGTGGCCTCCCCGTTGAGTGTGAACTCGACGATCACCGCACGCACCTCTCGAGAAGACGGCGACAGAGCACACCAGCTGCATGACGTCGGTACTCCTCGGTGGAACGGTGGTCGGTGATAGGCGACACCTCCTCGGAGACGAGACGAGCGAACTCGGCGAGATCCCCGTCTGAAGGTCGGCTGACAGACGAGATCATCTGCTCGGCTCGCCAGGCCCGCATCGGGGTCGGTGCGACCGAACCGAGCCCCACGGTCGTGACACCGTCGTCCCGACGGGTCACCACGGCACACACAGTCGATATGACCATGGCGTTGCGGACGCCGACTTTTCCGAACTCCTGATGCTCCGGCAGATCACTCGGTAGCAACACCGCTGACACCAGTTCGTCGGAGGCGAGCGAAGTCTTCTTGACCCCGGTGAAGAACTCCGACCAGGGGATCGATCGGACACTCGTCGGGCTGACCGCTTCGATCGATGCGTCGACGGCCACCAAGAACGGGTGGCCGTCACCCGCCGGACTGGCGGTCGCCAGATTGCCACCGATGGTCCCGGCGTTGCGGATCTGGGGAGAGCCAACGGTACGCGCTGCTTGCGCCAGGGCCCGAGGACCTCCGCGCTCCAGTCGCCTCCAGGTCACCGCAGCGCCGATCCTGTTGCCCGACCATTCGCCTAGCTCCTCGACGCGGCGCAGTCCCACGACATGGTCTGGCGTTGTGTGGCGAAAATTGATCTCGACCATGAGATCGGTCCCCCCGGCCAAGGGTGTTGCCCCATCGGCGACGGCGAGCACCGCCTCCTCGAGGCTCGTCGGATGGTGGGCCTGCACGACGGGAAAACTACTCGGCCAAGTCTGCAGCCAGGAGATTGTGCCGCCGAATCAGGTCCTCGATCTCGACGCCTACGACCCGTCCGCCGGCGACCAGGGGACGCCCACCCACCCACGAGTGATCGACCGTCACAGGGGCACACATCACCAGCGCCGCAACCGGGTCGTGGAGTGCGCCGGCGAACTCGACGCGGTGAAGATCCACCGCCACGAAGTCGGCGGCGCGTCCCGGGGCGAGAACCCCGATATCGTCTCTGCCCAGGACCCGCGCACCCCCTTCGGTGGCCAGTTCGAGCGCGGTCCTCGCCCCGAAGAGCTTGCCTTCACCCACCCCGGGAGACACAGCGAGTCGATTCAAGAGCATGGCCTGACGGGCTTCGCCCAGCATGTGGGAGGAGTCGTTGGAGGCGGAACCGTCCACACCGAGACCAACCGGTACACCGGCCTCCAGGTACCGCGTTACCGGAGCAATCCCTGAAGCGAGACGCATGTTCGAAGTCGGACAATGGGCGACCCCGGTCCCATCGTTGCCCATACGGATCACCTCCCCGGCGTCGACATGAACCGCGTGGGCGTACCAGACATCGGGCCCTGTCCAGTGAAGCGACTCGAGCAGACCGACAGGTCGCATCCCGTAGTTGTCAACGCAGAATTGTTCCTCATCGTCGGTCTCGGCGAGATGCGTGTGGAGACGGACATTCTTGTCCCGGGCCAGCGCAGCAGACTCTCTCATCAGTTCCGGGGTCACCGAGAACGGGGAGCAGGGAGAGACTGTCACCTGCCGCATCGCACCCCATCCCGCCTGGTGATGGACATCGATTGCTCGGACCGTATCGGCCAGGATCGCCGACGGATCCTCGACAACACTGTCGGGTGGCAACCCGCCCTGTGACTCTCCAAGACTCATCGAGCCCCGTGATGCGACGAAACGGAGGTTGAGACCCTCAGCACCGGCGAACTGGTCGTCGATTCGTGAGCCGTTCGGCCATAAGTACTGATGATCGAACACCGTGGTGGCGCCGGAGAGCGCCAGCTCGACGAGACCGAGACGAGTCGACACTTCGACGTGGTCGGATGTCATCCGGGCCCACACCGGATAGAGAGTGCGCAGCCAATCGAACAAGCCGACATCCTGCGCCCCGGGGAAGACTCGCGTCAGCGTCTGGTAGAGGTGGTGGTGGGTGTTCACCAGACCGGGGATCACGATGTGACCGGCGAGGTCAACGATCTCGTCCGCAACGGCAGGAAGGTCGAGCGTGTCCCCCACATTCACGATTCGCCCGTCTTCGATGTACATGGCGCCGTCAGAGATCTCGCGACCGTCCATCGTCACCAGGACCGTGGCGTTCTTCACGAGCAGGCTCGACATCGGACAACAAGCTAACCGTGCCATAGAGTTCAGGCCCTGATGACCTTCACCGACGAAACTCTCAACAAGTGGACCAGCCGTCTCGAGACGGTGTCGTCTCGGATCGCCGCCGACTTTCCGGGTGAGGGCCCAGAGCGGCAGCCGGTGCACACTGTGTATGGCGGGGCCCAGCTCTTCTCGGCGGCAACCCCATCCAAGCTGGGCTCTCTGGCCCTCGGCTTCGCTTCGAAGTGGGTTGAGACACCCGCCGATATGGAGAAGATCCTCGATCTCACACCTCAGCTCGCGGGAAGGGTGCACAAGGCGGTGATCGACAAGCTCGAGCGAGAGCCTGTCGAGGATTTCCGAATCGACTTCGAGGACGGATACGGGCACCGCCCCGACGACGAGGAGGACAGCCATGCCAGGGCAACGGCTCTGGAGCTGAGTAGGGCCAGAGAAGAGGGGACGATTCCTCCATTCTCGGGGATCCGGATCAAGTCACTCTCGGCGGAGCTTCATCGGAGATCGTTGCGAACCCTCGGTCTCTTCGTGACCACCCTGGCTGAGGAGGGCGGTGTTCCGGAGGGATTCTGCATTACCGTGCCCAAACTCCAGGACGTCGCCCAGATAGAGGTGGTGTGTGAGGCGCTGGGTGAGCTGGAAGCAACCCTGGACCTGGATCCCATCCCCATCGAATTGATGGTGGAGACCCCACAGATGATCCTCGACATCGACGGATCGGCAGGTGTGCGCCGATGGGTCGATGCTGGCGGTGGCAGGGTGCGCGGAGCCCACTTCGGCACTTACGACTACACCGCATCGCTGAGCATCACCGCGGCCTATCAGTCGATGGACCACCCGGCATGTGACTTCGCCCGTCATGTCCAGCAGGTCAGTCTGGCGGGCAGCGGAGTCTGGATTTCTGACGGCGCCACAAATGTGATGCCTGTTGGGGACGATCCGACGGTCGTCCACCAGACGATGCGGCTTCACTACGACCACATCCGACACTCGCTATCTCACGCCTACTACCAGGGATGGGACCTTCATCCCGCCCAGCTGGTGACGAGGTACGCCGCCGTGTATGCCTTCTTCCTGGAGGGCCTCGACGCCGCCGGGGCACGTCTCTCCAACTTCGTCGAGTCGGCGGCCAAGGCAACGATGGTTGGCGACGTCTTCGACGACGCCGCCACCGGACAGGGTCTCCTCAACTACTTTCTGCGCGCGATTGGGTGCGGAGCGATATCCGAGGACGAAGCAACCCGACTCTCCGGCCTAACCATCCCCGAACTCGAAACCCGCTCTTTCCTCCGTATCCTCAACGCGCGGAGACAGGTTTGAACCGTTCTGTGTCGATTTACCCGTCTCTGAGACGGGTAAATCGACACAGAAGCGGTCAAGCTGCCAAGAACTGGCGGATCTGTTCGACGACACTGTTGGGGTCACGACGGATCTGACGGGCGCTGAAGCGACGGATCTCCAGCCCCAAGTCCATGAGTTCGTTCTGGCGGGCCAAATCGTCATCGAGCTTGTCAGCCGAGTTGTGGGCATCAATCCCATCAACCTCAACAGCTTTACGGCGCTCGGGCCAGATGAAGTCCGGCACTCGCCGGCCGCTCGCTGGATAGAGCTCATACCCAAGTTCGGGCCTGGGGAGCATCCCGACCTGCATGTGATAGAGCAGTTCGAATTCAGATCCACTGTCGGTTGACGTGTCGAGTTCTCGTTCGCGCAGGACCGTGCGCAATCTCTTGGTCCCGGGAACTCCCCGTCCCCCCTCGTTGGACAACATCAGGCAGACTCGATCGACCGTCGTCAGATCGCGACGAATCGCCGAATCGAGGGCCTTCCCGATTGTCAGAACCCCCAGATAGCGGCAACACTCCAGCAAAGTGCGCTCCGGTCCTGAGACCGGTATTCCCTTCACTTCGGCAGGTTGGGTAGCCCGGCGTGTTCGGTGCACGATCGCTCCTCGGGGAGTGGGAAGACTCCCAAACGGCATGGTGACCTCGATCGGGGCGACCCCCATACCATCCATGTCCCAGAGCATTAGCGCCGCCCTATGTGAGGCTCTGGCGCCAGAACCGCAGGCCAGAACAGCGGCGTGAACGCTCGATCTCCAATCAAGGGATCGCGTGTCGATCTGGTACACCCCGGCCTGCACCTGTTTCCAACGGTCCGAACGGAGACGGGTTCTGATCATCTGATCCGTACCACCAAGGTCGAAAACCTCGTCTCGCGTGATCAGGAATCTCTGGCTTGAAGCCAGCTCATTTATGCGTTTGTCAACACCCCTCATGCGAGCACCGTGCCATGTCTCGCCGACAGATTCACTTCTATGTCGAAAACCCCGTCTATAAGACGGGTAAATCGACACAGAAGTGAAGAACGAACCCCTAATCCCGGGTAACGGTCAGATAGATGTCGCCGAAGGGTTCGGAGACAGGGTGGAAAACGGTGTCATCCCAGGTCATTCCGAAGCGGGTGAGATCGAACGGGAGATGGTGCTGGTTGGGGAGACGGAAGCTGATCTCACTCGCCTCGGGAACCGCGGCCAGCACGGCCTGCCCCATCAGATAACCCTGATGTTGGACCGAAGCCGACCAGTCCTCGAAGAAGGCATGGAGCAACGTGCTCCGCACGAGGTTCCAGGTGCGGGTGGTCTCGGCGGGAAGGCTTGGATAGGTCCACTCCGCGGATATCGAGGTGGCGAGGAGCCTGTCCTCGGTCTCGGGAAGAATCGTGAACTCGTCGGTGGGGAACCCGGTGAACGCCGAGCCCCGGGTCTTGAGGACGACCAGACCTTCGAGCCCGGCCACCCTGGATGAGCCGGCGGTGTCCCTCACGACCCGGGCGATACGACGTTCCGAACCGCCACCCAAGAAGCCCGTGGGCGACCCCCTCTGCCACATCTTCTGACTGATTGTGATGTCCGTCTCGTCGACCGTCTCCCTCCCCAAGAAATGGTGGGCAAGAACTTCGGCGAAACCTTCGAGATCATCTGTCAGGTGGTCCTGGGCCAGCGCGTAGATCGTATTGCGCATCGTGTCGGTGGGTAGAACGTTGGCGTTGTCACCCTCTGTGTGGGCGGCAGCGACATCACCGCGAAGCAAGACGGACACCGAAACGTCGACGAAGTCATCAGCGTCCCGACCACGGAGCAGCTTGGACACCCTGACCTCCGACTTTCCCCATCGGTTGTCGGTGAGAGGCAAGTCAACTCCCCCGGTAGGTGCTGTACCCGAAAGGGCTGAGCAGGAGCGGTACGTGGTAGTGGGACAGTTCCTCATCCACCGTGAAGACGACGTGGACAAACGGGAAGAAGCGATTGCCGGTCTCACCGGTCTCGAAGCCGAGCCGATACCTCCCCGGCGTCAGGTCGCCAAAGCCAGAGATTCTGCCGTCGCGATCGGTCTCGAACTCGTTGACCTTCTCCCAACCCTCCTCACCAGCCCGGGAGAGATGAACCCGCATACCGATGACAGGTCTCCCCTGGGCGGTATCGAGGACGTGAGTGCTCAAGGTCGTCATCAGGGCTCCTGACACAACATACGCCGGAGCCGGGTCTGGGTGATCTTGCGCTGTTCCTCACCGGCGACCTCGATCTCGGCGGATCTGTCATTGCTCAACCGTCGTCTTGCGATCGCGAGCATCTCGGTAGCGCTCTTCCCGGTGGCATAGACGATGTAGGTGAACCCGAACCTCTCCTCGTATGCCCGATTCACCTCGATGAGATCGTTCAGCACTTCCCGTGTCGCAGATGCAGTCCCCGCCTGCTCCCGATTCTCGGTGGATCCACCGCGCTCGCCGATCCGGGGATGGGCGGCGAACGCGCTCAGCCAATCAGGTTCTCTCAATTGAGAGAAGCCATCCTCTGCGGTGTCGAGGATTCCATCGAGAGAGTCGTATGGACGAGCCGCGGTCATATGGTCCACCCACCGCGGCGCGGAACACGCAGTGAAGAAGAAACCCCGGGCGGCTTCCTCAAAGAGACTGTTGAGATAGGTGAGCCGGGCTTGACCGGCGGCGACCCGATCGGGCCTACCCAGAACCCGAAGACGCGCGACCCCGCCGTCAGGATGGGTCGACAGCCGCACGAAGGCGGCCGGGTGTGAGCCGCCGAGGGCGACCTCGTTGAGACGATCAGGCCCCACCTCGACCCGTTCGGCGACCGTATCCCAGGTCTCTCCGTCGTCGGACAGTTCGACGGACACCCAGCCCGGGCTGTTTCCCTTGAAATGCCTGGTATCTACGACCACAGAATCCACCGTGCCACGCAAACCCAATCGAAAAGTCGCCCAGTCGTGTCCCGGACCCCGTCGTCTCCTGGTCTCCCACCCGTCCCACATACCCGCGGACGAGGTCGGTAGTAGGAGATTGGACGGAGGGGAATAGTGGTAGTCCGAGGCCTCGAGCCACCTCCCGCCCAGCCGTGCCGAGACCAGGTCAACGGGTCCGTCGGGACACACCTCTGCCATCCCAGGGATCGGCTCGCCCTCGACACGTAGCCTCGCCACGCCACCGTCGGGATAGATGTTGAGACGCACTGCAACTACCCGATGCGGATAGTCGACACCGAAGTTGGCCACCGAATCGCCTTCGAGCCGAGTCCTCTCGATCACCTGGTCCCACACGTCGTTGCCAGGCGAAGCGTCCAGCGAGAACTCCTCGGGGAAGTTGCCCGTGAAATGTGAGGTGTCGACAGTCACCCGCCTGATCAAACCTGGTATCCCAAGGGAGACGACACACCAGTCGTGCCCGGTGTCCCGCCGACGCCGTGTCTCCCAACCGTCCATCCACTTCCCGTGGTCGGTGTACTCGCCCTCCTTCCACACCGGATCAGTCGACTTGATCAGGTTCTCCGCCTCTGCGAAGAACTGGTCGTTGTACTCGAGGACTTGGCCTCCGACCCGTTCCGAGATGAGATCGATCATGATCTGATCAGCATCCTGCCACCTGGACCCGAGACGCGCTCGCCGTCGAAGACAGGCACCCCGCCGAGGATCGTGGCCAGCACCCTGCCCCGCAGTGTCATCCCGTCATAGGGTGTGGACGGA
>DASTBQ010000176.1:0-7405 GCA_035711995.1 Acidimicrobiia bacterium | reverse complement strand
TGGTGGGGTACCGAGCCATGGCTGGTGGTCACGGGCGTGGTTCTCGGTTCGTACACAGGCTTCATGAGGATCTGGGCCATGCTGAAGGAGCAAGATGGAGTCGGGCGTGAGCGCTAGTCCTCAGATCCCTCAGGTCGACGTCGAGATGACCCTGGCCCGTCACACCATCGCACGGGTCATCTACCCGGCTCCGATCCTCATTGGTCTGTTCTGGATATTCAGGGGATGGGACGGGGCGTGGAGCGCAGCGGTCGGGGTGATCGTGGTAGTTCTCAACTTCTTGCTCGCCGGCGCCATTCTCTCGATTTCCGCCAGGATCAGCCTGGCGGCTTATCATGCCGCCGCCCTGATCGGCTTTTTCCTCCGACTGGGGCTGTTGACGCTCACCATGCTCCTGATCGCGGAGTTCGCGCCCATCGACAGGCTCGCGTTCGGGATCACCGCGGTGGTGACGTATTTGTTCTTGATCGGCGCCGAGATGGTGGCGATGACGAAAGGTAAGGAAAGGGAGCTCGAGTGGACGTGATACTCGCATTCAGCTGCAACCCGACGGAGCAGCCGTTGTGCATACCCGAGTCGATCCTCGAGCTCTTCGAGTTGCCGGTGCTGTTCGGCTCGGTAAACCGGACGATGGTCTACATCTTCCTCGCCGCGATCATTGTCATGGCCGTCTTGTTCTTCGCTTACCGCAAGCCGAGACTCGTCCCCACCAAGTTCGGTCTGGCCGTAGAGAGCATCGTCGATTTCGTCCGTAAAGACATCGCTGTGGGTGTGATCGGGCCGGGCGGTGAGAAATACGGCCCTTATCTCCTCGCTCTCTTCCTCTTCATCCTGGTGGGGAACTTCTTCGGGCTCACGCCCTTCATCAACTTCCCGATCGGCTCCCGGATGGCCATCCCCGCCTTTCTCGCACTGGTCACGTACGTGGTGTTCGTGTTCGCGGGTTTCAAGAAGCAGGGGATCGCCTACCTCGGACACACGCTGTGGCCTCCCGGAGTGCCCGTGGCCCTCAAGCCTCTGATCGGCGTGATCGAGTTGGTCTCGATCTTCATCGTCAGACCGTTCTCGCTGGCAGTCCGACTCTTCGCCAACCTGGTAGCCGGTCACACGATGATCGCCCTGCTGCTGGGGTCCGGCGTCTACTTCATCTATGCGGCGTCGATCGGTGAGATCTCTGCGATCAAGGGATTTGTGGTCGGCCCCCTCTGGTTCATTTTCGGAATGGCCATTTTCCTCCTGGAGATCCTCGTGCTTGCCCTCCAGGCGTACATCTTCACGTTGCTTTCGGCCGTGTACATCGAGAGCTCATTGCACCCGGCCCACTAGGTCTCCAAAAACAGCCGCAAGGCGAGAAAGGGAAAATCGAAATGGATGCACTAATGATCCTGGCGCAAGAGGGCGCCGGACTCAGCGGCAATATCGGGAGTGGCCTGGCGGCCATCGGCTACGGCCTCGGTGCAATCGGCCCGGGCATCGGCGTCGGAATCGTCGCTGGGAATGCGGTCCAGGCGATGGCTCGTCAGCCCGAGGTAGCGGGCATGTTGCGCACCAACATGTTCATCGGTATGGCCCTGTCCGAGGCACTCGCCCTGATCGGTTTCGTGGTCTTCTTCCTGGCCGGTTGACGTGACCGAACTAGTAATCCTGGCCGCCAGTGAAGGTGGCGAAGAGGGCGGAAGCGCCGCCGAGCTGCTACTACCTGCTTGGCCCGAGCTCGTAGCCGGCATAATCGCCTTCGCCATCGTCTTCTTCTTCGTCTGGAAGTGGGTCTGGCCCAGTCTGAACCGAACACTGGAGATGCGTCAGGCCGCGATCGCGGGGCAGATAACCGAGGCCGAGAAGGCAAAGGCAGAGGCCGAGAGTCTCCGCAAGGACTATCAGGACCAGCTCGCCGCTTCCCGCGGTGAGGGCAACCGCATCGTCGAGGAGGCCCGTCAGCAGGCCGAACAGATGCGCGTCGAACTCATGGCCAAGGCCGAAGCCGATGCCGAGCAGATACGCCTCAAGGCCCGAGAAGACGCCGCCGGAGAGAAGTCGCGGGCCCTCGCCGAGGCCAGAGCCCAAGTCGGTGACATTTCCGTCGATCTCGCATCCAAGATCGTCGGCGAGTCACTCGACCAGGAGGCACACAAGGCCCTCATCGACCGGTACCTCGCCGACCTGGAGAAGCTGTAGTGGGCTGTTGTTGGAGAGGCGGGCGGCTGGATGGCTGAAGATCAAATCAAGGGTTACGCCCGGGGCATCTTCGAGATGGCCAGGGGCGAGGGTTCCCTCGAGAGAGTCGAGAGTGAGCTGCTCACGATCTCGCGGGCTTTCGAGACCTCACCCGAGTTGCGATCGAGGCTCACCGATCCGCAACTTCCGCTGGAGCGAAAGCAGGCAGTCGTCGACGACCTCATCGGGAGTCGCGCCTCGAGTCTGACGGTTGGGCTGGTCCAACTGTTGGTGAGCCAGAACCATGCATCCAATCTGCCCGCAGTGGCTCGCGCAGTCGCCGACGCCGCCGCATCCTCCCGGGATCGCGCAGTCGCCGAAGTGCGCTCAGCGGTACCTCTGGACGATGCCACGGTGCAACGTCTCACGACTTCGCTGGGTCGGGCCACCGGCAAGGAAGTCGAGGTAAAGGTCGTTGTTGATCCCGAGATCATCGGGGGCCTTGTCGCCAGGGTCGGTGACATCGTCATCGACGGCTCGATCGCCAAACGAGTCGACTCGGCCCGCCAGGCCGTCAAGGCAAATTGAAGGGTAGGAGACCAATGTCTGACTTGACCATCACAGCCGATCAGATCACGGAGTCACTCCGTTCCCAGCTCGCCGGCTGGGAGCCGGACACCTCCAAGGAGACGGTCGGGTACGTCACATCGATCGCTGACGGTGTCGCTCGCGTCGAAGGTCTCCCGTCGGTGATGGTCTCCGAGTTGCTCGAGTTCCCCGAAGGTCTGGTTGGTGTGGCCCTCAACATCGACGAACGTGACATCGGGGTGGTTTTCCTCGGTGACTACCACCACATCGAGGAAGGCGATCCCGTCAAGCAGACTGGCACGGTCCTCTCCGTGCCCGTCGGCGACGGCCTCCTGGGACGTGTAGTCGACCCATTGGGTAACCCCGTTGACGGGAAAGGCCCGATCAACGCCACGGAGAGCCGGCTCCTCGAGACTCAGGCGCCTTCCGTCGTCGAACGCCAGCCGGTCGGCGAGCCGTTGCAGACCGGAATCAAGACCATCGACTCGATGACACCAATCGGCCGTGGCCAGCGTCAGCTGATCATTGGAGACCGTCAGACCGGAAAGACAGCGCTTCTCGTCGACACGATCATCAACCAGAAGCAGTTCTGGGGCACCGACAAGGCGGTGAAGTGCATCTATGTGGCGATCGGCCAGAAGGCATCCACTGTCGCCGAGGTCGTCTCCACACTCGAGGAGTACGGGGCCATGGAATACACGGTGGTGATCCACTCTGCTGCATCCGATGCGCCCGCACTGCAGATGTACGCTCCGTATGCGGGCTCCGCCATCGGCCAGCACTGGATGTACAACGGCGAGCACGCCCTCGTCATGTTCGACGACCTGTCCAAGCAGGCCGTCGCATACCGGGAGATCTCTCTCCTGCTCCGTCGCCCTCCGGGCCGTGAGGCGTACCCCGGTGACGTCTTCTATCTGCACAGCCGTCTCCTCGAGCGCTGCGCCAAGCTCTCCGACGAGCTCGGTGCCGGCTCGCTCACCGGTCTCCCGGTGATCGAGACCAAGGCCGACGACATCTCGGCCTATATCCCGACAAACGTCATCTCGATCACCGATGGCCAGGTCTTCTTGAAGACCGACCTCTTCTTCCAGGGAGTCAGGCCTGCGGTTGACGCCGGTCAGTCGGTGTCCCGAGTCGGTGGTAACGCCCAGATCAACGCGATGCGCAAGATTGCCGGACCGTTGCGTCTCAACCTGGCCCAATTTCGTGAGCTCGCCGCATTCGCCGAGTTCGGCTCCGAGTTGGACGCAGCGTCTCTAGCTCAGCTGGAACGTGGCCGTCGCGTGGTCGAAGTCCTGAAACAGCCCCAATTCCAACCGATGCCGGTGGAGGAACAAGTCCTTGCCCTCTACGCCGTCACCGAGGGTCACATGGACGACATTCCCACCGCAGATGTGAAGCGCTTCGAGCGGGAGCTGCGCGAGTACTTCCGGAGCCGTCACACCAACCTCCTGGCCACGATCAGGGAAACGGGCAAGCTTCCCGAAGGTGATGACTTCGTCTCCGCAATCGCCGAGTTCAAGAACGGTTTCGAGACGACCGAGACCGACGAATAGCCGAAATAGATGCCTAGCGCCGCACTCCGTGACACCAGACGCCGGATCTCCAGCGTCGAGGGGATCAAGAAGATCACCCGTGCCATGGAGCTTATCGCGACCAGCCGCATCCCCAAGGCCACGGCCCGAGTCAACGGATCCAAGCCTTACACGGCGAAGCTGATCGAGGTGATCGAGAACGTCAGCGGCGCCGGCGTCGGCGCCACCCACATGCTGCTGGAACGGCGCGAAGTGTCCACGGTGGGCGTCCTCGTGGTGTCGTCGGACCGGGGTCAGGCCGGGGCGTATGCGTCAAACATCATCAGGCTCGCCGAGAAACGCATCGCCGAATTGGAGAAGGCGGGTCGGGATGTCCTCATCTATGCAGTCGGCAAGAAGGCCCAGGCGTACTTCCGTTATCGCGGATATCGCATCGAGCAGGTCTACCTGGGTGTCACCGATACACCCGGGTACAACAATGCCCGCGCCATCGCCAACACCATCATGGAGGCCTATGCCTCGAGACGTATCGACGCACTCGAGGCGTTCTACACCCGTTTCCAGTCGGCGATGACCCAGACCCCGAGCTCGATCGAGGTGTTGCCGATCTCCCCACCCGAGGCGGTGGAGCGCGAGGGGCCGCCGGTCTCCTACGAGTTCGAGCCAGAGCCGGGCGAGATACTCAACCGTCTCCTCCCCCGCTACGTCGAGGCGGTCATCTTCAACATGCTCCTCGAAGCCTCCGCTTCCGAGCACAGTGCTCGACGACGTGCGATGAAGGCGGCCACGGACAACGCCGAGGAGTTGATCAAGACCCTGACCGTCCAGGCAAACAGAGCCCGGCAGGCCGAGATAACCACCGCGATCACCGAGATCGTCGGTGGCGCCCAGGCATTGGAAGACGCCCAAGAATGAAACTCGTCCCAGATCACAGACATGGAGCAGATGATGACTGAAAGCAACGGAGCCAAAGGACGGATCGTCAAAGTGGCCGGGCCGGTCGTGGACGTGGAATTCCCACCCGAACAACTCCCAGAGATCCTCCACGCCGTGGAGATCAACTTCACGCTGGGTGGCGAGGAAAAGCTGGTCATTGCCGAGGTCGCCCAGCACCTCGGTAACTCCAAGGTGAGGGCCATCGCCCTGGCTCCCACAGACGGCATGACCCGTGGCACCGTGGTCACCGATACCGGTTCACCAATCATGGTGCCGGTCGGGGACCAGACACTGGGTCACATCTTCAACGTGTGGGGACAGTCGTTGGATGCGCCGGACATGGACTTTTCGGAGCCGCGTTGGCCGATCCATCGGACCCCACCCAAGTTCGAGGACGTCGAACCACAGAGAACGGTCTTCGAGACGGGCATCAAGGTCCTCGATCTCATCTGCCCCTACCTCCAGGGTGGCAAGATCGGTCTTTTCGGCGGTGCAGGGGTGGGAAAGACGGTCCTCATCCAGGAGATGATCAACCGTGTTGCCACACAGCATGGTGGCGTGTCGGTGTTCGCCGGAGTCGGGGAGCGCACACGTGAGGGCAACGACCTGTTCCTCGAGATGAAAGAGACCGGGGTGATCGACAAGGCAGCCCTGACATTCGGCCAGATGGACGAGCCGCCGGGTGTCCGGCTCCGGGTGGCACTCTCTGCCCTGACCATGGCCGAATACTTCCGTGACGTCCAGGGACAGGACGTGCTTCTGTTCATCGACAACATCTTCCGTTTCACCCAGGCCGGTTCGGAGGTTTCCACCCTGCTCGGTCGAATGCCCTCCGAAGTGGGCTACCAGCCCAACCTGGCCGACGAGATGGGTCTACTCCAGGAGCGGATCACCTCACTGAAAGGCCGCTCGATCACGTCGTTGCAGGCGATCTACGTACCTGCCGACGACATCACGGACCCGGCTCCACACACAGCGTTCGCCCACCTCGACGCCACGACCGTGTTGTCTCGCCCCCTCACCGCCCTGGGCATCTACCCCGCCGTCGACCCGCTCGACTCGTCGAGCCGCGCGCTCGACCCTCAGATCGTGGGGGAGGAGCACTACTCAGTCGCGGTGGAGGTGCAGCGAATCTTGCAGAGGTACAAAGATCTCCAGGACATCATCGCGATCCTCGGAATCGACGAACTCTCCGAGGAGGACAAGCTGCTGGTGTCCCGGGCTCGCAAGATCCAGCGTTTCCTGGCCCAACCCATGTTCGTTGCCGAGCAGTTCACCGGGCAGGAAGGGATCTACACACCACTCGAGGAGACCATCGCTTCGTTCAGAGCCCTCACAGTCGGCGACATGGACCAGTACCCGGAGCAGGCCTTCTACATGGTTGGTGGCCGCGAAGACGTCGAAAAGAAGGCAGCGGGCATGAAGGGTGACGCCGCAGCATGATCGTGGCCGACTTCCCCGGAGGAGCTTTCGATGGCTAAGTCCTTCCAGGTGGATGTGGTCTCACCCGAGGCCACCGTGTGGAGTGGCGAAGCTGTGATCGTCGTCGCTCGCACCCCCGAGGGTGAGCTCGGCATCATGGCCGACCACGAGCCGCTGATGGGCGCTCTCGCCACCGGTCCCGTCGAGATCGAGACCCAGTCCGGGGAGCGGACCACCATCGCGGTCTATGGCGGGTTCATCCAGGTGCTGGAGAACCAGGTGACCCTGATCACCGACCGGGCCCGGATCACCGAGGATCACGCGGCCGCCAAAGTCGCCGCCGACGAGTTGGCCGCCGACGAGTTGGCTGCTGCCGAAGAAGCCTGACGAGATCAGTACGGGATTCATGAATGAGTCCCCTTGCTGTGCTCGACGCCATCAAGTCCAGGTTCGCTACCCCAGACTCGACAGGGGTCGTCTCAGGTTTGCCAAACCCAGTCGATGGGTCGTCACCGCTCGTCTAACGTCCCCTCATCAGTGACGTCCGCTGACCTGCCACTCATAGTCGCCCTGATCGCCCTGTTGCTGATCGCGGTCTATCTGGCAGCGGCGGAGGCTTCCTTGCTCAGGGTGACGGAGATCAGGGCCCGGGCCCTCGCCGCATCGGGTGATCGCAAGTCGGTGCGGCTGCTCACACTGGTGCAACGGCTGCCCCAGGTGCTCAACCTGATACTCCTTCTCGCACTCCTCGCCCAGATCGGGGCGGCGAC
>DASTBQ010000175.1:0-7229 GCA_035711995.1 Acidimicrobiia bacterium | reverse complement strand
AAGGCTGGCCGTTATGTCCCTGGAATCGGGCCCGAGGACGTCGTGCGGTCGAGGGTGGGGATACGGGCCCAGGCGCTGGATCGTGACGGATCGCTCGTCGACGACTTCAGGATCTACGAGACCGACGGTGTGCTCAGTGTGAGGAACGCACCCTCACCGGGGGCGACGTCGAGTCTGGCCATCGCCGAACACATCGTCGATAAGGTCAACCTGGTCTAGGCGAAGGCCGGGATCACTTCGCTGGCGAACAACTCGACACTATCCCGGTCATAGGCAATGTCGGCGAACTGGACTATGACATAGCCGAGACCTGCAGCCTCGAACTCCTTGAGTCTGGCGACGATCTGTTCAGGTGTCCCCGAAGTTGGCTCGAACAGGGCGGCGAAGCGGTCGGCGCCCCTGGCGGACACGTACTTGCTGAGGTGGTCGTGGTACCAGGCCTTCTTCTCTGCCACAGACTCCTCGGTCTCACCACAGAGGATGTTGAAGTTGGCGGATCTCACAATCGAGTCGTAGTTGGTCCCGACGTCGGCGCAGTGGTCGGCGAGGATCTTCGACTTGTTCTCGAACACCTCGAGATCGTCACCTCCGAAGTTGGTGTATTGGGCGTATTTGGCGGCGATCTTCAATGTGATCTGCTCACCGCCACCGGCGATCCAGAACGGGATGTGCGGCTTCTGCAGACCCTTTGGCTGACAGATCGCACCCTTCAGCGTGTAGTACTCGCCGTCGTAGTCGACCACGTCCTCGGTCCACATCGCCCGCATGATCTCGACACCCTCACGGAGCATCCCGAGACGTCCCGCCGCCGACTTGAACTCGTACCCGTAGCCGTCGTGCTCGTGCTCGTACCAGCCTGCGCCGATTCCCATCTCGAGACGTCCGCCGGAGATCACATCGATCGAGGCGGCGACCTTGGCCAGATACGAGGGGGGGCGATAGGTGTTGCAGGTGCACATCTGTCCGAGACGGATCGTGTCGGTGGTGGCGGCGAGGGCGGCCATCATCGTCCACGCCTCGTAGGTGACCTCCTGGGTTGGCTCGGGAACCGTATGGAAGTGGTCGTAGACCCACGCCGACTCGAAGCCGAGCCGCTCCAGGTCCCGAGCAACCCCGAGCATCGTCGGCCAGTGCTCCTCGATTGGTATGCCGGAGAGGGTGATCCTCCAGCCCTGCGGTACAAATGCTCCGAATCTCATGAGCCCGACCCTACCGCTTCCGACCGACGCCGCTCTCTTGCCGGCAGCTCCCTGCCTCACCAATGCTCGGACAGGTCGATACTCACGATTGGCGATATCCGGTGTCACTTGGCAGCACCCCAATCCACAATGCCGTGGCCAGCGAATCCCTCGGATACGGCCGTCCTTTAACCCTCGTTAGCGGCGGTCGGCCTACCTTGAGCCTGTGACCACCACCCGATGGCGTGATGCACTCTCCGGCGCCCTCGCTGCAGGGCTGGCCCTCGGTGTGTCCGAGCTGGTCGCCGGGCTCATCGAGGGGGTGCCTTCTCTCGTGGAGAGCCTGGGCAACTGGGTGATCGACCACGTCCCTCCGGCGGTCAAGGACTGGGCGATCGCCGTGTTTGGTACCAACGACAAACTCGCCCTCCTCATCGGGATCACCCTGGTGACGGTCCTGGTTGGTGCGGTCGTAGGGGTTTTCGCACGCAAACGCTTTTGGATCGCGATCGCGGTGTTCACCGGATTTGGTGTCCTCGCCATCCTCGCCGCAGTTGCCGATCCGCGGGTTTCGCTGGTAGAGGCAGCCATCCCAGCCGCCGTGGCGGTGATAGTCGGGCTCGCCACCTTGCGGATGTTGTTCGACCTCGGCGCCGAGAAGGCGCTCGATGACGGAACACGCCGCACGTTCCTGCTGGGTGCGGGGGCGGTGCTCGGGATTGCCGCATTGTCAGCCACTGCCGGAAGATTTCTCATGGAGCGGGCCAAACTCGCCGTCGCCGGCCGTACCGAAGTTGAACTGCCTTCTCCCGGCGAAGTCCTCGCAGCAGTGCCCGCAGCCGCCGACTTCGATATCGAAGGCCTGACCCCGATCCTTGTGCCCAACGACGACTTCTACAGGATCGATACCGCACTGTCGGTGCCCAGGGTGAACCTCGAAGAGTGGTCGCTCGCCATCACCGGCCTGGTGGATCGCCCCTATACGATGACTTTCGGCGAGCTTCTGGAAATGCCGATGGTAGAGCGCGACGTGACTCTCTCATGCGTGTCCAACCGGGTGGGTGGCGGGCTCGTCGGTAACGCCAGATGGCAGGGGGTTCCTCTACGCGACGTTCTCGATCTCGCACGTGTATCCGACGAAGCGGAGCAGTTGGTGGCTCGCTCCGTGGACGATTTCACCGTCGGATTCCCGATAGATGCTGTCTACGACGGCCGGGAAGCTCTCCTCGCCATCGGGATGAACGGCGAGCCTCTCCCCTTCGAGCACGGATTCCCGGCCCGTCTCGTCGTCGCCGGTCTGTACGGGTACGTCTCGGCAACCAAATGGCTCAGCGAGATCGAGTTGACCACCTGGGATGGCTTCGACGCCTACTGGGTCCCGAGGGGGTGGGCCAAGGAGGGTCCGATCAAGACCCAATCGCGCATCGACACCCCGAGCGAGGAGACCCCGATCACGAAAGGCCCCAATGTGGTGGCCGGTGTCGCCTGGGCGCCGAACAAGGGCATCACCCGAGTGGAAGTGCAACTCGGTGCAGATGCCGATTGGGTGGAAGCCGAGCTGTCAGAGCCTCTGTCTGAGAGCGCCTGGGTGCAGTGGCGGGTCGACTGGGATGTCGCCGACACCGGACGTCACGTGCTCCGTTGTCGGGCCACCGATGGCGACGGGTACACCCAGACCGAAGAGGAGGCCCCTCCCGCGCCCGACGGTGCCACCGGCTGGCACACCGTCTCGGTGATGGTTTCGGCGGTCTGACCCGCTCAATCCGACTGGTCGACCGCGGAGATCGCCCAGGCCAGCCCTTCGTCGGGGTAATTGATGGCGAGACGCAGCTCCCATCCGGTTCCCGGAGAGCCATCGTCGAACCACACGAATTGGAGCCCGGCCACCGCTTCGGTCATCAGATCCGGGTGGACGGGCCAGTCCAGATCACAGATAGTGGCAATGGCCCACCACGCGCCGTAGCGCCCGGCGGCTGCCCCTCTCCGCCGACCATGCGCTCCGCCCGATGCCCCAGCCCAGGCCATCCATGCCAGGGCCTCGGCCGTCTCGAGGACGGCGGTCCTGGCTGTGCGCAGACCAAGGGCACGGATCGCACCCAGGAGATCGCCTTCGACGGTGACGGTTGAGACCCTCCCGTTGGACTCGGTCACCCAGGGTTGGACCAGGTCGGCGAGCGCCGCCTCCGACTGCGGGTCGTCGATGGTCGAGGGCGGTGCGGGGAGGTCGACTGGCTCAACGGAAGGGGTAGTGGGTGGCGGCGCCTCCACTTTGTCCGCTTTGTAGGTGGCCACCGGGTAGCGGGGTTCCCAGACGAGTAGCCGGCCGGGGAGGTCGGCTACCTCGTCGATCGACTCCCCCCTGATCACACGCTCCGCGGCGGCAACCCCACGCCACGGTCCGCTGTCGAGGTGTGGCGAGAGCTCGTCCCAGGTCTTGGTCGATGCGGCGACCTCGGGGAGTGGCCCGAGGCTGAATCTGGCAACACCTTCGCTCACCGCGACGCCGGCCCACGGTCCCGGTGCCTCCAGGGCGAGCCGGTATCTGATGTGCTCTTCCACCCCCCACAGTTGCTTGCCCCTCCCCACCGCTTCGCGGCAGCGCTCCTTGAGTTCCACGAGATCGTCCCAACCGGCGCCGGCGCAGAGACCGTCGATCACCCGGATCAGCTCGTCGGTGTCGGATGACTCGATTGCCTCGAGGGCGCGGGCGCTGATCACGGTGTGGGTCCTTGGGCCACCGGGAGATCGCGGCGGGACCACTCCGAGAACGAGCCGACGTATACAAGAGGCATCGGTAGCCCCGCCGCCACCATCGCCAGGGCGTCGTGACACGCGGTGACCCCGCTGCCGCAGGACACAGCCACATCTGCTGGCAAACCGTCGTAGAGATCGGCGAGTGCATCGGCGGCGAGGAAACGCCCGTTTTCGTCGAGATTGTCATCGCTCGGGATGTTGACTGCACCCGGGATGTGACCCGCCTTGGGGTCGACAGGTTCGTACTCCCCTCGATACCGGGCCGGGGCCCGGGCGTCGATGACGGTGATGTCTTCGAGGTCCCAACGTGACACGACACCGTGCCATCGATCGGGTTCGGGGTAGTGGCTGGGGGAGGGCTGTTTCCAGCCCGTCTCCACGAGATGACCTGCCGCCACCCATGCTCGATAGCCACCATCGAGCACCTGGACCTGCTCGTGTCCTACCGAACGCAGCATCCACCAGAGCCGTGCTGCGACGCGACCGCCGGCGTCGTCGTAGGCCACCACATGACTGTCGGGAGCCACACCGAGCCGTCCCAGGGCGGAGGCGAACTCGCCTGTCGTGGGCAGGGGATGCCGGCCGTCGATTCCGGGAGCTGCTGCCAGATCGGTGTCGAGGTCCACGAAGACGGCACCCGGGATGTGCCCCTCCTCATAAGTCGTCTTCCCCTTGGCTTTGTCGGTGAGATCCCATCTGAGGTCGCAGATGACGACACCACCGGAGACGGCGAGCTCGTCGGCGGTGATCAACGGATTCATCCGGGAATTCCAGCAGATCTGCTCAGGGCCCACTCACACGCTGGGTGGGGTCATTCCTCCTCGTCGGTGCCCGCAGGCCTCGAAGGGTGCCAGTGCTCCGACTCGCGCAGCTCGGTCCCCAACTCCGAGATCGTGTTGCCTACCGCGGCGGCGAAGGCGCTCCCCGCATCCTTGAGGCGTTGTCGCACCTCGGGGTCCTGTAGAGCGGCCGACACCGACCCGGCAACCTGGTTCCAAGCGCTGGCCAGGGTGCCGAAGGCGTCCTTGATCTCCTCCTCGGACGGACCGTTGTCGGTCGACGCCCGCCTGTAAGTGTCCTTCAGTTGGTCGCCCAGCTCGTTGAACTCCTCGTGGAATGTCGTCCACGGGTCCCTTGGTGAATCTGACGTAGGATCGTTCTCGTGCGTCTCCACCTACTCGATGGTACCTACGAGCTGTTCCGTGCTCACTTCGGCCGGAAGGACACGGTCATCGCTCCCGATGGTCATGACATCCGCGCCACCCTCGGCATCCTGGAGTCGACACTTGCCCTGTTACGTGAGCCCGGTGTCACTCATCTGGCTGCCAGCTTCGACACGGTCATCGAGTCGTTTCGCAACACCATGTTCCTCGGCTACAAGTCGTCCGCGGGGATGGACGAGGAGCTGCTACGGCAGTTCCCTTACGCCGAGGAGGCTCTCGAAGCCATCGGAGTGGTGGTCTGGCGCAACATCGAGTTCGAAGCCGACGACGCAATGGCGGCGGCCGCGATCAAGTGGGTTGACGATGTCGACCAGGTTGTGATCTGCACCCCCGACAAGGACATGTGTCAGACCGTCGTCGGCGACAGCATTGTCACCTACAACCGTCGCGAACAGAAGATCATCGACGAGGACGGAGTCGTCGAGAAGTTCGGGATACATCCCGAGTCGATCCCCGATTACCTGGCGCTGGTCGGAGATACCGCCGACGGTGTGCCCGGATTGCCGGGGTGGGGGGCGAAATCCGCCGCCACCGTGCTCGCCAAATTCCCCAGACTCGAGTTGATCCCGGCCAACCCGGCCGACTGGGGTGTGGTGGTGCGTGGAGCGGAGAAGCTGGCAGCCACTCTCGCCGAGTTTCAGGACGAGGTCTATCTCTTCCGTGAGCTGACGACGCTCCGTCTCGATGTCCCCATCGACGAGGACCTATCCGATCTGGAGTGGCGAGGCGTCCCCGAGGCGCGTTTCCGGCAATTCTGCGGATCGATGGGTTTCGACGCCGACGCGATAAACGTGCATCGCTGGGCCGACTGACCGTTCTGTGCGGGTCTACCCCGCTCCAGTAGGGGTAAACCCGCACAGAACGGTTGTCACTCCGGGTCGTCGTCCTCCCAGACGAGGTCGTGACGGTGACCGCACTCCCCGCAGGTGTAGGCGACGGGGTAGCCGGGTTCGAGAGGTTCGTCTTCGGGGAGATACGAGGCGAGATGGGCGGTCCCGCCACATTCGACACAGCTGATGGTTGGGGGTGGTTCGTTCACAGTGAGCTCCTCGGTTTGATGCGGCTGAGGACGATCGACCCGATGATCCCGGCGACTATCGACCCGCTGAAGATGCCGACTTTGGCCAGATCAGCGAACTCCGGGTCTTCGAAGGCCAGACCTGCCACGAATAGGGCGACCGTGAAGCCGATGCCGGCGACGGCAGCGAGACCCACGACGTGGGCCCAGGTTGTCCCAGGAGGCAGCTTGCCGAGTCCGAACCTGACCGCCCCCAGTGACGCCAGTGAGATGCCCACGATCTTTCCGATCACCAGACCAGCCGCGACACCGAGGGCAATGTTCGAAGTGAGGGCCTCGGTGATGCTGATGTCCCGGAAATCCACCCCAGCGTTGGCCAGGGCGAAGATCGGGACTATCACGAAGCTGGACCATGCGACCAGCTTGTGCTCCATACGGTTCAACGGAGACACCGACTCGCTGGCGATGTCCGAGAGGAGCAGCGCCTCGTGGTCGGCGTGTTCCTGGGCGTGCAGGTCTGTGATGTCGTCCGGGTCGTACTGGTCGAGGATGGCGCGGGCCCGCTCGTCGAACTCCTTCGGCGTGTAGTAAGGCCGGGCAGGGGTAAGGAATCCCAGGGCGACCCCGGCCAGTGTGGCGTGCACCCCCGACTCGAGCATGAAGTACCAGATGAGGAAGGCGGTCGGTACGTAGAACCACATGGCTCTGACGTGGACCTTGCTCGCGACCCAGACGAGGATCAGACCAAAGACCGCGGCCGCGAGGTAGAAGCCGTTCAGATCGGTGGTGTAGAAGATTGCGATCACGGCGATCGCGCCGATGTCGTCGGCGATGGCCACCGCGAGCAGAAACAGCTTGGCCCCCGGCGGCACTCGTGAACCGAGCAAGGCGACGATACCGACCGCAAATGCGATGTCGGTCGCCATCGGGATCCCCCAACCATGACCTGCTGCGGTCCCGGCATTGAAGAAGAGATAGACCAGGGCGGGGACCACCATGCCGCCCAGGGCAGCCAGCACCGGTAGGGCGGCAGCCTTGGGATCCCGAAGGTCGCCG
>DASTBQ010000174.1:0-3984 GCA_035711995.1 Acidimicrobiia bacterium | reverse complement strand
CGTCCATACTGAGGCCGTCGTCCGAGACTGAGGCGGACATCGACTCGACCGCGTTGTTCACGGCCTCCTGCATCTTTGCCTGCTCCAATGAGCCGAGCATCTCGAGACGTTTGGCACTCAGCTCCTGAACCTTCATCGCATTCGTCTGCACCGCCTCTTTTGCCTTCGCCGCCTGGCCCTCGGCCGTTGTGAACTGGTCTTTGAGCGACGCCAGGTTGTTTTCCGAGGCCTGGAGCTTCATGGCAAGGCTCTGCGCGGCCTGCGTCCATTTAGTAACTGAGGCGTCGTCACCGTTCCGCTGGGCTTCGTCCGCTCTTATCAGAGCTTGCTTGGCCATCTCCTTGGCCTCGCCCACGTCTTCGGCTGCACGCTCGATCTGAGACTCGAGCTGTGTCTTGTGGGCGATGACCTTGGCCGCCTGGTTGCGGAGGTCTTGATCTTTGCGCTTTGCCTCGTCGATCGCCGACTGGATCTCGATCTCGGGGTCCATCATGTCCTCGGATGTGCTCTTGAACCAGGACTTGATGTAGGCAATCCACCGCTTGAACATCGTCGTGTTCTCCTTCTGTTGGGGCGAGTCTAGGTAGACCGACCGCCAGGCTGCTCAGCCCCCACGTCGACCACCACCGCGAATCCGACCCCCACCACCAAACGTGGAGCCCCCTCCGCGACCGCCACCGCCGAAGCCACCTCCAAAACCTCCGCCAAACCCGCCACCACCGCGACCACCCATGTTTCCCATTGCCAGCATGGCGAGCAGCATCGACATCATGTCGGTGCCACCTCCGCTTTGGCGCTGGGGCCGTCGATCGAAGTCGGGGACCGGCGTGGGCGGCTGACCGGGCGGGGCCTGCTGAGGCGGAGTGGGCACCGTGGCGATGACAGGGGGCTCGGGTTTGGGGGGCTTCGGTTTGTCGTCGAGGGTCGCTTCGACGCAGTCGAGTTCCCAGATTGCGAGGTCGAGCTCACCAGACACCTCGATCATCTCCTGGACCGAGTCGGCACTCTCGATGTCCGTCATCGCCTGGGAATACATCGCCGAGGCTCGCTGATAGTGCTCTTTGGCCTCGGGCTCGGAGGTGGCGGCCACTTCGTCTTCCAGCTCCAAGATGTCGTTGGCAACCTCAGCCAGCTTCTCCCGCGCCAGGCTCTTGACCTCGCCCATACGTTTCACCGCGGTCTTGGCGGCTCGGCTCCGGTTCGAGAAGTACCACCAGGCGAGGAACGCTCCACCCCCGAGCAGCAGGATCCAGCCCCAGGGAAGACCACCACCGGAGCCCGAATCGCCTCCGCCCGCGTCTTCGTCGCCAACCGGCGATGAGGTGAGGGTGTCGGCGAACATCTCGACCACCTCGTCGTCGGAAGAGCCCTGCAGAGAGACGTCGATCGCCTCGTTCATGTCCCCCACAGTCCAGAAGGAGCCGTCTCCGGCGAAGCCCACCGTATCCGGTGCCACCGTGACCACGTAACCCTCACCGCCGAGGTCGTCGAGCACGCTGTCGGAGAACGTCGTCGCCCCGCCTGGTGGCTCGGTGGCGAGGACCACCATGTAGAGCCGACCACCCTGGTTGCGGCCGTCGGTGACGGCGTCACTGACCATCTCCTCGGTGACCTCCGCCCCGGGCTCGATGTAGTAGCCGTTGGCCTCGAGACCTGGAATCGTCTCCTCCGGTGTTGCAGCGACCAGCGTGAGCGCCGCAAGGACGACCGCGAACCTCTTCATCTCGTTGAGCGTAGGCGCCCCCCGTCGGATCGACGAGATCCGAACGCGCCTACGGTTTAGGTAGATGCCGAACCGTCTCGTGGACGCCACCTCTCCCTATCTTCTGCAGCATCGGGACAACCCTGTGGATTGGTTCGAGTGGGGCGATGAAGCTTTCGACGAGGCACGCCGTCGCGACGTGCCGATCCTTCTCAGCGTCGGCTACGCCGCCTGTCATTGGTGCCACGTGATGGCCCACGAATCGTTCGAGGACCCGGCAACTGCGAAGCTGATGAACGAACGATTCGTCAATGTGAAGGTCGACAGGGAGGAGCGGCCCGACGTCGACTCGATCTACATGGAGGCCGTCCAGGCCATGACCGGACAAGGTGGGTGGCCCATGACGGTGTGGATGGATCACGAAGGCCGTCCGTTTTATGCAGGGACGTACTTCCCAGATGTACCTCGACACGGGATGCCGTCGTTCCGTCAGGTCGTTGACGCCGTGTCCGACGCCTGGGTCAATCGACGCGACGACGTCGGGGAGCAGGCCTCCCGCCTCGTTTCCACTATTGGCCGGGAGATCCCTGTTGGCGACCTCGCCGGGGTCGAGACCCTGTCCGACGCTTACCGCCAGATCGAGTCGACTTTCGACACGGTGAACGGGGGCTTTGGCCATGCTCCGAAGTTCCCCCAACAGCCGGTCCTCGAATTCCTCCTCAGGGTGCACGAGGAGGAGTGGGCCCCTGAAGCGGGACCCATGCTGACTAAGACCCTGGAGGAGATGGCAGCCGGTGGAATCCACGACCAGATCGGAGGAGGTTTCGCCAGGTATTCGGTTGATGCGCGATGGCTGGTCCCTCACTTCGAGAAGATGTTGTACGACAACGCCCAGCTGACTCGTCTCTACCTCTGGGCAGGGATCGAACTGAACCGACCCGACTTCCTCGTAGTCGCCAGGTCGACCATCACATATCTGGAGCGTGATCTGCGTCACCCCGAAGGTGGCTTCTTCTCCTCCGAGGACGCCGACTCCGAAGGAGTGGAGGGCAAGTTCTACGTTTGGACACCCGAAGAGATCCGAGCGGTACTCGGGCGTGGGGCCGAGCCGGTCCTCACGTATTACGGAGTGACCGATAAGGGGAACTTCGAGGGGTCGAACATCCTGGAAGTGGTGGGCGACGCAGCACCCGAGCACCTCGACCTGCTGCGGTCCCGTCTGGTGGCGGCCCGTGCCCGACGGGTGCGTCCCGGTCTCGACGACAAGGTGATTGCCTCGTGGAACGGTCTCGCCATACGTGCCCTCGCCGAGGCGGGGGGAGCGCTAAGAGAGCCGTCGTATCTTCAACTCGCCCGTCAAGCGGCTGACTTCGTTCTGAACAACCTGGTCTTGGACGGTGTCCTGATGCGCTCCTGGCGTGAAGGGCGCACGTCGGTCCCCGGTTTCCTCGACGACCACGCCTCGATGGCGCTCGGCTTGTTCGTCTTGTTCGCCGCCACCGGTGAGGAACGCTGGTTCACAGCGGCGATGGATCTGGTTGCCGCGTTTGGTCGATTTCGTCGCGCTGGGGGTGGCTTCTACAGCACCGACGAAGGAAACGACACGTTGGTGAAACGACCCACCGATCTGACCGACAACCCGGCGCCCTCCGGAAACGCCCTCGCCGCCGAGGCTCTGCTGTGGGCCAGCCTGTACACGGGCGACCGCGCCTATCGAGACGAATCCGAAGCTGCGCTCCGGTCGGTGACCCTCCTCGCCGAGCGTTACCCGTCGATGGTGGCCCACCATCTGGCGGTGACGCACTCGTCATCCGACACCCGCGAAGTGGCGGTGGTTGGTGAAGGGTGGGAGCGACTCGCCGAGGTGTTCTGGTCGCGGTTCCGGCCCGGTGTGGTGCTGGCACCTTCCGCGGGTGGGTCCTCGGTCCCACTCCTCGATGGTCGGGACGTCGAAAACGGTGCCCTCGCCTACGTGTGCCGTGATTTCGTCTGCGAGCTCCCGACATCGGATCCCGAGGTGCTGGCTTCCCAGCTGGAGTGATTCCTGTCCCACCATTGCCCTACTTTCAGGACATGGGGAACACGTGCCGGGTCGAAGGGTGCCAGCGCGGCGCGATCACCCGTGGCTATTGCCAGATGCACTACCGCAGGGTTCTGAAGACCGGAGACCCCGGCCAATCCGGTCCGCTGCGGGTTCGAGGGACCTGCATCGCTCCCGGCTGCGACAAGCCGGTGGATGCCAAGGATCTCTGCCATGGCCATTTCCAACGACTCGACCGTCA
>DASTBQ010000173.1:0-10385 GCA_035711995.1 Acidimicrobiia bacterium | reverse complement strand
GCCTCTCGATAGCGTTCGACCGGCCAACTCGGGGTGTCGAGGAGTCGCAATAGTTCAGCGCCCCAGAGCGCACCGACCTCGGCATAGATCGCGTCGCCTGGATCGGCTGTGTGGATGGCCGTCGCTCCCACCGGGGCGTCGGGCCACCAGAGATTCAGACCAAAGCCCACGACCGTCTCCCCACCGCCACGTTCGACGAGAATCCCGCCCACCTTGGCCGAACCGATCAGCACGTCGTTCGGCCACTTCAGCCCGGCCCGATCGATGACCGTCACCGCGGCGAGCCCCGCCATCAGCGAGAGCGGTCTCATGTCGTCGGGATCGTGATGAAAGGCAAGGGATGCGGCCAACGCCCGATCCGCAGTCACCCAGTCCGCACCCGAGCGCCCCCGTCCCCTGGTTTGAGACCTTGCCATTACGAGCAAAGGAAGCTGGCTCAACTCGTCGCGCGCCACATCCTGGGTCGATGGGACACTGTCGAACCTCAGTTGGAAATATGGTGTAGCCAACTTGTCACCCGGCGAGTCGTAGACATCTGAGGATACGGAGAAGTCTTGGGCACCGAGGCGCGCATCGACCAACTGAGGACACTGAAAGGCGAGGCTCTCCACTCAGGCACCCAGCGTGCGGTGGCCCGTCAACACGAAGCGGGCAAACTCACTGCCCGAGAACGGATCGACGCCCTACTCGACCAGGGGTCGTTCAACGAGATAGACCAGTTCGTAAAACACCAATCGACCGGATTCGGGATAGAGGACAAGAAGCCCCCTGGTGATGCCGTCGTCACTGGTCACGGCACCATCGACGGGAGACCCGTTTTCGTCTTCGCAGAAGACTTCACGGTCTTCGGGGGGAGTTTGGGCAAGGTCGTCGCCGACAAGATCTGCAAGATCCTGGACATGGCACTCGACACGGGGGCACCGGTGATCGGGCTCAAGGACTCGGGAGGGGCACGCATTCAGGAGGGTGTCTCCTCTCTGGACGGATATGGCCGGATCTTCGAGCGAAACGTCAGGGCCAGCGGTGTCATCCCCCAGATCTCGGTGATCATGGGCCCATGCGCCGGTGGCGCCGTCTACTCCCCCGCCCTCACCGACTTCGTCTTCCAGGTTGAGAACACATCACACATGTTCATCACCGGGCCCGACGTGATCAAAGCAGTCACCGGTGAGGACGTCACGATGGACGAACTAGGCGGCGCCGGTGCCCACGCCTCCAAGTCTGGGGTAACGCATTTCGTGTACCCCACAGGTAAGGACGCCCTCGAAGCGGTGCGCTACCTGCTCTCCTACCTCCCCCGGAACAACATGGAGCTGCCGCCGTACTACGCACCGGCGGACCGCTCCGACCGTTTCGACGACGCCCTGGACGCAATCATCCCCGACGAGTCGAATCAGCCATATGACATGGGCATGGTCATCGAGTCCGTCCTGGACTCCGAAGAGTTCTTCGAGGTTCACGACCTGTGGGCCCGAAACATCATCGTGGGTTTTGGTCGTCTCGACGGTCACGCTGTGGGCGTGGTAGCCAACCAGCCTTCCGTGCTCGCCGGGACACTCGATATTGCTGCCTCGGAGAAAGCCGCCCGTTTCGTCAGGTTCTGCGATGCCTTCAACATCCCTCTCCTCACCTTCGTCGACGTTCCGGGTTTCCTCCCCGGCGTCGACCAGGAGCACGGTGGCATCATCAGACATGGCGCGAAGCTGCTCTACGCGTTCTGTGAGGCCACTGTCCCCAGGATCACAGTCATCACCCGCAAGGCCTATGGCGGGGCCTATCTGGTCATGAACTCGCGGGGCATCCGCGCCGATCTAGTGTTTGCCTGGCCTTCGGCGGAGATCGCGGTCATGGGGGCGCAAGGCGCCGTCAACATCATCCACCGTCGTGAACTCTCCTCGGCTGACAACACCGAAGAGCGTCGACTGGAGTTGATCGACGACTACGAGCGTCGATTCAACAACCCATACGTCGCAGCCGAATTGGGTCTGGTCGACGAGATCATCGAACCGCGCGAGACGAGGGTGAAGCTGATCCGTGCGATGGAGATGCTGCGTACCAAGCGGGAGACTCTGCCTCCGAAGAAACACGGCAACGGGCCGCAATGAAGAGTCTCCTGGTCGCGAATCGCGGCGAGATCGCAGTCAGGGTCATCCGGACCGCGCAGGAGATGGGTATTCGGACTATCGCCATTTTCTCCGAACTCGACAGAGATGCTCTCCACGTGGAGATCGCGGACGAAGCCTGGAACGTAGGCCCGGCGCCGGCAGCAGAGAGCTACCTCAATCAAGAAACGATCCTCCGTGTGGCACACGAATCGGGTGCCGAGGCGATCCATCCCGGGTACGGGTTCCTCTCCGAGAACGCAGTGTTTGCCCGGGCCGTCGAGGAAAGTGGCCTGATCTGGGTGGGCCCACCCGCCACGGCCATCGAGGCGATGGGCGACAAGATCACGTCTCGTCGTCACGCCGAGGAGTTCGGCGTACCCACCGTCCCCGGAATCACCGACCCGGTCGCCACCGTCGAAGAAGTGACGGCCCTCGCCGACCGGTTTGGGTACCCACTCGCCATCAAGGCCGCTCATGGTGGGGGCGGAAAGGGTCTCAGAGTCGTGACCGATGAGGACTCGGCCAGGGAAGCATTCGAGGGTGCGCGCCGGGAGGCCGATGCCTACTTCGGGAATCCAGAAGTCTACGTCGAGAAGTACTTGGATCGCCCCCGTCACGTCGAAGCCCAGATCCTCTTCGACTCGCACGGCAATGGCGCATTCATAGGGGAACGGGACTGCTCGGTGCAGAGACGTCATCAGAAACTGATCGAAGAGACTCCGTCCCCAGGTCTCGGCGCCGACCAGCGTGACGCCCTGGGCAAAGCAGCGTTGGATGCGGCCCGATCATGCGGTTACGTGAACGCGGGAACCGTCGAGTTTCTGGTCGACAGCTCCGGCGACTTCTACTTCCTCGAGATGAACACCCGCCTGCAGGTGGAGCACACAGTCACCGAGATGGTCACCGGTCTCGACCTCGTTGAATGGCAGCTCAGAATCGCTTCTGGGGAACACCTGGACATCGGCCCGGTCGAGCCACGCGGACACGCCATCGAGTTCCGAATCAACGCCGAGGACCCCTATCGGGACTTCCTGCCGACACCGGGACAGGTCGTGGAATGGCAGGAACCGGCCGGTCCCGGCGTCCGCGTCGACTCATGGGTCACACCAGGCACCAACGTCTCCCAGTACTACGACAACCTCATGGCCAAGCTCGTCGTCTGGGGGACCAGCCGGGAGGCAGCGATCAACCGGGGTAAGCGTGCGCTGCGTGAATTCCTGGTCACCGGGGTGGCGACGACGATCCCGGCACATCTGAGAGTGCTCGAGCACGAGGACTTCATCTCCGGCAATCACTACACACGTTGGATGGAGGACATCCTGGCCATCGAAGGTGGTGGCCCAACTGCGGGACCGGCCCTTCCTCAAGAGGAAGAGTTCGCCAAGCGGGACATCACTGTCGAGGTCGGTGGTCGACGGTTCAGGGTTTCCTACTGGGCGCCGGATCCTGCGTCGACCAGCGGTCTGAGGCGACGTCCCCCCAAGTTGGACAATGGCGACGCCCCGCAGGTCGGTTTCGACGGGTTGATCGTCGCTCCGATGCAGGGGACCATCGTCAAAGTGAGCGTCAGGGCGGGAGAGAAGGTGAAGGCAGGCCAATCTATCTGCGTTCTCGAGGCCATGAAGATGGAGAACGAGGTGACCTCGCCGAGCGACGGAGAGGTGGTCGACTTACGCGTTGCCCCCGGTGACACGGTGGCGTCAGGTCAGGTGATGGCGATAGTCAGGTGATGGCGGGCGGCCGGGCCCCGGATCCGGCTACGCAGCTCCGCGCACTTCGCCCCCTGTACCCCATCGGCCCTCACTGATCCAGCGAGTAGAAACGCCAGAGATCGTTTTCGATCGGCAGAACCGAGATGCCAGCGAACCCGGCATCTCTCGCGTAGGCCTCCAGCTTGTCAGGACGCATCACCGTCCCCGTTCCGACACTGCCTTCGTGTGACATCCCGTCAGGAAGGCATATGAAGATCGAGAAGCCGTACATGAGACGCTCAACATCGTCCCGACTATCGCCGAATCTGGCCGCGACGGCCTCGTCCATGACAACCACATGACCATCCGGCTTCACAAGCTTTCTCACGGTGCTCAAGACCTCTACCGGGCGAGCCATATCGTGGACGCACTCGAAGAGGGTGACCACGTCATACTCCTCGGTGCTTCCCACCGTCGATCCGTCTACTTGGTGGAAACGAACCCGATCGGACACCCCTTCGCTGCGCGCGTGCTCCCTGGCCGCGCTGATCGAAGCCGAATCGACGTCGAAACCGTCGATGGTGAGTCCCGGATACGCCTTGGCGATTGCAATGGTCGACCATCCCTCGCCGCAACCGATGTCGGCGACACGTGCGTCTGGTCGGGAGAGCCGCTGGTGGAGTTCAGGCACCGCGGGAAGCCATTCGGACCCGAGGGTCTTGATGAACCAAGGACGGTTCATCTCAGCCTGTCCGGTGCGCATGTCCGGCCCGTATCGTTCCCAGGAGACACCGCCACCGTTCCGATAGACGTCGAGTAATGCGGGAAGCTGAAGCCCGCCTGCAGTGACGAGCCGGACGAAGGGCGTCATGAACCCGAGGGAGTCGCGGTCGGTCAAGACCTCGCGGTGTGCGGCAGGCAGGGTGTAGACGCGATCTGGTGCGTCAGCATTGGGATCATCTACCTCGAGAATGCCAGTGGTCACCTGGTGTTCCAGCCATTCCTCGATGTAGCGCCAGTTGGTTTTGGTCTCAGAGACCAGCTCGTCACGCGTGAGAGGATTAGCGGCGAGGGCGTCGTAGAGACCCAGCTTGTCGCCGACATAGATCGACCAGGTGTCGAGGGCTCCCAGAATCCCCTCGAATACGCGGCCGGCGAAGGCATCGACCGACCCTGCTTCGGTTTCTTCTGTAGTTGTAGTGGTCATCGTGCGAGAGATCTAAGTCGCTCTGTTTCGAAAGGTACGACCCTTAGTCGGGGATTCTGACGGCACTCTCAGGTGTGCTCAGGATCGCCGAAGTGGTGGAGCTGAGACTCTCGGACCGATTCAGGGTCTCGAGGACGGCATGAACACGCTCACGGCGCCGGATAGTGAGCTGAGACTGTTGCCTCTCCGACCGTCATTTCAGCCGGGCCCCGCACGATCAGTACGGGCCGCACCGAGAACGGTCCTTCGATCTCGTCGGGTGTCCGACACAGCCACGAAATGGCGCCGGATATCGGCGTTGCGTAGTTCATGGCTACTGCGCGCACGGTGATCCGCTCCTGCGCTGCGTCGAATGGGAAGAACTGACAGTCGACCCCGGTCAAACCCGACACGATGTCGAGCTCGAATGCGACCTCGACCAGCGAATCCTGGGGGAACACAGCCGCATCGGACCCAAGCGACGCATATGCAGCCGAGTCGTCGTAGACCACCATGTCCGTGTCTTCGGGCAAGTCCACCTCTCCGTGGAAAGGCATCTCGGCCTGCCAACTCTCATCGACGATGAACCTGCCTTGCCAGCCGAGCGCGGCATCGTGGCCACCCACATCCATCAGCACGTCCCGATCCCAATTCTCCGACTGCGGTGCGTAGACAACCCAACGCAATCCGTCGTCGGCCTCGATCAACTCGTAGTCGCCGGGTGGCCATTGCATTGCGACCTGATCGGATGTCTCCGGCGTCGTGCCTGGCGCTCGGTGGAAGATGTAGAAACCCCCCGGATCGGGATCCTCTGACTCCCTGCCTCTGGCAGCGATGTCATTGATCGGTCGCCCAAGCGGATCGTGGAGGTAGATCCCAACCAATGTCGCGGAGTCTGTTGGCCAGTAGAGCGTCGTACCCGCGGGCAGGTCGCGAAATGTCTCACGCAACTGCCAATAACCATCTGCCCCAAAACGCATGAACCAGGATGGCCGGCTGTCAACGGTGTAACTGATGCCCGAAACGACGACGAGGACACCCGCTACCCCTCCCACAAGAGCCAGTGTGCGCCGGACAGCCGATGACTTCAGACTCGCGGTGACCAGCGCGACCCAACCCACCGCCATGAGCGCGATGGCCGGTACGAACGGGGCCCAATAACGGTCGAGTATGAGACGAAGTACTGGCGTCCCTGAAGCAGGCTGGATCGTCGCCACCGTCGCGAATATGACCCAGGCGGACAGGACCCAGAGCGGGAGTCCCCACAGCCACCGTTGACGCCACCTAGGCAGACAGATGGTCACGAGGTAGAGCGCTGCACCGATGAGGATGACCCGTCCATGAGTGCTTTTCCACAGCAGCTCAGGAAGCAGCGAGAAGGTCTTGAAGATGTTTGACTGGGCCGCAAACGCTGCCTCCGACGCCTCCGGTGGGAGATGCCCACTGGTGGCGGTCCGACGGAACACCGAGTCGACCCGTGCCAGAGGGTCTCCCCAGATGACGGCACTACCGATCAGGTCGAGTATCGGGCCAGTCAGGGCGCCAGCAAGCACGAGCAGCACCCCACGCCAGCGTGTGCCCCAGAGGAGTGCCACTGCGACCAAGCCGGGGAGAAATAGAACCGCGGTCTCCCTCATCAAGAAAGCGAGCCCGAAAACCACCCCTGTCATCACCATCAGCACACTGCGCTGTTCAGGTAGTCGACGGGTGGCGTGAAAGAGTATGGCGAGAGAGGCCACCGACAGCGCCGTCGCGGGGATGTCGGGTAGTAGCTGGGCCGAATACAGGAATATGAACGGGCTGGTGACCGTCAGGAGGGCGGCCACCGGTCCGACCCACCATTTGAACATCGCCCTTCCCAGGTTCGATGTAGCCACGGCGAGGACCACGCACATCACAAAGGGCAACGCGTAAAACGTGACCTCGGAATGCCCGAACACCTGGGCGACCAGCCAGGTGGGAAAAACGACACCGAGACGGGAGCTCCGGTGCTCGACGACCGCACCGTCGGGATCCAATGCCGTGTCCAGGTAGATCATGGGATCGACCGGTTGCGGCTCGCTGATGAACACCAGAAAGAGGACCGCGGAGATCAGCCCGACGATGGCGTCCAGCACCCAGCCGCGGGTTTCCCACCACGGACGACTCATTCCAGTCTCTTGGGACAGGACTTCATCACCAACGAGCGTCATGACCGCTACTCCGCGGCGTCGCTGATCGCTTCGATCATCGACGGGTGCACGAGAAGCGTCTCGACGACGGTTTGGGTGGTCACACGGGCCTGGACCGCGAGGGAGATGATGCCGATCAACTCCGAGGCTCGATGACCCACGATCGTCCCGCCCAGGACGACCCCTGTCGCCGGGTCCGACGTGACCTTCACGAATCCCCGGGTGAAGTCCTGCAGGACCGAGCGCGCATTCGAGGTGAACGGGACCTTGGTAGTGCGTACCTTGCGACCCTGCGCCGCCGCATCTACCTCAGCGAGACCCACAGAAGCAATCTCTGGTTCTGTGAATATCGCCTCGGTCACCTTGTCGTAATCAATCGGGGTCACGGGTAGGTCGAGTGCGTGTCGTGCGATCTTGCGCCCCTGCATCGAGGCAACCGAGCTGAGTGGCATCTGACCAGTGACATCGCCGGCGGCGTAGATGTGGGGCTGGGAGGTGCGCTGGTACTCGTCGACCTTGACATAACCGTTGTCCGTCCCGACCCCCGCCTCGTCGAGACCCAGTCCCTCGGTCAGCGGGACCGCACCCACCGCGAGCAAGGCGTGAGTCCCGCGAATCACCCTCCCGTCATTGCAATGGACCGCGATTTCGTCGCCATCTACTGAGACCGATTGTGCCCGAGCGCCGATTACGAGCCTCACCCCTCTCTCCATGAAGTCCTCTTCCAGAACTGCGGCGACCTCGGCGTCGCGATGAGGGAGGATCTGTTGACGGGACACGACGAGAGTCACCTCGGCACCCATCGCCTCGAATATGTGGGTGAACTCGACTCCGGTGACACCAGAACCGATCACGATCATGTGCCCAGGCACATCGGGCAGGTCGTAACAATCGCGAGTGGTGAGGATCCTCTTGCCATCGACCGGGGCCCAATCCGGGACTCGAGGAGCTGAACCGGTGGAGATGAGTGCCCTGTCGAACTGGATGCTTTGCTCACCCTGTGCAGTGGGCGCAACAACCTCGTTGGGCCCGGTGAAACGAGCCTTGCCTTCGATCATCTCCACGTTCTGATCACGCAGCAGTTCGACCCAGTTCCTGTTGATGTCAGAAGTGATCTCGGCGATTCGCTGGGAGAGCATGGCTGGGTTCACCTCGCCCGGATCGTTCATCAGACCGAGCTTGACCGCGTTGCGGACCGAGGTGTGACGTAGCGCGCTGGCGGCCATGGTCTTCGACGGGATGCAGTCCCAGAGATGGGCTGCGCCCCCAACGATGTCCTTTTCGACCAGGGTCACCCGGGCGCCGTTGCTCGCAGCGGTCGTGGCCGCCTGCGTGCCCGCAGGACCACCCCCGATTATCAAGATATGAGTGCGGTGTTCGCTCATGTCGACACCGGGACGGTAACCGCTGCGCCCCGGAATGACCCAGGAGCTCGCGGCGACGTGCCCTGGTTTTCTCAGGGAGAGCAGTAGCCTTGTGGAGTTGTTGGGACCGCCTGCGGGAACCACCTCGCTGCCGTGATCGTCTCATACCTCTACATGCCCTCACCTCACGATGGCTAGAAAAGCCCTGATCCATCAGATAGAAGCGCGCGAGCGGCGCGGCCGCTGGTTCGGCGCGCTCGCCACCCTTCTCTCGATATCCCTGCTCCTATCGGGTTGGGTTGGCTTGTTCGCGTTCCTGGGTGCCAATTCGGCCTACGGAACCTTCGAACAGGTAGCAGACGAGTGGGTTCCCGACACCCGGGCAATGGAACTGAACCTTCCCGACCTGAGCCGAGTCAGCCGGGTCTATGCAGATACAGGTGAGGTGCTCGCCGAACTCCATGACGGGAGGAACTCGGAGCCGATTCCGTACGAGCAGGTACCTGAGGTGATGGTGCATGCCATTCTCGCAGCCGAAGACTCGAGCTTCTTCGAGCACGACGGAGTCGACTTCTCAGCGATCGCCTCGGCAGCAATCGACAACATCATCTCGGACCAGACCCGAGGCGGCTCCACCATCACCCAGCAAGTGGTGAAGAATGCCTTCGTTGGCAACGAGGTGACCATTCGGCGCAAGATCACCGAGGCTTTCGTCTCAGCAGAGTTGGAGCGCCGCTTCCCCAAGGAGCGCATCCTCGAGTACTACTTGAACTCCGTGTATTTCGGCGGCGGCGCTTACGGGGTCAAGACAGCCTCAGAAGAGTTCTTCGCCAAGAAACTGGCCGAGCTGCAGGTTCACGAAGCGGCGACACTCGCGGTCCTCGTGAGAAACCCTTCCCTCTACAACCCACGTCGTCGCCCCGAGATCACGATCGAGCGTCGCGACGGTGTGATCGCACAAATGCTCGAAGAAGGATGGATCACCCAGGACGAGGCGGATCTCGCTGTAGAGCAGCCGCTCGGGGTGGTCGATACTCCGCCGAGACGAGGTCTGGCGGACCACGTGGTCGCCGAAGTCCGACGTCAGCTTCTCAATTCCGAGGAGTTCGCATTCCTCGGATCGACTTATGAGGAAAGGAAACGGGCGATATTTGGGTGTCCGGCGGACGACATCGTCTGTGAGGGAGGCGGTGGTCTCCAGATCTACACGACAATCGACCTGAGACTTCAACAAGAAGCGAACAGGGTTCTAACAGAGTGGCTGCCATTACCCCCTTACGAAGAGAACTTCGCCGCCTGCGCGGAGATCTTCGACGACTTCGAAGAGAACCAGGACTACTACGCCAAATACGCCGAGACCCACTCATGTAAACCCACTGGCGCGATAGCAATGGTGGACAACAACACCGGAGCGGTCAAGGTCATGGCATCCGGGCTCGACTTCGAGTTCAGCCAGTTCGACCTGGCTATCCAGGGTCGGCGCAACCCGGGATCGGCCTTCAAAGCGATTGGACTGGCCGCCGCACTGGAGCAGGGCATAACTATGGGAAATCGCTACGCAGGCACGTCCCCATACAAAGTCGAGTGTGAATTCATCTGCTCCCCCGATGGGACCAACGTTTGGACCGTCTCGAATGCCTCGGGCAGCTCGACCGGCGTGATCTCGGTGGAAGAGGCGACCTACAGGTCTGTCAACACGGTGTACGCGCAACTGTCCCGGGACACCGGCCCCGAGAACATCGTCGACATGGCACGTCGTATGGGCATAACCGACTCGGTTGTCGAACCGGTGCTCTCGGTCGTGCTCGGTTCCTCGGCGGTCTCACCTCTCGAAATGGCTTCGGCCTACTCCAACTTCGCAACGAATG
>DASTBQ010000172.1:0-12312 GCA_035711995.1 Acidimicrobiia bacterium | reverse complement strand
GAATCAGGTCACATCATCGACGTCGACCTGCTCCGGATGGTCGCCTGCGACTGTTCGGTCACCCGCATCATCTTCGGACCCGAAGGCGAAGTGTTAGACGTAGGTAGGAAAACCAGAGTGTGGAGCACAGCACAACGAAGGGCCATCACCAGCAGAGACCGACACTGCCAAGGCAAAGGCTGTCACGCCCCAGCCAGAGACTGCGACATTCACCATGTCGACCATTGGGCCAACGGAGGCACCACCAGCACCGACAAAGGCAAACTCCTCTGCCGACCCTGCCACACCACCGAACACCTAAAAGACGGCTACAGACGCCGCCGTCGACACAAACCCTAGGGGTGGCGTCTTCCCCACCACCCCGGAAGACCGGCCATACTGTCCCGATGCAACGCAACGCCGAAGAGCTCGAATCGCTTCTCGACGAGATCCTCGCCGCACCCAAGGACGCCGGTCCCGTCGAGATGATCGCCCGTCGACCCAAAGAGAATCAGCGTGAAGTCGTCGAAACCGCCGAGCTGACCACCCGGTCCGGGCTGGTCGGAGACAACTGGATCGACCGGGTCGACGGAAACGGTGAGCCCCACACGAAAACACAGCTCACCCTGATGAACGCCAGAGTCGCCGATGCCGTCGCAGTGACCAGAGAACGCTGGCCACTCGCCGGTGACCAGATCTACGTCGACTTCGACATTTCGCACGAGAATCTTCCCGCCGGCAGCCGGATCAAGGTCGGCACCGCAGTCGTCGAGATCTCCGAGGTCCCCCATACCGGCTGCGCCAAGTTCTCCGGACGGTTCGGGAAAGAAGCGCTCCGTTTTGCCAACGTCGGTGTAGGCCGTGACAACCGCTTCCGCGGGGTCAACGCGTTCGTGGTCGAGGATGGTGTCGTCTCCGTGGGCGACAAGGTCACCAAGCTCTAGACGAGAGACTCCACCAGGCGACGATAGACCTCGTCATCTATCTCGACCCATCCTCGTTCCAGCGCCGCATCGCGATTCGCCAGCGTCTGGTGGCCAGGAATGCGTGCCCCGGCTGCCCGAAGCCGCTCCACCTCCGACTGAGCCCGACGACGCGCCGCGGCCTCGTCGCCGAGAAGACCCAGTGAGAAGACAACGAATGCGTGGCCCCAGTCTCCCGGGTCGCCGGTGGCCCCGGTCAATGCTCTGTTGAGAATCTCCACCGTCAGGGCAAGACCAAGACCTTTGTGGCCGCCAAAGGGAAGGACTGCCCCGCCCCCACGCAGTACATCGAGAGGATTGGTGGTCGGCTCCCCTGAGGCGTCGACCGCGATGCCAGGGGCGAGATCCGATTCGTTGGCAGCGGCGGTGAGGACGTCCCCACCCGAAACCGCTGACGTCGCCATATCGAGCACGAAGGGTGCCTCCGTGGTGGGGATCCCGAAAACCATCGGGTTGGTGCCCAGGACGCGAACGTCGCCACCCGGTATCGCCACGAAATCCGGAGTTCCCGCGCTGATGAAGGAGAACACGCCCGCCCTGGCAAGACGTTCTGCGAAGTAGGTGAGACTCCCCGATGTCGACCGGCTCCCACGCGTGGTGACCACTGCGAAGCCCGAGGTAGTGGCCATCTCCTCGGCCAACTCGGTGGCGATCGAGGCGACGATCATGCCCTGTTTCCCCTCGACTCTTGCCGCCGATGGACCGATTCTGGTGACTGTGGGGGATGGGCCATCCTCCTCGTCCATCACTCCGTAGCTCCCTGGCAGGAGGCGAAGCACACCGTGAGATGGCCGACCCGCCATCTCCCCGAACACGACGACATCTGCGATCCTGTTCGCATCGGCCTCGGAGAAACGGGGTCGCAGGACACGGAGCACCACGTCGCGGAGCTCGTCCAATGCGACGCGGGTCATGCCCGGCTTTCGTGGATGATCGGCTTCAGATCGCGGCGAACCATCCCATGGCTCCCCGGTCGGCCAGCCAATGCTGATGCGGGTGGAACATGTAACGACCGTACTCGGGAAGCGCGAACTCGATGATGGCTCGTTGCCCCTGGGCGAGGGCAATGGTGTCATCACGGAAGACCGGCTGATCGCCCATCCCAGCCGGATAGACGTCGAATGTCTCGGCATGGAGGTGGAACGACGCCAACGACTCGTACTCCAACATGTTGACGATGTATGCCCGTACCAGCTCACCCCTCGTCACCTTTATCGGATGCTGGGCGTAGAAGCCGGCGACAGCATTCCAGGCAACCAGCCCGTTGCGCCCGATCGTGTCGTTCGAGAAGCCGGACAGGAGGAGCGCGACCTCTTGTGCCGGTTGTCGCCCACCGGGCGGATCGACGATCATCATCCCGTAGAGACCACGTGCGACGTGCTCGGCCAGGGGTGTCGTATGACAGTGGTAGGGGTGAAGCCCGGCCGGGCCGGCCGCGATCTCATAAACGGTCTCGCCTCCCGCGGGCACTGGCTCCCAGCCGTCCATCTCAGGACGATGCGAACCGTGAAAGTGGATCGAATGGGCGTGACCTGTGTTGTTCCGGATGTTGATTCTCAGTGTGTCGCCTTGGGTAGCCCTGATGATCGGGGCCGGGACGGTTCCGTTGTAGGTCCAGGCCTCGAAGAAGACCTCGTTCCCGACCTCGATCAGCCGCTCCTGCACCACGATCTCCAGCTCACGGACCGACCCTGGTGCAAGCGCGTCCGGCTCGGGAGGGAAGGTGTGGGCATCTAGAGCTCCCGCGCCGAGTGAGACCGGGGCGAGACCGTGCCCGTAGACCGAGTCGACTATCTCGTCGCCCACAGTCATGCCGCCGGAGTGGTCGGTGTAATCGGTGGCCCCCGTGGTGGCACCCGCCGTGTCGCGGGCGGCGACACCGAGTAACGACCCTCCCAGAAGCGCGGCGCCTCCGAGACCAGCCTTCTTCAGCAGGTCGCGACGGGAGACCCCGGCCTGATCTTCTGCAACAGACATATCGGTCTAGACGACGCCCCCCACCACCAACCCGAGGACGAAGAAGACCAGATAGGCCCCGATGCCCCCGGCGAGCAAGACCCAACGATGTGAGACCGGGATCTGGCTCTTTCCGAATATGTAGTAGGCGATTACGCCCAAGAACGGGATGATCAGGATCATCATGATCCATGCGAACTCCGCTCCCCAACTCAGGTCTTCCCTCCTTCCGATGATCTCCCAGATTGCGATGACAACCCATGTCGCATAGAGCACGAGCGGTAGTGCATAGGCGTAGAGACCGATGAAGGCTCCGAATGCGGATGCGAATGTGACCCCCATGATGTTGACTCCTCTCTCTTGATTTACTTCCAGGTCTGACGGCATCGGCGGAATATCGATCATCTCGATGTCGGGCTCTGCGGTCGCGAACACGTCGACTGCGGGCAGGACCGGGGCATCGGCCCCGTCGGGCATTTGGGGCTGAGGCGACGGGTGCGGCATGTCACCGTAGAACACATCGGGGTCGAGACCGAGTTCTCGCTCCATGATGCGGCCGAACTGTGCTGAGACCGCCCCTAACTGCCACAGGGCAGGAAATCGGATGCCGTCACAGGGCTGCAGACCCTGAAGCGCCGGAGGGAGACTCGATGTCGCCTCGTTGTCGACAAAGCAGTTGCCCGATCGGGACAATCCGCTCAAGGCGATGTCGGCGACACCCGAACCTTCGACCACATTCGAAGAGACTTCGTTGTCCGCCGGCATGTAGAGGTTCTTGTCGAGATTTGGCAGAACATGGATGCCGACGTGGGGGTGGTTCACGACACGGTTCTTGGTGACGAGCGAGCTCTCGGTCCCGGCAAGAGCGACGCCCATCCCTTGCCCCGCCCACTGCGCAGTCTTGTGAGGAAAATCGCCGTAACCGTTGTCGTGGATCAGGTTTCCTGCCACCACCACATTCTCCGCCGGGGGTAGGAGCTCGCCGTCGAGTGAGTTGGGGGCGACTCCGGCACCGTTGTGACGGAAGATGCTGTTGACGATGAAGATGTCGGTTGAAGCGTTCGATCCCGAGTATCCGAGTCCGGAGTACTCCCCAATCGAGTCGGTCAACACCGCGTCGCAAGGGTTGCATTGCCCTATGTAGAACGAGGCATCCGGGGAGCCGCTGGCATAAGAGTGTTCGAAGAGCCCATCCCCCGAGTCGAAGGCGTAGATCCCGTAGTCTCCGTTGTTGACAGCGGTCACGTATGACGCCCGATATCCCCTGACCCCGCTCCAGAAGACGCCGTTTCGGGTGTTATTGACACTGGTGAGGTTCTCCACGACCACGCCGTCGGTGAAGAGGACCTGGATGCCGTTGGCTCTCTCGAACTCTCCGTCGATGATCACTTCGTTGCGGTCGACACCGCGAATGGTGAGACCGGGAGTACTCACGTCGACGGTTTCCCGATACACGCCCGGGTCGATGAGCACCAGATCGCCGGGCTGCGCTGCGTCGACTGCCGCCTGGATCGTGGGGTACTCGTCGGGGACGTGCCTTGTGGCTCCAGACCATTCAGCTGGCGAATCGGTGGATGTGTCCCCGGTTGCCGGAGGGGCCGCGTCTCCAACAGGGGGTCCGGCACACGCCGACAACCCGAAGACGACCATCGCCAACGATACGAGGACACGTGCTCTCATTCGTCGGTGACGATAAGTGTTCCGGCCATGCCGTTGCCTTCCGCATTGCCGTGATAGGTGCAGAAGAAGACATAGGTGCCCGCGGCCTCATATGTGAGCTTTGCCTCGTCACCTTCGAGCTGGTCGAGACTGCCAAAGACCGTCTCGGTGGACCAGCTCCCGTCCGAGGCAACAGCGTTGTGTGGGTTGGCACCCGCTCCCACCCAGGTCACAGAACCCCCTACCGGGATCTCGACCTCGGTGTATTCGAAACGGTTGTCGTACATCTCGACGACGATGTCCTGTCCGGCGATCGACCCGCCCCCATCGGATCCACCACCACACGCGGCCAACAGAAGCGCACCCGCCACCACGGGCGCCAGGAGTCGATTTTTCACTCTTTGGAACCCCCGAACAAGCCCTTGATCCACGACCAGATCGATGAGATGAAGAGGGAAATTCCCTTGACCTCTCCCGCATTTATCGATTCAGCCTCCTGCTCAGAGGAGGCCGCCAATTTTCCCTCGAGACAGCTCACGAAATCCCCGATCAGTCGTTTCGACATCTCGTTGACGAGACCCGTACGGCCGAACTGGGCCACGGGGCCCGACAGGGTGACGTCGGCGTCAACCCCGACCTTGGATCCCGCGGGGTCGTCGGCGATCGTGTAGATCACCCTCACCTGGCCACGCGAACCGCCCTTCTTGTCCACACCCTTTCCCTCGATGGTGGCCGTGCGATTTGGCTCGTCGGGTGCAATCGTTGCGGTGCCTTCGAATGCTGCCGTCATAGGGCCCAACTTCACCGAGAGGTTGCCGGCGTAGGACCCGTCGTCATTCTCGCCGGTGAGTTCGGCGCCAGGGAGGCACTGAGCCACGGCAGGAACGTCCTGGAAGAAGGTCCAGACGTCGGCGGGTGGTCGTTCGACCACGAATTCCTGTGAGATCTTCATCGGTCTCCAGAGGGGTTGAAACAGGGGTGGAGCGTAGTGGTCGGTTCTGCGCAACACTCAATGGTGCCGGTTGTCTCCTTGGAGCAGCTGCAGAGCGTGAGGGATCACTTCGAGAATCGCCTCCAGGTTCTCGACGGCCCCCCTTGGCGAGCCCGGGAGATTCACAACCAGAGCGTTTCCCACGGTCCCGGCTTTCGCCCGGGTGAGGGCGGCCATTGGGGTCGACTCCAGCCCGTGGGCGATCATGGCCAGAACGAGTCCAGGCGCTTCTCTCTCCAGGACCTGCCCTGTTGCTTCAGGAGTCACGTCGCGCACCCCGAATCCGGTCCCGCCGGTGGTCAGGACCAGGTCGGCCGTGGCGGCCGCCCTGATCAGTGCCGCGCCGATCTCGTCGCTCTCATCCGGTACGAGGTCTCTCTCCACCTCGTAGCCCGCGCCGGTGAGCATCGTCTCTAGGGCGTCCCCGGACCCGTCCTCGCGGTCACCTGAGGACACCCCGTCACTGACGGTGATGACTACTGCGCGCTTCCCCACACTCTCGGATCCATCGACACCCCGCCCTGGAGGACACCCAGGAAGAGGATGAGCGTGACGAGCACGAACACCAACAAGCCCCAAGGCCATGGTGTCGTCCGCTCGTCTTCGGGTCCTATGACATTTGTCGTGCCAGGTGCAGCCGCAAGCGTTGCCAAAAACATGATGGCTGCAAGCGGTAGACCGGGCAGGACGAGACCTTCGCTGTCCGGGAGGAAGAACGGGATCGCGGCGAACGCAGAGGCAACTGCTGGAATCAACGCAATCCAGAGGGCGAACAAGGTCCTGCTACGCGCGGTCGACACCAACCTTCTATGTGGGGTGAATGCGAGGAAGGCGGTGGCGGCAGCGAGAGCGATCAGAAGAAGACCGATACCACCGCCAGCTGCGATCACCATGTCGAGACCGGCCGGGAGGTCGAAAGTGGAGTAAGCCAGAGCGAGCGGACTGTCGGGATCAAACGGCAGCATCAACGCCTGGGTCAGCGCCTGACGCAATACGTGGAGCAACATCCAGAGCAGGACCAGTCGGGAAACGCTGTGGCCCCGCTGAGTCGGATAGACGAACAACGCGAAGAGCCCGACCAGGAGACACAAGACAAAGCCACCGCCCCAGGCAAGGTCGGAGGCACCGGTGAACTCGACCCGGTTGTTGTAGAGGACGGCTTCGCCGCCGAGGAATTCGGCGAGAAGTCCATCGCCGAAGTCGTCGAGGAATTGGGCGATGACGATCCCGAGGGTGGAAGCCAGAGCGGATGCAACAACCAGGGGCGGGCCGATCCGCTCCAGAATGCCTGGATTGCTTTTTGTCACCTCGTCAGTGGTCACGGGCCGTGATGCTAAACGGAAGACGGCCGAGTGAAAGGTCTCAGTTAGCGTGCCCCGGCATGAGCCAGGAACGAGTCGGGGTCTATCTGCGGGGTGACTCCACCAACATTTATAGATCGACCGAGCTCGCCAATGCCGGGTGGTACGACGAAGGCCAACACGGTGGCGCGTTCGCCGCCCTTGTCGCCGGACATGTCGAGTCGACGGTCCCAACGCTTGCGGACATGGAAGTGAGCCGTCTCACCGTGGAGATCTTCCGGGTGATACCGCTCGCCGATCTCAGGATCGAGACCGAGGTCATCAGGGAGGGAAAGCGGATTCAATCGGTGGAAGCACGGGTTTACGACCCGGGCGACACGCTGCTGTCGGTGGTCACGGTGCAACGTCTCCGTCGCGCTGACCTGCCTGTCCCCGACGACGCAAAACCACCCGCCGGGGACCTCGGTCACCCCGACGAGGCCGACGGCGAGATCGGTGACGCCTGGGGTGTGGGTGACGCCGGCAAGACGATGTTCCATCGAAACGCAATGGAGGTGCGGGAGGTCTTCGGCGGATTCAGCGACAAGGGACCCGGTGGGGTCTGGATGCGTCTCAAGGTGCCGATAGTCGCCGGCGTCGAGCCGACTCCGCTGCAACGAGTCGTGGCCACAGCCGACTTCTGCAATGGAGTGAGTCGTGGTCTCGACTTCAACAGCTGGGTGTTCATGAACCCGGACCTGAGTGTTCATGTCGCTCGTTATCCGAATGGTGACTGGATCGGCCTGTCGGCCGCGTCGAGCTACGGAGATCTGGGGCGTGGCGTCGCCACCGGGACGCTTTGGGACCTGGATGGATGGCTGGGCCGATCAACTCAGAGTCTCTATCTGGACAGACCAGATCTCAAGGGATGAGGATCAGGGTCCCCACAGTCCACACGATGAGGAGACCAATGGCGATTGCAAGCAGGACGGCTGTTTTTCGCCAGTTGAAACCGGCCCAGGCACCGGACGCCACGACGAGGGCGGCCATCGCAACGGTCCACCATGTCGGGACCAACCCGGCCGAGGCGGCGCCGATGACGAGCACGGCCACCACGAGAAGGAAACCGACAGCCACCAGTGCGTAGAGCACCTGACGGGGTGACGTCTCGCTCACACGATCCCGGCAGTAGTTGCCACCTGGCGATACCACTCGCCCAGACTCTCGATCGACTCATGGGCGTTGAGACCACTCGGGTTTGGGACCACCCACAGCTGTGCCGGGCCGAGCGGTTCCTCCTGCCTGCCGAGAGCTGCGCTCCGGGCTCCGAATGCGTCGCGGTAGGCAGTCACCCCGGCAACGGCTACGACCTTCGGCTCGATGGTCTCCACCAGTCCCCGGAGCCGTTCTCCGCCGGACCGAAGCTCATCACGGCCCAACTCCGAGGCGCGAACCGTTGCCCTCGGAACCAGGTTGCTGATCCCAATCCCTCGCTCGATCAGGGAACGACGCTGATCGTCGGTCATCCCATGGTCGGTGTCGATGGTCCAGTCGATGAGCCCAGCACGACGGAGTGCCGGGTAGAAACGATTCGAAGGATGACAGAAGTGAGTCTGAGTTGCTGCCGTCCAGAGTCCGGGATTGATCCCCACGAACAGGAGACGACAGTCGCTGCCAATCAGGTCAGGGACGGTCGCCCCGCGGAAAGATTCGAGCTCTTGTCTGGTGAAGCCCACGCGAGCGGTGGCAGGCTACTTCTTCTGACTCTGGTAGTAGGGGTCCTCGCCCGAGGCGTGGTCTGTGACGTCGACCACCTGGCTCAGTTCCGGGATCGACTCCAGGATGATTCTCTCGATGCCCTGCTTCAGGGTCACCTGAGCCAGCCCGCACCCCTGACACCCCCCGTAGAGACGCAAGTAGGCGATCGTGCCGTCCACCGAAACCAGTTCGGCGCCGCCACCGTGGGATGCAATCGCCGGATTGACCTGCTCCTGAAGCACCTGCTGAACCCGGTCCACCAGAGGACCTTCGAGATCACCGGCCGGTGCCGACATCGCAGGTGGCGCCGGGGCATTCGGGTTGTTCATCGCCAGGCCCTGCTCGGTCAGCTCCAAGGCTGCACCTTCGAGCTTGCCCGTGTCAGCCTTGGGGAAGATCACCGCGAGATCGTCATGACGTTCCAGCACCCAGTTCTCGGCCTTGTCGCTGAGGGGGACGAAGGCGAGCTCATAGGAGAACTGAGGACCACGAAAACCTGTCACCTCGATGGAGAGCGCGAACTCGTCGTCCCCCGGCTCGTTGTCCCGTAACTGGCGGATCATGTCCAGCGCATCGGGTGCTATCGACAGAACTGTGGTGTCGGACATCTGACACAATGGTAGTCAAGGCACCCTCTAACCCCGATATGCCCACAGTCATAGTCATTCTCCCATCCAGCACCTATCGCGCCGGAGACTTCCTCGCCGCAGCAGAATCGCTGGGCATCAAGCTGGTGGTGGCCTCTGAGAACCCTCCTCCACTCGACATGGGCGACGGGTATCTGCAGATCGACTGCTCATCACCTTCCGTCGCCGCGGAGGCGATCGCCGACCTCGCCGAACGGGTCGATGTCGATGGTGTGGTTGCCGCCGACGACGCAGGCGTGTTGGTGGCCGCCGAGGCGGCGGCGATCCTGGGACTGCCCGGTAACGACCCAGGTGCAGCCAAAGCCACGAGAGACAAGCTGTTGATGAGGAAGATCCTGGCGAGGGCGGAGGTCGACCAGCCAACCTTCAGCGGCTTACGCCCCACTGACGACACGCTCGCGGTCGGAGCAACGGTCGGCTATCCGCTGGTGGTCAAGCCGGTAGATCGTTCCGCCAGCCAAGGTGTGATCAGGGTCGACGCTCCTGACGGGCTTGCCTCGGCCGTGGAGCGTGTCAGGCGCATAGCGGGTGCCGATGCGACCCTCCTCGTCGAGTCGTACGTTCCCGGTGTAGAGGTAGCCATCGAGGGGATGCTCGCCAACGGCGAACTGACAGTCCTCGCCGTATTCGACAAGCCGGACACATCCTCCGGCCCTTACTTCCCTGAGACCATCTTCGTGACCCCGTCTCGTCTCCCCGAGAGACAGTTGGCCGAGGCGGAGCGGGTCGCAGCGGCCGCCACACGTGGATTGGGTCTGACGACCGGCCCTATTCACATCGAGATCAGGTTCGACGGCCCCAGGGCGCGTGTCATCGAGGTCGCAGCGAGGTCGATCGGTGGTCTCTGTTCGAGGAGTCTCAACTTCGGTCTCACAGGGACGACACTCGAGTCGCTGATCCTGCGTAACGCTCTTGGGACGGGCAAGACCCATCTGCGTCGGGAGTCGGTGAGCACTGGTGTGCTCATGATCCCGACTCCTGCGACCGGGACCCTCTCGAAGATCAGCGGAGAGGAGGAGACGCGGGAGATACCGGGCGTGACCGGCATCGATTTCACGATGGTGCCCGGGGATCGGGTGGTGGCGCCACCGGATGGCGAGCGGTATCTCGGATTTGTCTATGCCCGATCAGACCTGCCAGAACAGGTGGAATCCGCTTTGAGGAAGGCCAAGACCACACTTGAAGTTCAACTTGAAGGTTAGGTCTTACCCGCGATTCTGCGCGTAAGACGATTTTGTCATTCACATGGACACCGTCCTGATCTTCGCCGGGGGTGATTTCCCCCGCGATCGTCTCACCGATGAACTCCCTGAGGCTGACCTGGTAGTCGCCGCCGACTCGGGGTATGACGTGGCGGTATCGGCGGGTTTGAGAGTCGACGTGCTGGTGGGTGACATGGACTCGATACGGGCTGAAGAGATACCGGGCCACGTCATTGTCGAGCGCTATCCCACCGACAAAGACGCCACCGACCTCGAGATCGCCCTCGCCCGGGTCGTGGCCGAGCGCCCGGGACGAGTTGTCGTCGTCGGGGGGGCAGGTGGTCGCGTCGACCACGAGATCGCGGCGGCCTCCCTGATCTCAGCCGAGTCGTGGTCGGTGATCGAAGAGATCGACTGGGTGACGGACAGGGGGTGGTCATATGTGATCAGAGGGCGGAGGGAGATCCACGGTGATGTCGGGGCATTGCTGAGTCTGATCCCGATGGGTGGTCCTGCGACCGGCGTCACCACCAGAGGTCTTCGTTGGAACCTGCAAGGCGCGGTGCTCGCCCACGGCACCACACACGGTGTGTCGAACCGATTCGCCGCCCCCGTGGCCGACATCAAGGTCTACGCCGGCTGTCTGCTGGCTGTGGTGCCGGTGGATTCGGCCTAGCCGCCCAGCCCATCGAGGACCGCCGGGTCGAGGGCCGTGTACCCGGAGAGATACTCCACACGCTCCTTCTTGAGCCGGGCAACGATCGACTCGTAGTCTTCGAGGCGCGCCTGCCTCTCGTAGAGACGCCGGGGCTGGAGCAACTCTTGATCATCCACCCCGGGAACGAACCCGGCCACCTGGTATCCGAAGTCCTGATCGGTCCGCCAGTCGATGGTGCCCTCCACGATCGCCTGAACTATCGCCGACGAGTCGGGGATGCGAACCTTCTTCGATCCTTCCCCCTCTCCACCGACTCTGCCCGTGTTCAAGACGTAGGCCTCGAGGTCAGGCATCGTTTCCAGCAGTTCGAGGAGACGGTTGCCCTGAAGCGAATCGTCGTTGAAGAAGAATGGGTTGGTCCCGGGGACACGAAGACTCTTCCCGGCCTCGGCCGCGCCACCTGCCGAGGTTCCTTTGGTCTCTCCGAGCATGAAATAGGCCGGGATCTGGGCGCGATCGAGACGGGCCACCGCAGGGATCACATGGTCGCTCCGGTTGAGGATCAGCAGGTACTTGGCTGGTGGGACATCACGGGGGTCACGGTGTCTGATGTTGGCCAGGGGGAAAGTGCACCGTCCGTTCGCGGTGTAGCTCGTGTCGAAGAAGTCGACAGTCCCATCCTCGGCAACGGCAACATTCTCCAGCCACGCGTCAGGCCGCGTGGTGCCCCCGTAGATGGTGGGCTCGTCACCGGGATCCAGTCCATAGGTCTTGGCGAAGCAACCAGCCTCCGTGGTGTGGACGACGCCACCGGGCATCAACGCCACGAAGTCGTCCTGGACCGGTAGCGACTCAGCCTGCTGCCTGAAAGTGGTCGTGGTCTTGCCCGTTCCCGAGAGACCGATTATCAGCATTGACTCTTCGACTCCGCTCCGGGTCGCGCTCGCCGGATAGGTCTTGAGGCCAGCGTGGCACCCGAGCCCGCCGAGGTCGTAGACGAGCTTGTTCCACATGCGGAGCCCGCCCATCTTCGACTCGCCGAAGTAGTCCGAACCAAAGACACGGGTCACCCAGTTTTCGAGGTCGACGACGATCAATCTGTCGTCAGGTTTGCCCTCTGCGCGAAGGGTCGGCGTGTAGATGACCGTGAATTGCGGCTCCCAGGTCTCGTCACGGGGGAAGTAGAGATGACCCTGCAT
>DASTBQ010000171.1:0-11723 GCA_035711995.1 Acidimicrobiia bacterium | reverse complement strand
CCCATCATCACCGATTATCTCACCGACAAACTCGATGACGAGAAGCGGACGATCCTGTCTCCGGACGCCGGCGGTGTGAAACGGGCGGAGCGGTATGCCAAGCACCTTGGCGGTTCGGTGGCCTTCATCTACAAGCGTCGTGACCCGGGGGAGCACAACAAGTCCGAAGCCCTCTCGATGGCGGGGAAAGTCACCGATCGGCACGTGGTGATCGTCGACGACATGATCGACACCGCCGGCACCGTCTGCAACGCCGCCGAGATGGTTAAGGAGTTCGGCGCCAAGAGCGTGAGGATCGCAGCCACTCATGGCATCTTCAGCGAACCCGCCCTCGACCGGATAAAGAACGCCCCGATCGAAGAGGTGATCGTCACCAACACCCTTCCGGTGAGCTCAGACATCCAGGCACTCGACAACGTGGTCGTCCTCTCGATAGCCCCGATCCTCGCCGAGACCCTGCAGGCGATCTTCATGGACTCGTCGGTGTCTGAGATCTTCCTGGGCGAGAACGAATAGCCCCGATCGGGCTTTTGACAACGCCGGACATACAATCCACTACTCCGTGACCGCCCGACACCGCGAACCGCCTCAAGCTGCTCACGCCCGCTATCGGACCCTTCTCGTGATCCTCGTAGCCCTATTCATCCTTGCCTTCTTCTTCCTGAGGGTCCTGGGGAGTGGTGGCGACGGTGGCGGAGAACCAGATGTGGGGGCGATTGGATCGACGACCACCACACCGGGTGACGACGCGACGACGAACCCGGGAGAATCCGGGGGCAGCACGACGACGCCGGGTGATGCCGGGTCATCCACCACGCCCACCTCGACACCGACGGACCTGGCGGAATTGCAGTCGGTGAGTCTCGACCTGGTTTTCGACGGTTTCCGACAACCCTCGACTCTGGCCGCGCCGACGGGTGACGACCGGCTGTTCGTGGCCCAGCGGGTGGGTGTGATCCGGATCCTCGACGCCAACCGAACCATGCTCGATCCGGCGTTCCTCGACCTTCAGGACCTGGTGCTTGCGGGCGGTGTCGAGCAGGGCCTGCTGGGACTCGCTTTCCATCCCGACTATGCCAACAACGGCCGGTTCTTCGTCTATTACACCGACAAGGGCGGCAACCGCCAGTTGTCAGAGTTCGCCGTCTCCCCCGACGACCCCAACCTCGCGCTGGTCACGAGCGAGAAGGTCATCTTCGAGTTCGAGCAGCCCCCCAACGCAACCGACATCCGTCACTACGGCGGCGGTGTTCAATTCGGCCCCGACGGCTACCTCTGGGTCTCGATGGGTGACGGTGCGGACAGCCGTACCCAGGGCCAAGATCCCAACACTCCATACGGGACGATCTTCCGGATAGACGTCGACAACGGTGACCCCTACGCGGTTCCGGCGGACAATCCATTCGTGGAGGGCGGGGGGATGCCTGAGGTGTGGGCCTACGGGCTTCGCAACCCGTGGCGATTCTCGATAGATCCCGTCGAAAGCCTGGTGTACATCGGGGACGTGGGCCACGACAAATACGAAGAAGTCAACGTGGTCCCGATGGCACCAGGGGGTGACAACTTCGGATGGTCGGACATGGAAGGCCCCCGGTGTTTCCATCTGGACGACTGCAACCCCGAGGACTACACCTCACCTGTTCTCACCTACATCCACCAGGCACCCGAAGACGACCCGGGCGCTGTCACCGGTCTCTCGATAACCGGGGGGTTCGTGTACCGCGGGGAGGAGATCCCGGAGATCGCGGGGACCTACTTCTACGCGGACTGGGTAACCCAATGGATTCGGGGCTTCAAGTTCGTGAATGGACAGGTCACAGACGATCGGGATTGGACTGCCGATCTAGGTGGTCCGGTGGGTCAGATCACGAGCTTTGCCCTCGACGGTCATGGGGAGCTCTACGTGACGACGTTCGAGGGGGCCGTGTACAAGTTCACGGCTGTTCGCTGATCTCGGGTAGCAGTATCACCTCACCCGGGTAGATCAGATCGGGATCGCCGGAACGAAGCCTGGGACGGTTGGTTTCGATCACTTCGAGCCAGTAGGGGGCGATGCGCCGACCGGGCATTGTGGCCTCGACGTGGCGTTCGGAGATCTTCCAGAGATGGTCGCCAGGGACGACGACCACCTGATCCGGTGGGCTCGGTTCGACTGGTTCCGCGGTGGAACCGATCGGGAGCCTGGTTTCATGGGCCGGATCCGCCCCGGCGATACCGGTGGCCATCAGCAATCCCACCAGGCCGACTATCAGCAAAGGACGCCCCACGTCTCGAACGTATGCCGGCTACCCAGCGATTTGAAGGGGGTTACGATCGCCGAATGAAGGTTCGCATTGGCATCAGCACCACCGACAAGCTCCTCGAGATAGAGATCGACGACCCCAAGGCGTTCCGCAAGACGATGGAGGCCGCCATCCTCGAGAACGGTCTCGGGTGGTTCAACGACTCCAGAGGTCGCACGGTCGGCATCCCTGCTCGCAGCGTGGCGTTCATCGAGATGGAGGACACCGAGGGCGGTCACACCGTCGGTTTCGCTCCGGGGTAGACGCGACCTCGGGCCGTAACGAAGAAGAGGCGCCCGTGGGCGCCACTTCACTCGGATCTGGTTCGTTCAGACGGAGCGACGACGTCGTTCGGCGAGCCAACGCTTGCGAAGACGACGACGGTCGTCCTCGGCGTAGCCACCCCAGACGCCGGATTCCTGATTGGTCTCCAGTGCGTACTGCAGACAGTCTTCACGAACCATGCAGGTGTTGCAGATGGCCACGGCGGCCTCGATCTGCTCGACCGCCGGACCTGTGGTCCCGACCGGGAAAAAGAGCGAAGGCTCCGAGTCCCGACAGGAGGCGAGGTCCCGCCAGTCTGTGGTGATGGTTGTGAGGGTCATGCTTTCCTTACTTTGTGATCTTTTTCACAAGGACACCGAAACGAGATTCACCCGTGGTGCTTGGTGGGATTCCGGTCAGAACGGTACTGTCAGTTTCCCGGGTTGTAAACGGATTTTTCGGATTGATTGCTGCAAACGACCAGATCACCGTGGTCGGCCACCGTGGGTGGCCGAGCCGGTATCCGGACAACACCCTGAGCGGTTTCATGGCCGCCGCCACTGTCGCCGACATGGTCGAACTCGACGTTCGCCGCTCCGGCGACGGCAAGCTCGTCCTGTCACACGATCCGATCATGGGCGGGCATCTGGTGTCGGAAACGCCATGGTCGACGTTGTGTCTCCTCGACCTCGGTGGCTTCCATCACCCCGCCTTGCTCGACGAGGCCATGGCGGCTCTACCAGGCACACCGGTCCAGATGGAGGTCAAGAATCTGCCGATCGATCCAGGATTCGAACCGGATCATCGTCTTGCTCTGGAGGCGGCGGCCCGGGCCCGACCCGGCGACCTCGTCACCAGTTTCAACCCCGACACTGTCGCGAAAGTCCGGAGAGTGTTCCCAGACGTGCCAACCGGTCTGGTGATCACGACGGACGTTTCCCTCGATGAAGCTGTCAAACACTGCTTGGACGTTGGGCATTCCGCCTTGGTTCCCCACCATTCCCTGATCACTCAAGGGTTAAACGAGGACGTCGACGTTTACACCTGGACTGTCAACCATGCTGACCGGGCTCGTGAGTTGGCCGATTTCGGGGTGACGGGCATCATCACCGACGACCCCGGGTCGATCAGCGCGATCCTTCGGAGCGAAGAATGACCATCGCCGAACAACTCTCCGCCGAGCTCACCGACGCCATGAAAACCAAGGACGCGCCACGTCGTGATGTGATCCGTCAGGTCCAGACCGAGATCGCCACAGCTCGCAGCGCGGCCGACTTCACCGGTGAGGTCGACGATGACTTCTACGAGAGAGTGATCGCCTCGTACGTGAAGAAGATGGACAAATCGCGCGCCGAGTACGAGGACCTGGGAGAGCGAGGAGCGGCAATGGCAGCAAAGCTCGCCTACGAGGTCGACTATCTGTCGCGATGGCTACCGCAGACTCTCGACGAGGAAACCACGCGAGGGCTGGTGGTAGCCGCCATCCAGGATCTCGGAGTCGCCGGCGACCCCAAGGCCGCGGGACGGGTCATCGGCCAGCTCATGAGGGAGCATGGCAAGGATCTCGATGGAGGTCTGGTCAACAGGCTGGTCAGGGAGGAATTGGGCCCGGGGTGAGACTGCCCGACTTCGAGCCGATGCTCGCATCGAGGCTCGATCGCCCGTTCGACGATCCTGGTTGGTGGTTCGAGGTCAAGTGGGACGGCTACAGGGCAATCGTCGGTGCCGAAGGCGGTGTTGTCAGGGCGCGGTCCCGTCGCGGTCTCGACCTGTCCGGACCGTTCCCGGAGGTATCGGGTCTGGAGATACCCGATGGTGTGGTCCTCGATGCAGAGATCGTTGCTTTCGACGATGCAGGGCGCCCGTCGTTCTCGCTGCTGCAGCGTCGCACCGGGTTCGGCGGAACCGGGACCGGCGCTCGGGTTGGGGTCAATCTGGTCGTCTTCGACGTCCTCTTCCACGGAGCGGATGTAACCCAGCTGGCCTATGAGGAGCGAAGGGAGATCCTCACCCGTCTCGAGCTGCCGCCTCCCATCGTGGTCCCCGATGCGACCCCGGAGTCCGGGACCGGACTCTTCGCCGCGGTCAGAGAGATGGGTATGGAAGGCATCGTGGCGAAACGTCTCGGCTCGCGGTACTTGCCGGGACGGCGAACCGAGGACTGGAAGAAGATCTCGATACGCCACACCATCAGAGCGGTCGTAGGCGGGTACTTGCCCGGCGACGGCGGCAGGTCCTCCACCTTCGGATCGATCCTCGTCGGGCTCTATCAACCCCAGGGTCTGCGCTGGATCGGAGCTGTCGGCTCGGGGTTCAATGATTCATCACTCCGTATGTTCCACGATGCCCTGTCCCAGTTGGGCCGGGAGACCAGTCCGTTCATCAACGACGTGATAGTGCCCGGAGGCCGACCCCGCTGGGTGGAACCGGGGATCGTGGTCAACGTCGAGTACAAGGAGTGGACCCACGACGATCATCTTCGGGCTCCGGTCTACAAGGGGATAGAGATGGCTGATCCCGAAACCGTCACGTGGGTCGAGGAGGGCCCCGACGGCTACTAGACCTTGGCGCAAACGACCTGCCCAGCCATACTCGCCCGATGTCTCCTCCCTGGTGGCGCCACGCCGTGTCAGGCCTACGTGAGGTCGTTCGCGGACAGCAACGGCGACGGCACCGGCGACATCGAAGGGATCATGTCGAGGATTCCCTACCTGCAATCTCTCGGCGTCGAAGCCATCTGGGTGAACCCCTGGTACGCCTCACCTCTCAACGCTGGAGGCTACGACGTACCGACTATCGGGAAGTCCACCCTCTCTTCGGAATCGGTGGCGATCCAGTCGGCAGATCCGGGCTCCATCCTCAACCTCTATCGGCGGGCTCTGCGAGTCCTTCTGGCGAGTGAGGAGCACCGCGAAGGCGTCCTTTCTGCGAACACGGAGACATGGATCCGCTGAGACCCGCCGGCCCTGGTCGAGATCAGACCTAGGCGTGCGCCGGTTGCTTGGCACCGATGCGCTGGCCGGACACAGGATCGAAGAAGTGGAGTTTCGCGCAGTCGACCGTGAGCTGGACCGTGTCGCCTCGATTGACGTTGATGTCCGGGCTGACCCGAGCGATGAAGTTGGTCTTGTCGCCAAGGGAGCTGACTTCGCGCCCCGTGTCGGCAAGCAACTCCTCGATGTCAGGAGTCACCACAGGAGCACGGTCGATCGTGAAGTGGATGTAGGTGTCCGCTCCGAGCATCTCGGTGACCTCCACCTTCGCCTCGAGATTGCGATCGGGGTCGTGACCCACCACCGAGGCGGCTTCGAGACCGCTGGGACGTAGCCCCACGACCAGCTCTTCGCCGGTGTGATTCTCCAGACCGGGGTGCCCGTCGAGTGTGGGTCTGTCGACCTTGAGCCTCGTGTTGGGAAGGACGGCGTAGACGGAGTCGCCTTCGGTCTCGAGGTGACCGTAGGTGAGATTCATCGCGGGGCTCCCGATGAATCCTGCTACGAACAGGTTGTTGGGCTCCGAATACAGCTCTGCGGGGGGACCGACCTGCTGGAGGTTGTACGGGCGTTCTCGTGAGACTGGTCGCAGGACGGCGACCCGGTCGCCCAGTGTCATCGCTTCGACCTGGTCATGTGTCACGTACACCGTTGTCGTCCCCAATCTGTTGTGGAGACGCTCCAACTCGGCGCGCATCTGAACCCTGAGCTTGGCGTCGAGGTTGGACAGTGGCTCGTCCATCAAGAACGCCGCCGGCTCACGGACGATGGCGCGACCCATCGCCACTCGCTGGCGCTGTCCACCCGAGAGCGCCTTGGGCTTGCGCTGGAGATAGTCGGTGATCTCGAGGATCTCCGCTGCCTCGTTTACCCGGCGCTTGATCTCGTCCTTGGAGAACTTGCGCAGTTTGAGTCCGAAGGCCATGTTGTCGTACACGCTCATGTGGGGGTAGAGGGCGTAGTTCTGGAAGACCATGGCGATGTCGCGATCTTTGGCGGCGACGTCGTTGACGATGCGATCTGCGATCGACATCGTGCCTTCGGAGATGTCCTCCAAACCGGCGATCATCCTGAGGATCGTCGACTTGCCACAACCCGAAGGACCGACCAGTACTAGGAACTCACCATCCTCAATCGTCAGGTCCACATCGCCGACGGCCCTGGTGCCGTCGGGGTAGATCTTTCCCAGATCTTCCATCTTGATCTCTGCCAACGGCTCCTCCTCACTGGACCGGGTGTCAACTTAGTGGAACGTGAAGCTGTCGGCACCAAGTAGGTGGCAATCCGAGGTCGGGGATCGGAATACTCGCGTCGCTGTCGTAGAGTGACCGCCGCCATCAACGCCGGGTCGGTGGCGCTTTGGTGTGGGAAGGAGGTCCGATGTCCAGTGACCTCAGAGGTGACCTGAGACGTCTCGCCTCGAATCATGCTTGGACTTACACAGCCGAGTGGCGCCGGCTTCTCGATCTGGTGCCGGGCGTCGATGATGAAACACACCCAGTGTTGTTGGTCGACCGACTCGACGACACCCGCCTGCGCCAACTGGAGGGCGACGCCGGGTTCATCGAGCTTCTGAGTCACGTCATGGCCCAGCTCGACCATCTCGAAGCCACGCGTCCTGCTGCGACCATCGCATATGTCTCTCCGGAGTTCGGGCTCACGGCCCTCCTGCCCCAGTACGCCGGTGGCCTTGGCATCCTGGCCGGGGATCATCTCAAGACCGGGAGCGACCTGTCCGTCGGTCTCGTCGGTGTTGGTCTCTTCTATCGCCAGGGGGTGTTCCACCAGGTGATCGCCAACCGTCGTCAAGTGGAGACATACGGGGAGGTCGATCCCGACGGAGTAGGCGCCGATGACACGGGCAAAGTCGTCTCCATCCCGTTTCCTGGTCGAGACGTCTTGGCGCGGGTATGGCGGATGGAGGTGGGGCGCACGACTCTGCTCCTCCTCGACACCGACGTCCTGTCCAATGCTGATGCCGATCGAACAATTACCGATCGTCTCTACGTCGGGTCCCGCCAACATCGAATCGACCAGGAGATGGTCCTCGGTGTCGGTGGGGCGCTCGCCCTCGAGGCTTGCGGGTTCGAGATCGGTTTGCACCATCTCAACGAGGGGCATGCTGGCTTCATCACCCTCGCTTTGATCGATCGGGTCATCTCCGATGGAAATCTGGGCGCCGCAGTCGAACGAATCCGTGACGGTCTTGTCTTCACGACCCACACCCCAGTTGCTGCCGGAATCGACAGATTCGAGCGCCACACGCTTCAGCCCTACCTGGAAGTGTGGTCGACCCGGTGGGAGATGTCGGTGGACGAGCTCTGGGAGCTAGGCGTCGATCCTCACGATCCTGACAAGTTCAACATGGCTGCACTGTGTCTGCGTAGTTCGGTCAGGGCTAACGGTGTCTCCCGGCTGCACGGCCAGGTCAGTCGGAAGCTGTTCGCCGGAGTCGGCATCGGTGACTCTATCGGGCACGTCACAAATGGCGTCCACGCCAGGTCGTGGACCGGTGAGCACATGCAGAGCCTGCTAGACGAGGCGCTGGGTACTCGGGATTGGGCGAATGGTTCGGCCCAGGCCTGGGATCGGGTGGAGGCGATCGACGACGAGAGCCTGCTCGTGGCCCGTCACCGATCGTCGGAGACGCTGGCGACGCTCATCGAAGCGAGAACCCGGACAAAGCTGAATCCCGAAGCATTGATCGTCGGTTTTGCGAGGCGGTTCGCTCCTTACAAGCGGGCGACGTTGCTTCTCCGCCGACTGGATCTACTTCGTGATCTCCTCGCCGACGACTCGCGACCGGTGCACCTCGTCTTCGCCGGTAAGGCTCACCCCACAGATGGTCCCGGCAAACATCTAGTTACCGAGATCATCGATGCCGCCGAGACACCCGAGCTCCACGGCCGGATCACATTCATCGCCGACTACGACATGAGCGTGGGTCACGCAATGGTCCAAGGAGCCGACGTGTGGCTCAACAACCCCATCCAACCCCGGGAGGCCTCGGGGACGAGTGGCGAGAAGGCTGTCCTCAATGGCGTGCTCAACTGCTCGGTCCTCGATGGCTGGTGGGCCGAGATGTTCGACGGTGTCAACGGCTGGTCGATCGAAGCAAGCGGGGCCGCAGACGAAGGGCATCGGGACTTCGAAGAGGCCACGTCGATGCTGGAGACGATCGCCGCCATCAGCAATGAGTACCACACCGCCAGACCGGTGTTCTTGGGACGAATCCGCCACGCCTGGCGGACCCTGGGCCCTCGAGTCGTTTCGGCGCGGATGCTCCGGGACTATCAGGCGACGATGTATACGCCCGGCGAATGAGGCTCAGCCGAACCAAGTGGGCATGTGATGCGACACGTGCTTCTCGTAGACATCACGCCCGGACATTCCGTCGTGGTTGGACAGGGCTGGTTCGAGTAGATCCAGGAAGTGGGGCTCGAGATCCATCCCCGTGGTCCGTCTAGCCAGGTCGATGACGCGGCCCGCCTGTCTCAACACGAAGACTGTTTCGATCCCGCTGACGTCGTCGAAGAACCATCCACATGACGTGTACATCAGCATCGCTGCATGTTGGATCTCCAGCAGGTCGACGGCACGGGCTGATTCGTCTCGACCGAGCGGGCGAAGCTGGTGTTCGGCCAGGAATGTCGTCGGAGAGGCCCCCAACAACACCTCGACGTACCTATCGCGTGCATTCCATGGGTCAGCCAACAGTTCGCCACCCAACCTCTCGAATTCTGGAACGAGCGTGTCCCTGAGGAAATCGAGTGACGCCCGGAGATGTGCTCGCCACTGCTGGGTCCAACCGGGGTTGAGTCCGGTGCTGCAGCCACAGTCCGACCGCCACCGCTCGACCCCGTGGGCACAGCTCCACGAGGTGTTCTCGGCGATCTCGACGACGGCGGCCGGCGGACCGATGTCTAGAAACGCCGCGTAGTTGGTCAGGACGATGTCATCTCGTGCATCGAGGGTCGTGATCGCCTTGGCCAATGCCATCTCCCCGAACCGGTGATGGTGCCCGAAGGTCTCACCGTCTGTCGCCACATGGGCGAGCACTGGGCCATCGGCACTCCCCGCCGCATCGGCGATTCGGTTGGCCAGAAGGACCCCATCCTCGAGCAACCCGTCGAACGCGATCTCCTGGGATAGGGGGCCGTCGTAGAAGAACACGGCGATCTCACCACCGGTTGGGAGTCGCACCAGATACGGGACCGTGGTGTCTATCGAACCACCCGTGACGTCGAATGTCTCGCCATCTCGATACACGGTCCTGGCCTGATACGGGGCGAGGACGGTGAATCTGATGCCTTGAGCGGCCATGATGTCGAGGCTCTCCAGGTCGACCGCTGTCTCGGGCAACCACATCCCTTCAGGCGACCGTCCGAAGCGATGCTCGAAGTCGGCGATGCCCCACAGGATTTGAGTCCGTTTGTCCCGACTGGTCGACAGCGGCAGGATCGTGTGGTTGTAGGCGTGGGCGATGGCGCTGCCGTGACCGTCGAACCGCGCGATGGACTTGCGGTCGGCGGTGACAATCGAGCCGTAGGTCGTGGGGGAATGCTCTTCCAGCCACCGCAGCAGGGTCGGGCCCCAGTCCGAACTGATCCACTCGTAGTTGTCGAGACTGAGCAACTCGGTTTCGTCGTCTCCGAGCACGGTGGCGTGTGAGTTCGGCGTGTAACACTCGGCGTCGATTCTCTCGTTCCAGTTCGAATACGGAGACGCGCTCGGCTGGTCATCCACCAGCCCGGTGAACGGGTTCTCCCGTGGCGGCTGGTAGAAGTGCCCATGGATGCAGACGTGGGTCTTTGCCAACCACGTCAAACTAGATCGATTCGGCCACCAACACGACGCTCGCCAGCGGCGGAAGTGAGAGGAGCAGCGACTCGGGTCTTCCGTGACTCGGCACCGAAGGATCGCTGGTGGCCACCCCACCGAGAAACCCCGATCCGGTCCCGCCATAGATCCGGGCATCGCTGTTGAGCAACTCGATCCATCTGCCGGGTTGGGGGACACCTATCCGGTAGTCGGGCCGGGGGACGGGTGTCAGGTTGTGAACGACCAGCATCGGTGGGGAATCGGGTGCCGACCTGACGTGGGCAAGAACACTGTTTGCGGCGTCGTCTGCAACTACCCACTCGAAGCCCTCGGAGACTGTGTCCAACCTGTGCAGCGACGGGTAGTCGCGATAGATTCGATTCAAATCGCCAACGAAACGCGCGACCCCGGCCGCCAGCCCATCGTCCTCATCCGGCCATCGCAACCCTCCGTCGTGGTCCCATTCCGAGGATTGACCCAGCTCGCCCCCCATGAAGAGCAGTTTCTTACCCGGTTGGGTGTACTGCTGGCAGAGGAGTAGTCGCAGGTTGGCGAACTGGTGCCATCTGTCGCCCGGCATTTTCGAGAGCAGTGACCCTTTGCCGTGGACTACCTCGTCGTGGGACAACGGCAAGACGAAGTTCTCGGTGAATGCGTACATCGACCGGAAGGTCAGACGGCTGTGGTGGTATCGCCGATTTATCGGTTCCTGCTCCATGTAGTCGAGGACGTCGTGCATCCATCCCATGTCCCACTTGAACCCAAAGCCGAGCCCGCCGTCTGAGGTGGGTCTGCTCACCATGGGCCACGCAGTCGACTCTTCGGCGATCATGTCGACGTCGGGGTAGGCGGAGTACACCGTCTCGTTCAGCCGGCGTAAGAAGGCGATCGCTTCGAGGTTTTCCCTCCCTCCATTCGGATTTGGCACCCATTCGCCTGCCGGGCGCGAATAGTCCAGATAGAGCATCGACGTCACGGCGTCGACACGGAGACCGTCGGCGTGATACCTGTCGAGCCAGAACAGAGCGTTGCTGATCAGGAACGCAGGGACCTCGGCCCGGCCGTAGTCGAAGACATAGGTGTCCCAATCCGGATGGATTCCCTGCCGGGGGTCGGCATGCTCATAGAGATGTGTGCCATCGAAGAATCCGAGACCGTGCTCGTCGTTGGGGAAGTGCGACGGCACCCAGTCCAGATAGACCCCGATGCCCGCCTGATGGAGGGCGTCGACGAGGGCCATGAAGTCCTGGGGTGTCCCGTATCGAGAAGTGGGGGCGTAGTAGCCCGTCGTCTGGTAGCCCCACGATCCGAAGAAGGGGTGCTCCATGACCGGAAGAAGCTCGACGTGGGTGAAGCCCAAACC
>DASTBQ010000170.1:0-7750 GCA_035711995.1 Acidimicrobiia bacterium | reverse complement strand
CGGACTCATGGACTCCGGAGCGTCACAAGACAAGTTCGTGGTCTTCAACCAGGAGGTCAGCAGTGGCAACACCGTTCGGGCCATCCCCACCGCCGATGGACTCTTGGTGACATCCGCCCATGACGGCTTCTACCGATTCTGGGACATCGAGTCGGGCGACTTCCTCATGGAGATCGACGTGCGCGGACAGATCGACGTGCTGAGCCACGGCTTCAGCCCGGACGGGTCGACGCTGTACTACATGCAGAGCAACAATCTCATCGCCGCGATACCGACAGACGCTGACGCCATGGTGGACCAGGTTCGTGACTCGCTGACACGAACCCTGACCGAAGACGAGTGCCGACAGTACCTGCGCACTTCCGGGTGTCCCTGACTCCCCATCGCCTTGGCGACCGTCGAGAACTTGGCGTCATACGGGAGTTTGAGACGGTTCACTAACCCCAGCCAATTCGCCCTGCGAGAGAGGGGATTTGCCAACTCGCTGGGCGCGATTCCCGATCGCGGAAACGACGTCAGCTGATGTCGAGGATGAGGCCAAGCACTTCGCGAATCTCAGCGAGAGTCGCGGCGCCGACGTTCCCCCTCACCGACTCGACACGCTCGAGCGATACCGACCTGATGTGTTGGCATTGTGCGGCGGAGTCGGAGACCAGGCCATTGGACTCATCCGCAGCGATCGCCACTTCTGACCCGAATGGCCGGATAGTGGATGTCAAGGGAACAACCTGAACGACATTCGCCGATTCATCAAGGATTTCTTGGGCAGTTATCACCACGACCGGCCGTCGACGACCGGCCTCACGGCCCTTGGGAGAACCGAGGTCTAGGTCGACGACGTCACCCGAGATCAGCATCGAGCCAGCTCGTCTCGGCTTCGGTCAATGGTGCCTTCAGATCACGACCGATTCGCTGCTGGCGCAGCCTGCGAGCTGCGATGGCCACCGCCTCCCCCACGGTCGTACCGAGATCCCGAGCCAGCTTCTTGAGCTCTTCGTGCGTCTCGCGATCAACTCGAACGCTGGTGCTTGGCATGCGATTCAGCATACGAAGTCGTATGCCATTTTGTCAACACCACCTCATTCCGATGGGAGGTTGGAGCTGGTCTGCGGGCGACCCTGTGAAGACCAAGGGTGGACCCTGTCAGGGGGGCACGCAGTAGATCAGATGCCCCGTCTCGCCGTCCTCAAAGGTCAACGTGGCACTCCACGCGCGCGACCTCACGCCAGTCGGCGCTCGAGGACACGGGCCGTGAAACGCGCGCCAAGAACGAATCTCATCAGCGGGCCGAACGCCGCCGCCGAAGCCGACCCCACGAAGAAGAGCCCGGGAACGGAGGATTGGAAATGCCTGTCGAGAGTCGGGAAGTTGCCGGTGAACCACATGCCTGAGGGGATGTGGCTGCGGTCCGAGGGCTTCGCCTCCAACCTGGCAGATCCAGAAGACCAATGGACTCTCGCGCAGAGATGGCGCTGCCGGCACCGGGGAACGAGGAACGGGGATCCCCTCGTGGGAGGCGAAACTCGATGTCGAAGATCACATGAGGCGCATCGAACTGCCCGTCACCAGCCTGCGGCCCGAGGCGTTCATGGAGCTGATGACCGACAAGAAGTACTACCCGTCGGTCGGGACCTGGCTGATCTGGCCGCGGATCAGTGGAGAGGACAAGGGGATCGCCTGGCTCGCGGTGGAAGACGTCGGAGTGGTGGCGGGGTCGGTGTTCGGCCAGCCGGAAAGGTATATCGGAGACAGCCTCGTATTGGTGGCCGACGTGAAGAGTCTTGCCGAGTGCCGCGAAATCTATCGCGAGGTCATGGGTAAGGACCCCTCCGCATTTCCGATGCCGGTCTGGCTGTTCGACCGGTTCACCCGTGGCGACGTCACCGCGATCTGGCGATGGGTCGAGAAAGACGATTTCTCGACGGACACGACTCCCACACGAGCCATTCACCCGGGCGCCCTCGACGTGCGGGAGTGGATGATCCGCACAACGCAATCAGAAACCACTAGAACGAGGGACGTAGAGCGATCACGCACCCAAACGTTGGGGATTGGAGACGTTTCTCAAGGCGGCCTGAGTGGGGGGTGGTCGTCTCTTCCAACTCAGCTGCAGCCCGCGTTTCGAGAAGCTTCAGTCGGCGTCAGGGAGCCCGGCCATGTCGCCCTCCAGGTCGCCGGTACCGGAGGAAATAGGATTGTCCCGGGAGAGCCGCGGAGACAATCAGAGAGAACACCGCTAGAGCCACGTCAAGGACTTGCGCAAACCCGTCTGGCCGACCGAGAGGCTCCCGCCGCCAGGGCAGCGGCGTGGAGCGCCTGACCGTACTCGTCGTAGACTCCGAACTCGTAGAGGAGCTGGCTGCTGCCCAGGATCGTGATGGCAGAGATGACTGCCAGCCATCCGACCCTGTTCCCCACCAGGCCCCGTGCCGATCGGGACGATCGCAGGGCCGAGGACAACACCCTGCCGGTGCGGAGGATCCTGAACGCCCAGAAGAGTCGGAGGATACGCAGGAACGGCAGAATCAGGAACGCGGGATACCCATTCTCAACGTCAACCGGGCGGGCACGGTCATCGTCGTCAAGCGCAGCCTGTCACCTGGTTTCGCCGGGATCGACAATCCCCTGTTCTACGACGACAAGACCCTCATGTTCTTCGCCGACGCCAAGGAGGCGCTGGAGACGACGGTGTCTGCCCTCGAGTCGATCTGATCTCACGCAACCGCGACCGATCCGAGTACGGATCGCCTACGACAACGGCCGGAACTTCCGCTGGTATGCGTCGCGAACGCGCCGATGGTCCTCCTCGGTGAGGGTGGCGAGCTCACCGGTCGCCACCACCAGTTCGGCCTGTCTCTGCAGGGCGGCCCGGGCTTCGTGGCGTTGTCGACCTTCGAGGGCGTCGATCAAGAGCTTGAGAAGCGCCAGCAGGTAGATCTGCACGGTCGGCTGACTGGCCGAGGCCACCCTCACCTCGTCGAATGCGCTAGCCACCAGACCATCGTGAGTGACCTCGTCCGGCGATACCAGGCGTCGCCCCTCGTCCCCTTCGATCAAACGCGGCGGTGGATTCCGCGTGAGCATCTCTCCCACCACTGCTCCGAGATGGAACAGAGCATCCTGGGCCGTTGTCGGGTCGTTGATGCCGGGTGAGAGGGCCTTGAGTGCGACATCGGCGAGTTGGCGGGCTCCATACGCGGCATCCTGCTGCATGGTGCGGGTTTCGCCGAGAACGACGGCCTTGACGACCCGTCGTCTCGTCGCTTCCACATCCTCCGGCGGCGGAGCAATGGTGCAGATCGTCGAATGAGGGATCGCAAAACGGCCAGGCACGGTGGCCAGCCACAGTGTCGCTCCCGGCTCCAACGCTCCCAATAACGCCCTGTGGTCGATCTGCTGGATCCAGCCGTCGCGTTCGAATCTGACGTCGAATCCATCGTCGGGCGGTGGAGGCTCGGCGAATGGAGTTGCGGGTTCCTCTCCCGGTTCCGGCCAGTTGGCTCGAATGTTCTCCAGGGCTTCTTCGGTGACGTCTTGGAGGATCTGGGATACATCCATCGAATGTGCGCTGTGACTGATGAACGAGACGATGGAGAGGACGGAGATGATCCCGAGAGCCACCGCCAAGAGAATCGACAGGCTGGGGACGACTGCCTCGCTGCCTTCCTCCAACGGCCCCCTGACGGCACGGAGCACCACCAGGGAATAGGTGAAGGTCCCCACCACAATCCCCATGATCCGCTTGTTGTAAGGGTCGCGGAACAAGCCATGCACGACGCGAGGCGAGTATTGACTGGCGGCCAGCGAAATCAGCAGCAGACTCACCGAAAAGGCAATACCGGCGAAGGTGAGGGTGGCACCCCCCACGACCGAAAGGACGGCACGGGCGCTGTCGACGGTCGCGGTGAATTGGGTCGGCAGGCCTTCGACCCGATCGTCGACCCAGAGCATGGCCTGGCCGAGCGCCACCGCGGCCAGGACGAACAGCATCGGGACGAAGAAGAGGCTCTGGCTAATGGCTTCACGGATTTGTCGCAGCTTGAGCACAGCCGGGTCTCCTGGCTGGTTGGCCTGCAGAGATCCTAAGGCCTGGCTGACATACACCGGTTGACGAGGAACCGGTCGAGAAGCCCGTTCATCCACTCGCGATGGAGGACGCCCGCCACACCCTGACCATGGACTTCCCGGCTCGAGCCAAGGACTTTGTGCCGCAGCCTGAACCCCCCCCCAACAAAGAGCCAGAGGGTCAGTCCAGCGTGTCACGCTCAGCCTGGCCGTGGCATCGGTCACGAAGACGTCCGACGCTCCCGCAGTCGAGATGTCACCGACGGTGACACGTCTCGGGCAGGGGCCCCGCTGCGGCCCTAGCTGTCAAACGGCGAGACCAGGGCCTCGCCGGTGGTCAGCAGAGCAAAGGTCGGGTCGTGCTGGAACTCGCTCTCACCGGGCCTCCCGGCGACCCGGTTCACGACGGCTGATCTGCCGATTACGCCGGTGAAGGTGAGCGGTAGCTGTCGATCTGTCCCGATTGCCCCATGCACTGCCCGAGTACGAGGCGATGTCGAGAGCCACGCCCAGCGCTAGCCAGAACCAGTCGAGGCCCGCACCTACTTCCCAAGCGCGCGGCGTGAGCTCACCCAGTATCGCGGATTCGCAAACCCCGGATCCCGTCGAAGGGGAGCGATTCCGTGTGAAGAGACGCAACTTGTATTCAACGGCTGTAGCTGCAATCAACGCATCTGGAAGCCGAATTCCCGACTCACGTCGCAGACGCCCTCCGAGTTCAGCGATGTCACGGCGGATGTCGATTTCCCGAAAAGAGCCAGGAGGATGCTCATATCTGAGTGGCCCCTTCGCGGTGAAGGTCAGTTTGGCGTCAGCCCGAATACCTGCTGCTATGGCTTGGCGCTCACGGTGCCTGTCGAGGGAAGACCCGCCATGATCGTGGCCCCATCGGACAGGGACACCATCACAACAGGCACCGTCACCAGTTCCCCCGGTCCCGGCATGATGACGGGCTCACCGGCAGCGTCGTTGACGACGACGACCGCGACGGCACCAGCAGCCTGAGCGTTCTCGGCTTTCTCGACGAACGTGCAGCCGCCACCGGCAACCAATGCGATGGCTCCGGCTGGAAAGCCGATCAAGGGCTCGCAGCCGTCGCTGTTCGAGCCGCCGCCCGAGTCGAAGATGAGAACGAGCGAGCCCGATACACCAGTCGCTGATACCGCCGGGCCGAACTGCGCCCAGGATGCGTCATAGATCCCGGCGGTCGGCGATGGGGGGTCCACGGTCACCTGGTTGATCAGAACGTGCGAGTTGTCCGGGTAGAGAACCCCGCCCCCATCGACATAGGCCTCACACTCCTCACGCGAGTCGAACTGCTGGCCAAGCGAGTCGAAAAGTTCGGCCCAGTCGTCACACAGCGGATTGTCGGCGTGGACCGTTCCCCCTTCGGCCGCATAGGACACACAGTCGTCCCTGGAGGCGAACCCGGAACCATCGGACTTGTAGAGGTCTTGCCAATCACGGCACACCTTGGCATTCGGGCTGTTGCCAGGTCCCGAACCGGACGGTTTCGCCGAAGCCAACCCGACAGTCAGGACCATGAGACTGGCTATCACCCCGAGGATCACAATCGACCTGGGCAAATGACCAGAAGACAAGCGGTTGCGCACAGACACGTTCCTTTCCCACTGCTCGGCAGATACGCCGAGGCACCTCCACGAACCGTAAGAGTTGGACAAGCCCCGGGCCGACTGGCGTCGTGCCAGCCGGTGCAGGGTCAGGGTCCTCACCAGCCCCTTTTCTCTGGACCTGCTCCCTCCGGCGGATTCGACCATACTCGCCGCTCGGGGAGCGTGGAGTGCAGAATCTCTCTCAAGGCCCCCTTCTCAATTCAGCCTCTGCCCCCGTCATCGCACCCGGTCCCGCGCTGTCATCGACTGAGCCCCCTGTCATAGCACCGGATGCCACTGGGCGGCTCAGAAAACCAGGGACGGCCCTCTATCACCGTCACCTACCGACATCATGTCGGGGAAATGAGTGGCGGCCCGATCGGCCAACGAGCCACCTGAGAGAGGGCTCGATCCCACACCTGGGAATTAACCCTTCGCGCACAAGAAGGAGGTAGGGAGTTCGGCGCTGTATCGGCTCCGGCAACCCCTGCTGGCCGGTGATCCGTTGGGCAGAGCGAGAGCTAAACGGGCAGTTGCGTTCCCGAGCGGGCAGCGGCCACCGCTCGACCAATCGCTTCGACCGTCATGTCGATGTCCTGCTCCCGGGTCGACCAGTTCGACACTGCGATCCGCAGCAGCCTCTCCCCTCTCCACGTCGTGCCGCCCAACCAGACGCTGCCTTCTTCCTGAATCAGATGCTCGACGCGATTGGTGAACTCGGCGTCACCGACCCTCACCAAGACGTGGTTGAGGACGACGTCATTGACCACATGCGCTCCAGGAACAGAACGCACCCCCTCGGCAAGCCTTGTGGCCATGGCGCAGCACGTCTCGATCAACTCGATGAGCCCCGAGCGGCCGAGTGATCGGATCGCCGCCCAGGTGGCGAAACCGCGTGCGCGCCGTGACGACTCCGGGACGAAGTCGCCACCACCGAATTCCCTGCCGGCGACCTGACCCGTGAGGTACTCGGCGGTGTAGGCCATCGCCGTGGCATGTATGTCGGGGTGGGCGCAGAACGCGTATCCCGAGTCGTACGGGACGTTCAGCCACTTGTGTCCGTCGCATCCCCAGGAGTCGGCCGCCTCGAGACCGCTGACATGATGACGAAGCCGGGGACTGACGCTCGCCCACAGCCCAAACGCGCCGTCGACGTGAAGCCATGCGCCTCTCCGGCGCGCCTCATCTGAGATCCGCTCCAGATCGTCGAACGCACCGGTGTTCACATTGCCTGCCTGGGCAATCACGATCGTGGGCGCATCCGGCTCCGAGTCGAGCACACCCGCCAGAAGCCCTGCGTCCATGGCGCCGTCGGGCCGGGCCGGCACCACTGCCATCGACGCCTCGCCCAACCCGAGCAGACGCATGGCACGATCGACTGTGGCATGTCGTTCTTCTCCTACGACCACCCGGATGCGGGGAGCCCCGAAGAGGCCGTCCACGCCGACATCCCAGCCGACGTCACGAAGGACCTTCCAACGGCCCGCGGCAAGCCCCACGTTGTTCGCACCCTGAGCCCCGGTGACGAACCCGACGGAGGCGTGCGGCGGAATACCCAGAAGCTCCTTCAGCCATGTCCCGGCGACATCTTCGAAAGCGAGGGCCGCTGGCGACAGTGCCTCGTTGTATGCGCATTGGTCCCACCCACTGGTGAGGAGGTCAGCGGCCAGCGCAGCGTCTGTGGAGCCCCCGATGACGAACCCGAAGTAGCGGGGGCCGGCCGAACCCATGAGCCCAGGACCTGCCTTCTTTATGAGCTCCTCGATCACGGTCTCGGCCGTGGACCCTGACTCGGGGACGGGCTCGTCCAACACCGCCCGAACCTCTGCGCGGGTTGACTTGGGGGTTACCTGTGACCCGCCAAGACTGTGCCGGAAGAGGTCGATCTCTTGCGAGACGCGGCCCAAGACGGGTGTGAGTTCATCCATCGCGGAAAAGTAGCAACAGCACTTTCGTGACGATCGGCTCGCAGATGAGCACCGCCCGGACAGTCGCTGGGTTATCGCAGCGGCCTTCAGCACACACATTGAATGCGTAGGGTCAACAGCATCCCGTCACCCAACCGGCATCGT